>NZ_JBFULL010000003.1:0-342264 GCF_056400345.1 Microbacterium sp. P5_B6 | reverse complement strand
GCTCCAGACCGTCCTCCTCGTCGGGGTGGGCCTGCTCGTCGCCCCGCTGTGCGTGCTCTACACCGACCTGGAACGCACGACGCGGCTCATCCTCCGCGCGCTCTTCTATGCCTCGCCGGTGATTTACGGCGTCTCTGACCTGCCAGGGGCGTTCAAAGAACTCGTCGCTTTCAACCCGCTGTCAGGAATCTTCACCTTGTACCGCGCCGGCTTCTTCCCCGAGACGTGGGACACGTTCGTGGTCATCGTCGGCGCAATCATGAGCTTCGGCTTCCTGGCGCTCGGCATGTGGGTCTTCGGCCGGCTCGAGCGACCTGTTCTGAAGGAGCTGTAGTGGCCGCGGCATCCGCTCATGCGATCGAAGTCTCGGGACTGGGAGTCCGGTTCCGCCGCAATCGGCGAGGTCGGCGCAGCTTCAAGGACCTCTTTGCGGGCTCGAAGCGTCGCGCGCGGCCGGGGGAATTCTGGGCACTGCGCGACGTGTCGTTCACAGTGACTCCGGGGGAGTCGATTGGCGTCGTGGGCCGAAACGGCCAGGGGAAGTCGACGCTGCTGAAGCTCGTCGCCGGCGTACTGCTCTGGGATGAAGGAACCATCGACATCAATGGCGGTGTCGCGCCGCTCATCGAGATCACCGGCGGGTTCGTTGGAGATCTCACGGTCCGCGAGAACGTCCGGCTGACGGCGGGTCTGCACGGGATGTCGCGCGCGGAAGTGTCGCGGCGCTTCGACGACATCATCGCTTTCGCCGAGATCGGCGACTTCGTGGACACCCCCTACAAGCACCTCTCGAACGGCATGAAGGTGCGACTCGCCTTCTCGGTGGTCTCACTGCTCGACGAACCGATCCTCCTCGTCGACGAAGTGCTCGCGGTGGGCGACAAGGCGTTCCGGGAGAAGTGCTACAAGCGCATCGACGAACTGCTCGCCGAAGGGCGCACGCTCTTCTTCGTGAGCCACAACGAACGCGACCTGCGACGCTTCTGCAAGCGCGGGCTCTACCTCGACAAGGGCCGGCTCGTCATGGATGCGCCGATCGAGGAAGTCCTCGACAAGTACAACGCGGACTACGTCGTCGGCTGACCCTCCGCCGGGGCGAGAGGCGGCATCGGCGACCAGCTCCGGTCGCGCCCGATCTTCCGCCCATCGCGCAAGCCTCGGAACAGGTTCGACGTCCCGCGAACCTTGCGCTCGACCAGCAGCAGCCGGATGAGCTCCTTGGCGAAGGTCAGCGCTGTGCCGGCACCGAAGAGCACCGGGCGATATACCCCGAGCGACCGGTAGTACTGCTTGATGAGGGCCCGGTTGCGCATGATGTAGTAGCGGTAGGCGTCGCTCGAGGCGTTCATGTGGCGGATGCCCATGTCCCACTGCTTGATCTCGCGTGTGCGGCGCAGCACGAACTCGTCCACGATGACCGATGTGGTCTTCCGCGAAGCGAGCCAGCCGTACAGCTGGTCGTCCCAGTAGATGAAGAAGCGCGGGTCGGGCAGGCCGATCTCCGTGACGATGTCGCGGTGGATGAACATGCCCTCGAAGCATCCGGAGTTCATCTCCTTGTAGCCCGACGCGTCGAACCCGGACGGAGCGAAGGGGATCGGGATGCCGAGAGGCTCCGCCACGCGGTACTGCCAGTAGAACTCGCTGCCGTCGTAGTCGTAGCGGCGACCCTGGATGCTCTTGAAGCGAGGCGCCCACTTGCCCATCTTGGCGAGCCCATCAGGGAGGACCTCGACGTCGTCGTCCATCAGCCACATCCAGGTCGAGCCCAGCTCGTACGCGACGCGCATTCCTTCGCTGAAGCCGCCTGAGCCGCCTGTGTTGGTCTCGAGGCGGCGGTAGACGAGCTTCGTGCCGATCCGGTCGCGGAAGGACTCGACGACCTCAGTGGTGTCGTCCACTGACGCATTGTCGACGATGACGACATGGCCCGGCTTCGGGTCCATGACGACGATTGACTCGAGCAGACGGGTGAGGAGGCCTGAGCGGTTGTAGGTGACCACCGCGATCGTCGCCGAGGCCGGGTCGAAGGGCGTGACGTTGCCCGTCATCGTGTCGCGTCCTCGAACGTGGACCGCCATGCCGCCACAGACGTGAGTTCGTCCCCGGCCGCGCGGTACCGCGCGGCCAGTCGCGGCCACTCACGCCGGAGTCGGCGGTGCAGACGAACGCTATCGAGCAGCATCGAACGGTACAGGCGCCGATCGCGGCTGTACACGTTCTTGCCGGACCCGTCGGCGGAGTTGACCAGAGCGCTGTCGTACATCGGGAGTCGCCACCAATGGGCATCCCCCTTGCCGAACTCCACCTCGGGCTGCCGCAGGTTCTCGGGGCGGGGCTTGTGCAGCCAGTGGGCCGTCAGCGTGGTTGCGGTGAACCAGCGCAGGCGCAGGCCCGCCGGGTTGTCGAATTCGTTGCGACGAGTCCTCTTGAACACGATACGACCGCGACGGGATCGCATCGGCACCCCGCTGTCACGGTGCACCACGGTCTCGGGGAACTCCTTCGCGATGGCGCGTGCGCGGGGCATGGCGGTCGCGAGGTTGGCGCGCATGTGGGCAGGTCCTGAGAGAACGTCCCGCAGGGCCTGGTGGCGCAGTGCCACCGGGTAGTACTGCATCATCATCAGGTGCTTCAGATCGACGCGACGACTGTGGCGTATGAGGGTGCCCCCGCGGTCGACCTCGGAGTGGAGCAACCCGGCCACGATGCGGTTCCGGGCGTGGAAGTACGCCTGCCAGTCGATGGAGTCATCCTTGCCGACCCAGGACACATGCCAGAGGGCCACCCCCGGCATGGACACTGTGGGGTATCCGGCTCCGCGTGCTCGCAGGCAGAACTCGGCGTCATCCCACTTGATGAACGCAGGGAGGGGAAGCCCGATCTCGCGGATGATCGAGAGCGGGATCAGGCACATCCACCAGCCGTTGTAGTCAGCGTCGAGCCGCTGATGGAGCAGCGGCGACTGTCGAAGGTTGGCCACGCTGAAGTCGTGCGGAAGCTTCTCCTGGTAGAGAGCGCGCCACATGAACGGCACCTCATCGACGACCTCTGCCCAGGCATGCAGCTTCGGCCGGTCGAGGAGATCGAACATGTGGGCGCCGACGATGGTCGGGACCGAGGCGTACCGGCCGACGACGACCGAGCGTCGGATCGACTCCGGCTCGATGCGCACATCGTCGTCGAGGAGCTGAACGAAGTCGCTCTCAGGCCGTGAGAGCGTCTCGCTCATGGCGCGCGCGAATCCGCCGGAGCCGCCGAGGTTGGGCTGCGTGATGACCTGAAGTGTGTCGCCCAGTCGCGTGGCGACGTCTGCGTACTCGGGCTGGCCGTCCACGCGGCGGTCCCCCTGGTCGATGAGGAAGATCCTGTCCACGACGTCCAGGACTTCCGGAGAGTCTGCGAGGTTCGTCAATGTCCAGATGCAGTAGTCCGGCTTGTTGAACGTGGTGATCCCGATCGAGGCTTTGCCTTCGCGAACCGGGGCCTGCTCGGTCGTCCACTCGGCGCCTTCGAAGGTCACCGTCTTCTCATCGGCGACGATGTCGAACCAGATGAAGCCGCCGTCGCTGTACTGGTCGAGCACGAGGTCGATGGTGGTCTCCGACGTGCCATCCACTTCGCGGGTCTCGAGGCGCTGGCGGACACCCGAACCGTTCGACCGATACACCAGCACGGTCGCAGGGCCGTTGGTTCTAATGGTGAGCGCGACGTTCCTCACGGCCGTCCAGTGCTGCCAGTACGAGGCAGGAAAGGCATTGAAGTACGTGCCGAAGGAGACGCGTCTGCCGGCCACGATCCGCGCGGAGTTGCGCGACAGGATGTTGCCGAGTTGCGCCCTGTTGGAGACGCGCACCGGCTCTTCGTCGATGACAGACCACGTCTCGGGATCGACGTAGAGGGGGAGCAGGTCAGGGTCGCGATCAAGCGGGAAGACGACGTTCTGAAGGACGTGAGTCACAGGGTTGATCTCCGAGAAGTTTGGCGGGCGCCGAGACGTCGGGCCGACGAGAAGCCTACCGTGCCGTCCCTGGCGGGCCCCTGGCAGTCAGGCGGTGGGYCGCTGGTCGGGGACGTGCGGGAGCTCGGGATCGACTCCGGGCGCATCCATCCGCTCGCGCCACGACCGCGACTGGCCGGCGCGGACCGCAGCCAGCACGAGCAGCATCCAGCCGAATCCCCACAGTGTGAAGCTCTCGAACACGGAGTCGACCAGGAGGGTGACGAGGATGAGCGGCGTCCAGGCGTAGATGATCGAACGGCGCTCGCTCGCGACCAGCCAGGAGCGGACGAACGCCACGCCGGCGAGCGCGACGAAGAAGAGCAGGCCGATCCAGCCGAGCTGGAGCAGCACGTCGAAGTAGGCGTTGAGGGCAGACCCGTGGCCCCTTCCCGCCAGGAAGTTGATGGAGATGAAGGGGACTTCGCTCGGCGCCCAGGTGCCGATCCAGCCCCACCCCTGGACGGGATGCATCCGCACGAAGTTCAGCAGCGTCTCCCACAGGTTCGCACGCGTGGAGAAGTCGCTGCCCGCTCCCAGGAAGGCGATGATGGGATGCCTCGCCAGATAGGCCGCGATGATGCCGACCAGGAGGAGGGAGGCAAGCGTCCATTGCAGCGCGGTGCGCCCCGACGGTGACGTGCGCCGGACCAGCGTGAGCGCCGCCGTGGCGACGCCGACCGCAGCCGCGAGCACCAGGACGGTGGGGGAGTCGGAGAGGACCGCGAGCGAGCCGCCGAGCACCACGGAGTAGAGCGAGACGCCCGTGCGCACGGACTGGGTGCGGTACTCCACCACGAAGGTGACGACGGCCAGGATCGCGGCGAAGCCGAGCAGGTTGCGCGTGCCGAAGATGCCCTGGACCGGACCGAGCTGCGCGATGTTGCCCTGGATGCCGAGGAAGCGAAGGGGCGTGTCGAGGAGGATGCCGGAGAGCACTTCCAGCGCGAGCGACGCCGAGAGCAGCACGCGCATGACATCGGCGAGGGCGCGCACGGTCTGCAGCGTGTCGCGGACGTGGCCGATGGTGACCGCCAGCAGGGCGATCGCGGTCAGCGAGACGACTCCCGACAGGGAGCGGCTCTGGTCGGTGCTCCAGAAGATGCTCAGCACCGCCCAGCCGACGAAGGCGATCAGCGTGGTGGGCACGAGGCGCAGGAACGAGATCTCGCGACGGCGGGCGACCAGCATCCCGATCGCGATGACGCACAGGCCCGCGACGATGGTCACGTACGTGACGCGGCTCGTGAGTCTCTCGATCGCGACGCCGGCGAAGACAGCGCCGAAGACCGTGAGGGTGAACGCCCGCGCGAACGCGGCCGACGCCAGCACCCCCGGTAGTCCCCGCGTGGGGGAGGGGTCGGTCACGTCGCCTGCTTGGTGAGCTCCCCGCGTTCGATCGCGAGGGTCTGCTCGGCGGGTCCGACCCCGATGTGGGGCGCCTGCTTGATCTTGAAGCTGAGCATGACGACGAACATCCAGCCCCAGAGGAGGAGCGGACTGGACTCGGAGAAGCTCTGCACGAGCAGGATCGCGCCGACCAGTGAGGGAAGGAGCGACATCGGCGAGTAGGGGCGGTCGGCGCCGAGGTCCCACCGGGGCCGGTCGACCGCGAAGAACCACGCCCGCCAGACGAAGGCGAGGTAGGTGAGCCCGATGAGGAGGACGCCGATGATGCCGAGCTGCAGATAGACGTCGACCCACACGCTGTGCGCCTGCACGACCGTCACGCCGTGGTCGATGATCCAGCCGTTGAACGCCGGGTCGCTCGGCACCCAGGGCGTGGAGTAGCCCCAGCCGGTCCACGGGCGCTGGTTGGCCTTCTCGAGCACGACCTCCCAGATCTGCTCGCGTCCGGTGAGGTCGGAATCGCGTCCGACGACGCCGAAGATCAGGTCGCGCAGAGCGAAGACGAGGGCGGCGCCGCCGAGGCCGACGACCGCATACCCGATGTAGTAGGGCGTCCGCTGGCCCGGCTTCTTTGCCCGGCGCATGAGGAGGATCGTGGCGAGCACGATCGCTACGGCGCCGGCGGCGACGTAGGTCGTGGCTGATCCTGCGCGGAGGAGCAGGTAGGCCGAGACGCCGATCCACACGTAGAGCAGCACACGGCGAGGGGCTCCGAGCGCGATCCGGATGCCGAACACGATGATCGCGAGCAGGCACAGGGGTCCGAGGAGGTTCGCGTTGCCGACGATCCCCTGGATGCGGCCGCCCTCGAGCAGATTGCTGCGCGACCAGTACTCGATGGGGTCGACCCCGCCCTCGGGCGTCGGCTGGAAACCGGGCATCACCGCGTGCCCCACGACGACCGACACCCACAGCTCGAAGACGATCGACAGGGCGATGACCCATTTGAGGCCGGACGCGATGGCCCGCACGAGCTCGCGCCACGTCAGGACGCTGCCGATGAACAGGGCCTGCAGCGTCGTGATGCCGAGGAGAAGGAGGGTCAGCGCCGTCGACTGCGGCCAGGCAGACCAGAAGATGGAGAGCGCAGCCCAGAGGACGTACGAGAGCGCGAACTCGGGAAGCCGCCGCCACTGCACGGGAGGGCGGATGAGGAACCACAGCAGGAGGGACACCGCCCCGCTGCTGATCGCGATCACAGCGGCGCCCGCGTTGGTGAACGCGTGGATGAGGGCGGTTCCGGCGAGCGCCTGGAACAGGACGAAGATGCACCACGCCCGCATGAGCAGGTGCCGCGTGGTCTCGCGAACGGGTGCTGTCGGCGGTGCCGACGCGGGATGCTTCGAGTGGGCCGCCATCGTGTCATCAGGGTACCGTGAGGCGCCCCCGCCACCACGATGGGGCGGCCCCGTCAGCATGAATAGGCTGGTGCCGTGCTGCTGCCTCTCGTGAATGAGCCCCGTGACTACGCGTGGGGGTCCACAACCCTCATCGCCGAGCTGGAGGGGCGTGCGCCGAGCGGCCGTCCCGAGGCCGAGGTCTGGTACGGCGACCACCCCGCGGACCCCTCTGTCGTGCCCGACGGGCGGGGGCTGGGGGAGTGGCTGGCGGATGAGGGCCCGGCGACCGGCGCGCCGGCCCGTCTGCCTTACCTGCTGAAGGTGCTGGCCGCGGCATCCCCCTTGTCGATCCAGGCCCATCCCTCCAAGAAGCAGGCCGAGCAGGGCTTCGCCCGCGAGGAGGCGGCAGGCATCCCGCGCGATGCCGCGGGGCGGACCTACCGCGACGACAACCACAAGCCCGAGCTCATCGTGGCAGTGAGCGAGACCTTCACCGCGCTCGCCGGTCTCCGTGACCTCGGCGCCACTCGCCGGCTGCTGGGGGATCTCGGACCTGCTTCGACGCCGCTCCTGGGGCATCTGGAGGGACCGGATGCCGCAGCCGCCCTCCGCGACACGATCGCGTGGCTGCTCTCCGGCACCGCACAGGCCGAGGTGGACGCGATCACCGCAGCCGCTGCATCCGGCGAGAGCGAGGAGTTCTCGGCCGAGCTGGCGCTCTCGCGACACCTGAACGACGCGTACCCGGGAGACCCGGGGGTCGTGGTCGCGCTCCTCATGAATCTCGTCGTGCTGCAGCGCGGCCAGGCCGTGTTCGTGCCGGCCGGTGTCCTCCATGCCTACATCGCGGGACTGGGCGTCGAGCTGATGGCAGCCAGCGACAATGTCCTGCGCGGGGGCCTCACTCCCAAGCACATCGACGTGGGCGAGCTGCTCTCCGTGCTCGAGACCACCCCCGGACCCCCGCCCGTGCTGACCCCCGCGCAGCTCGGCGGCGGGCTGGAACGGTTCGCAGCGGACGGCATCCCGGATTTCGCTCTCCTGCGCACCTCGATCGCCGGTGAGACCGAGATCGCGCTCGAGGGCGTCGCGATCGCGCTCGTCACGACCGGCGAGGTCGATGTGGAGGGTGCCGCCTCGAGCACCCACGCCCGGCTGATTCCCGGCTGTGCCGTGCTGGTGACCCCGGACGAGGGCAGGATCCGGGCACGCGGGGCGGGAGAGCTCTTCATCGCCACGCCGGGGCTGCCCGTGGCCTGACGGGCGGCCAGATGGCCTCAGCCCCGACCGGGCAGTTCCGCGTCCAATGGCGGTTCAGGTCAGGCGTTATCCCGGCGTGACACGCCGACGGCGCGTCGCAAACCCTCAAGGAGCGGGTGAGGCTTTAGAGTTCGCGACTTGACCATGGCGAATTACACGGGTGTAATTGCTCCTAAGCGCGGACAGCGTGGGGGGACAAGAGGGTGGAGAACGAAATGGCGGGGTCACAGTACCGTTCCGGCGTTCCCGACAATTGGTTCGTCGATCCGGTCCAGCTGGGTGTCCCGGGGGTGCGTCGGCCCGTCGAAGCGGGCGACGACAATCCGCTGGCATGGCAGACCGACGCACTGTGCTCGCAGACCGATCCCGAGGCCTTCTTCCCGGAGAAGGGCGGCTCGACTCGTGATGCGAAGCGGGTCTGCATCTCGTGCGATGTGCGCGACGAGTGCCTCGAGTACGCGCTGCACAACGACGAGCGCTTCGGCATCTGGGGCGGGCTCAGCGAGCGCGAGCGTCGCAAGCTCAAGCGGCGCGCCAGCTGACCGCGACGTCATCGGCGATCTGCGGCGCGCGGCGCGTGCGGACGCGATGGTGGATGCGTCGAGCCTAGGCTGACCAGGTCATGCCCGGCCGAGTTCACGCGATCCTCGTCGTGCGCCCCGATGGGCGCACTCCCGCCGCGTTCCATCTGCGCCGGACGCTGGCGGCCCTCGCGGCGCAGACCAGGCCTGTCGACCAGCTCACGATCGTGGTCTGCGGCGAGGACGAGATCGTCGCCGAGGTGACGGCATCCGCTCCCGCCGAATCGGTCATCACCGCACCGGCCCGCACCCGCTTCGCCGAGGCGACAGCCATCGCCAGTCGTCGCATCGCCGGCGACGCCGTCTGGCTCCTCGCGCAGGACACTGCACCGGAACCGGATGCCCTGGCCAAGCTCTCAGGGGCTCTCGAGCTCGCACCCTCGGTCGCCTTCGTGGCTCCCAAGCTGGTGCGGTCGGATGACCGCTCCGCCATCGTGTCGCTGGGTGTCAGCGTGACGCAGGTCGGACGCGCCGTGGGCCTCGCCGACGGCGAGCTGGACCAAGGGCAGCACGACGTCCGCGAAGACGTGCTGGGATCGGACGTCCGCGGAATCCTCGTGCGCGCAGATTCCTGGCGAGAGCTCGGCGGGCTGGACCGCGGACTGCGAGGGGCAGACGAAGGGCTCGATCTCGCCATCCGGGCGAGGCTGGCGGGCGCGCGTGTGGTCCTGGTGCCGACGGCGCTCGTGGGGGTGTCGGGGGACGGCGTCGGGGGCCCGGGAACGGGCGGCACCGCCGGCCGTCGAGCGGCCCTCGCCATCGCGTCCCGCACCGCGCAGCTGCATCGACGTCTGGCGTACGCGCACCCGATCGCCCTCCCGTTCCTGTGGCTCTCGATCCTCCCCCTGGCCGTGTGGCGCACCCTCGTGCTGCTCGTGGGCAAACAGCCCGGACTCATCGCGCCCGAGTGGGCGGCCGCCGCGCTCGCCGCCGTGCGCTTCGGAGCTATCGCTCGATCGCGATCGCGCATCCGCCGCACCCGCACCGTCTCGTGGGCGCAGCTCGCGCCGCTGCGCGTGACCCAGGCGCAGCTTCGCGAGCGCCTCGACGACGACCCCGAGCATCTGGGAGAAGTGCGCCGTTCCGAGCTGCGCTTCTTCACCGGCGGCGGGGCCTGGCTCGTGCTGGCCGCCCTCGTGGTCGGCGTCATCGCCTTTCCCGCGCTCCTGGCCTGGAACGTACTGGGCGGCGGCGCGCTGCAGCCCCTTCGCTCGATCGTCTCGCAGCTGTGGGGCGACACCCTCTACGGTGCGCGCGCTCTCGGCGTCGGCACCGAGGGCCCGGCGGACCCGTTCGCCGCCGTCATCGCCGTCGTCGGATCGGCGTGGCCGCTCGAGCCGTCGCGGGCACTCGTCCTGGTGTGGATTCTCGCCCTGCCGCTCGGGGCCGTCGGAGGCTGGTTCGCGGCGACACGGGTGACAGAGCGCTCCTTCCTGCGGATCGCCGGAGGCGCCGTCTGGGCGCTCGCACCGACCTTCCTCGCCGCCCTCGTGCAGGGCCGGCCGACGGCGGTGCTCGCGCACCTGCTGCTGCCGTGGCTGTTCTACGCCGGGTCGGTGGCGCATCGGTCCTGGGTCGCGGCGGGAGCGGCATCCGTCCTCTTCGCGGCCGTCGTCGCCTGCGCCCCGGCCCTCGCACCGGCGCTGCTCGTGCTGTGGATCGTCGCCCTCGGCGTCACGCTCGCCCGCCGGGCCGGTCGTGGGGTAGCGCAGCTCGTGTGGGTCGTGATCCCCGCGGCGGCCCTCGCCGCGCCCCTTGTCTGGCATCAGCTGCGGGCGCGGAACGTGTGGGCGCTCGTCGCCGACCCCGGCGCGCCGTGGTCCGGTCCTCAGGTGGCGGCGGACAGCGCCGGCCGTGCGCTCCTCGCAGCCGGCTTCCCGACGGCCGATCCCGGCGGCTGGCAGGCGTTCCTCGGCCCCGACGCACCGACGTGGTGGGTGCCGCTGCTTGCGGCTCCGCTCGCCGTCCTCGCACTGCTTGCAGCGGTGACCCAGCGCTGGGCTGCGGGGGTCGTCCTCCTCGTCGTGGCGGCCTGCGGGATCGCCACCGCGTTCGCCTCGGCGGGGATCGCCGTCGCCTTCGCGGAATCCGAGACGGTGGCCGTCTGGCCCGGTACGGGCGTGAGCCTCGCGTGGCTCGGGGCCCTCGGAGGGGCGCTCGTCGCCCTCGATTCGGGGCTGGCGCCGCGGCTCGCGGTCGTCCGCACGCTCGCAGCCGTCGCCGTCGTCGGTGTGATCGCTGTGATCGCGGTGCCCGCGCTCACGGCATCCGCTCGCGGCGCGACATTCCTCACGAATGGTCCCGACAGCACCCTGCCCGCCTACGTGGCGGCGGAAGGGCGCGACGACGCGGACGTCGGAACGCTCGTCCTCACCCCGCAGAACGCGGGCGGCGTCGCGGCCGACGTCGTCTGGGGTGGCAGCGAGACCCTCGGCGGGCAGGCGACCATGGTGTCGACCGAGACCCGCGTGACGGAGGCCGACCGACGGCTCGCCGATCTCTCCGCGGACCTCGTGACGGGGTCGGCGGGTGATCCCGTGGCCGAGGTGGCAGCCGACGGCGTCGGATTCGTCCTCCTCGCTCCTGCGGCCGCGCCCGAGTCCGATGCGGCACGCACCTTCCGCCTCTCGGCGCAGACCGCCCTCGACCAGCGCGACGGCCTCGATGCGGTGGGCGACACGCCGAAGGGCACGCTGTGGCGCGTCACCGTGCCCCTTGCCGCCCGGGCCACGGCATCCGATCCCGGTCTGACGCGAGGCATCGCGATCGGGCAGCTGATCGCCTTCGGAGTGGCGCTCCTGCTCGCCGTTCCCACGGTCTCGGCGCGCCGAGCGGCTCAGCGCACCCCGCGCGTCGTGGGGCCGTACTGGAGGGAAGGACGATGAGCGACCGCCGCCCCTTCCGCTGGGCCACGACCGGAGCCCGGATGCTGGCGGGCACGCTCGTCGCGACGGGCTTCGTGGTCGCCGTGGTCACGGGCGTGGCACTCCCGTGGCCCACGCTGACGCACCAGCCGGTCGAGGTCACGGCCACACCTGCTCCCGGTGCGACGGTGCTCGCCTGCTCCGGATCGCTCCTCGCCCTCGGCCGCGACGCCGCCGCCGCGCAGACCGTGTCGGTCGCGGCGGCACAGTCCGTCACCTCGGGCGTGCGCGACGGCGCCCCGCCGCTCGCCGAGACTCCGCTCCAGCCCGCGGTTCCGGACTCCCTGGTGTCTTCGCTGCGCGCGGAACCCGATGGTCGCACGAGAACGGATGCCGCGGCCACGGGGTCCTCGACGGTCTCGGCCGAAGACCTCAACGGCTATGCCGCGTCGGCGTGCCGCCCGCCGCTCATGGAGTCGTGGGTCGTCGGCGGGGCGACGACGACCGGTTCTTCCGACATCCTCCTCATCGCCAATCCCAGCGACGTCGCCGCCACGGTGGAGCTCGCCGTCTTCGGCACGGCTGGACCCTCGGTGCCGCCCGGGGGCAAGCTCGTCGTGGCGCCGCAGACCCAGCGGGCGATCCCGCTCTCCGGACTCGCGCTCGGCGAGGCGAGTCCGGTCATCCGGGTGTCGGCGATCGGCGCTCCGGTGAGCGCCGCACTGCAGGCCGGCATCACACGCACCCTCCTGCCCGGGGGCGTGGATCTCGTGGGGGCGATCCAGGCGCCCGAGCAGTCGCTCGCGATCCCGGGCGTCTCAGTGGTCGATGCCGATGGACCGGCGATCGAGGCGGCGACGTTCATCCGGCTGCTGTCGCCGTCGGCCGACACCACGGCGTCGATCACGCTGCTGCCGACCGGCGCTTCGCCGGAGGGCGTCGAGCCCCTGACGGTGGCACTGACGGCGGGCCTGCCGCTCGACCTCGACCTCGGCGGCCTTCCTCCCGGTGAGTACACGGCGCTCGTGGGAGCGGAGGCGCCGCTCGTCGGCGCCGTCTGGCAGACCACGGGGTTCGCGGAGGGAGCTGACTTCGCCTGGTATACGCCGGCTCCCGCGCTCGCGGTGCCGAGCCTCTTCGCGACGCCGGCAGGTCCTTCCCCCGCCCTCGTGGTGGTGAACCCCACCGACGGGGACGCGGAGGTGGCGGTGGATGCCGTCGATGGCTCGAGCTCGACCTCGGTCACGATCCCGGCGGGGCGCTCGGCGCGCTTCAGCCTTCGACCCCAGACCGTGTACTCGCTCGACGCCGGGGAAACCGCGGTGCGGGCGGGAGTGTCGCTGAGCGGTGCCGGGGCCCTCGCCGGCTTCCCCGTGTGGTCGGCCGACACGGCCGCCGAGCCGGTCGTCGTCTATCCCTGAGGCGCCTGGGAGCGGCTAGAAGTACCTGAAGCGCTCGGGACCGAGGTCCCACGGGTCGCGGTCCATGTACTCTGCGGCGGCGCGGAACACCGAGCCTTCGATCATCATGCGCCGGTGGAGGTCGTCGTTGCGGTGCAAGTGGCTCAGCCGCTCGATCGGCAGGCGGTAGAGGATGATCCGCTTCTCGTCGGAGAGCACGTGCCAGCGGGGGATGCCGTCCTCGTCCGTCGCCGCGGGCATGTCGGCGATCTCGAAGCTGACGTCCCGCAGCTCCTCCCACGCCGAGCGCAGGAACTCCGCCGCGGTGCCCACGGCCAGGTCGAACCGCTCGACGCGGGTGTCGAGGGGAGGGAGCGGCGGCCGCACCACGGGGCTCCTGCCTTCGCGCCCGTGCCGGCCATGCCTCGCGGGGCGCCGGGCGCGCCGGGCCGCATCCTTCGCTCTGCGCCACGCCATGCAGTCATCCTAGGCGCGGCATCCCGCTCCCGGCCGGTCGCCGGAGATAGGGTCGGGGCGATGCGCGACAGACTCTGCTCCAAAGTGGGATGCGCCCGCGAGGCCGTGTCGACCCTCACGTACGACTACGGCGACCAGATGGCAGCGGTCGGTCCGCTGGGGGGCGGCGACGACCCCCATGCCCACGACCTCTGTGCGATCCACACCGATCGGCTCTCCGTGCCGAAGGGCTGGGTCATCGTGCGGCACGAGACGCTGCGCGTCTGACTCATACTCTCGGCATCCCGTCATGGGACAATGGACGGATGCCGACTTCCACGCCTGTCGCCGCCCGCGCGCTCTCCGGATCAGACGAAGCGCGACCACTCGAATTCGATGTCGCCGACCTGTCGCTCGCCGAGGCGGGCAGGCACCAGATCCGTCTCGCCGAGAACGAGATGCCGGGGCTCATGGCCCTGCGAGAGGAATTCGGCGCGACGCAGCCGCTCGCCGGCGCCCGCATCGCGGGGTCGCTCCACATGACGGTGCAGACTGCCGTGCTCATCGAGACGCTGGTGGCTCTCGGCGCGCAGGTGCGCTGGGCGAGCTGCAACATCTTCTCGACCCAGGACGAGGCCGCTGCGGCGATCGCGGTCGGCCCGACGGGCACGGTGGACGCCCCCGCCGGCATCCCGGTCTTCGCCTGGAAGGGCGAGACGCTCGCGGAGTACTGGCGCTGCACCGACCGCATCTTCGACTGGTCGGCCGAAGGCTTCGACGGACCCAACCTCATCCTCGATGACGGCGGCGACGCCACGCTCCTCGTGCACAAGGGCGTGGAGTTCGAGAAGTCCGGGGAGGTCCCCGCAGCCGAGAGTGCGACCTCGGAAGAGCACGGCATCATCCTCGAGGCGCTCCGTGCCAGCATCGCGAGCGACCCCCAGCGCTTCACCCGCATCGCCGCGGACCTCATCGGCGTGACCGAGGAGACCACCACCGGCGTCCACCGGCTCTACGAGCTCGCAGCCTCAGGTGACCTGCTCTTCCCGGCGATCAACGTCAACGACTCCGTGACGAAGTCGAAGTTCGACAACACCTACGGCATCCGCCACTCACTGCCCGACGGTCTGAACCGCGCGACCGACGTGCTCATCGGCGGCAAGGTCGCCTTCGTCGTCGGCTACGGAGATGTCGGCAAGGGCTCGGCTGAGGCGCTCCGCGGCCAGGGCGCTCGAGTGATCGTCGGCGAGATCGACCCGATCTGCGCTCTGCAGGCCGCGATGGACGGCTTCCAGGTCGCTCGCCTCGAATCGGTGATCGACCAGGTCGACATCCTGATCACCGGCACCGGCAACACCCGTGTCGTCACGCCCGAGCACCTCCTCGCCCTGAAGCACCTCGCAATCGTGGGCAACGTCGGTCACTTCGACGACGAGATCGACATGGCAGGGCTCGCCGCCATACCGGGCGTCGTCAAGGTCGAGATCAAGCCGCAGGTGCACGAATGGCGTCTGCCGAACGGCCGCAGCGTCCTGGTCCTGAGCGAGGGACGCCTGATGAACCTCGGCAATGCCACCGGGCATCCGTCGTTCGTGATGAGCGCGTCGTTCTCCAACCAGGTCCTCGCCCAGCTCGAGCTCTTCACGAAGCGCGAAGAGTATCCCGTCGGCGTCTACACGCTGCCGAAGACGCTCGACGAGAAGGTCGCACGGCTGCACCTCGCCGCGCTCGGCGTCGAGCTCACCGAGCTCACTGCCGAGCAGTCGGCCTACCTCGGCGTGCCCGTGGAGGGCCCGTACAAGCTGGACCACTACCGCTACTGACGGCGGCATCTGCAGAACTCCGTCCATCCGGGCGATCGCCCGCCCGGCCCGGACTGATCGGGCTTGCGCGCGGCAGGATCGACGGAGTTCTGCAGGTCAGCGCTGCGGAAAGCCCCGCGGCGCGTCGGTCGTGCCCGACGTGAGGGACGCGACGCGCTGAGTCTCCAGCCCCAGGGCATGCAGCTCGCGATCGCGCCGCACCGCCGCGATCCCGCGCAGGAAGGTCTCGGGGTCGACGGGCGGCACCGGCGAGACGAATGATCGAGCCTCTGCGGCGAGGGATGCCGCGATGCGTGCACGCGCCGAGGGCTGGAGGCTGTCGGCGTGCGAGACGAACTGCGCGGTGCGGCGGCTCAGCCGATCCGGCAGCCGGGCGACGTCGGCGACGCCGGCCCATCCGAGCAGGGCCGGGGGCACACCGGGGGCCGAGGGCGGCAGTGCGGGAGTGCGCGTGCGCTCCGCGTAAGTGCCGGCCATCAGGTCGCCGAGCCGCTGCGAACGGGGCGTGAAGGCCCCGACGATCGCCGCAACGGCGCCCGCAGTGAACCAGATCTCGAAGACGCCGACGAGGGCCCGGATGAAGGCCTGGCGGAAGCCCGCTGATCCGCCGTCCACTCGCACGACCCGCCCTCCCGTGACGAGCCGGCCGAGACTGCGACCCCGGGAGGCCGTCTCGACGACGGTGGGCAGCACCACGGTCACCAGCACGAGCGCAGAGACCGCGAGGATCGGGAAGACCGCCGAATCGAGCACGTTGGAGCCGATCAGCCACGACGAGACGAGCCCGAAGACGATGAGGAGCAGGATGCCGACGACCACGTCGATGAAGCATCCGAGGGCCCTGAGGAAGTAGCCGATCGGCTGCACGTCGAGGGCGACGGCCTCGCCGGTGAGGATCTCGTCCTGCATGACGTCCACGACGATCGGGGCGGGCGCCTGGGGCATGGGTACAGTAAACACCCATGGACCTGGACGCACTCTCGGCCGCCCGCAGAGGAGAGTGGATGCGCCTCGACGAGCTGAGCCGCATGCGCTCGCTGTCGGGCGCCGAGGTGGACGAGCTCGTCACGCGGTACCGCGCGGCGTCGGCCGACCTCGCCGACATCAAGACCTCCGCGGGCCGGACGCCGCACGGCGACCACGTGTCGACGATGCTCGCCCGCGCCCGGCTGCGGCTCACCGGAGGG
Organism: Microbacterium sp. P5_B6; assembly: GCF_056400345.1. Taxonomy (NCBI): domain Bacteria; kingdom Bacillati; phylum Actinomycetota; class Actinomycetes; order Micrococcales; family Microbacteriaceae; genus Microbacterium; species Microbacterium sp. P5_B6. Next base: position 325,943 of record NZ_JBFULL010000003.1, on the reverse strand, counting down.
CCGGAGAACGTGCTGCGGCAGATTCCGCGGTTCTTCGTGCTGCAGCTGCCGGCGGCGCTCTACCGGGTGCGATGGACGACGCTCGTGATCGCCGTCGCATTCCTGATCGTGGCCGGGACCGTCGCGTTCTGGGTGTCGGGGGACCCGGCCCTGATCGCGACGCTGGGCAGCGATGCCCAGCTGTCGTACTACGCCGAGAATGCGTTCACGGGCTACTACAGCGAGAACCCGGCGGCCGTCTTCGCAGGAACGGTCTGGACCAACAACGCGTGGATCGCGGCGCAGTGCGTGCTGTTCGGCATCACGGGCATCTGGCCGATCATGGCCGTCGTCCAGAACGCCGTCGGCGTCGGCACAGCGGCCGCCGTCATGATCGCCTACGGCCGCGGCGACGTCTTCCTCCTCTTCATCCTCCCGCACGGACAGCTCGAGCTCACGAGCATCTTCGTCGCGGCGGCGGCCGGTCTCCACATCTTCTGGGCGTGGGTGGCGCCAGGGCGACGCTCCCGCGGCGAGGCGCTCGCCTCGGCGGGGCGGTCGCTCGCCACCATCGCGATCGGGCTCATCCTCGCGCTCGGTCTCTCAGGCCTCGTCGAAGGCTTCGTGACGGCCCAGCCCTGGCCGTGGCCGGTGAAGATCGGCATCGGCACGGCGGCCCTCGCCGTCTTCCTGGTGTACATGCTCGTCGTCGGGCGCCGGGCGCACCGGCTGGGCGAGACCGGCGACCTCACCGAGTTCGAGGCGGGCACGCCCACGCTCGTCGCCGGCTGAGTCATTCCGGCCCTGCCGGGATTCCTGCCGGCGCAAAGGAAGGGGCTCGGGCGCCGCAGCGCCCGAGCCCCTTCCAACTGCTGGAGTGTCAGGCCTTCTTCGTGCCGTCGAAGAGGGCGCGGTAGGCGTAACCCGCGATGAGGGCGCCGAGGATCGGGAAGACGATGAAGACCCACAGCTGCGCGAGGGCCTCACCGCCGCCGTAGACCGCCGTGGCGATCGAGCGAGCCGGGTTCACCGACGTGTTGTCGATCGGGATCGTCGCGAGGTGGATGAGCGTCAGCGTGAGGCCGATGACGAGGCCGGCGAAGGCCGGGTTGCCGCGCGTCGAGTGGGTGACGCCGAGGATCACGATGACGAAGAGGGCCGTGAAGAGCGTCTCGACCACGATCGCTCCGCCGATGCCGAAGCCGCCGGGCGACAGGTTGCCCCATCCGTTGCTCGCGAAGCCGCCGTCCTGCTTCGAGCTGAGCCACCCGTCGGGGCCGGAGAACCCGATGAGCACGATGACCGTCGTCGCGATCAGACCGCCGATGATCTGCACGACGATGTAGCCGAGGACGTTCCGCCACGGGAATCGGCCCGCGGCGGCCAGGCCCAGGGTGACCGCGGGGTTGAAGTGGCCGCCCGAGATGGGGCCGAAGGCATACGCGCCGGCGACGACGGTGAGGCCGACCGCGAGCGAGACGCCCAGGAACCCGACGCCGAGCGAGGTGCCGTTCTCCGCCACGCCGAAGTCGGATGCGAACAGAGCCGTGCTGATGACGCCGAGCACGAGCAGGAAGGTGCCGAAGCCCTCAGCCGCCAGCACCGCGGCCGACGACGGCGCGGTGGGCGTGTGCTCCAGCGGGGTGGGCTTGACGGGCTTGTCAGGACGTGGATCACTCATCGCCTGGAGTCTCCTTCACATGCGAGACGGCGGGATTGCCGCCCACGGAAGAGCCTAGGACATCATCAGCAGACTCTCAGGAAACCGCGCCGATCGCAGTTGCATGCGCGCAATCCGCCGTCATCTGCCGCTCAGAGGCGGCCGGCCGCCTTCAACGCGAGGTACCGATCCGCGATGCGCGGCGGGAGGGCTTCGGGCGTGTCCGCGATCGCCTCGCCTCCCGCCCGGCCGATGGCCGCCGCGACCGCCGCCGCATCCCGCTCGGTGCGCGCGGCCGCCGCCTCGCGGTAGACGTCGGCTGCGTCGGGACGAGCTTCGGGTGGAGGGGGGGAATCGGTCACCGTTCCCACCAGGACGTGGGTGCGCCGGGCGAGAGCGGGCAGTGAGCCGAGGAATCCACGGGCGGCGTCGGGGGCGTCCTGTGCGGTCAGAAGGACGACGAGCGACGGCCGGGAGGTCAGAGCGCGCACCTGTGCGAAGGCGGCATCCCAATCCGTGTCGATCAGCTGCGGCTCGACGGGCGCCATCGCATCGACGAGAGCGGGCAGCAGCGCGGGCCCGTCGACACGCGTCACCCGGGCGCGCATCACCCGGTCGAACATGATGAGGTGCGTGTGGTCGCCGGCGCGCGCGGCGAGCGCCGCCAGCAGGAGAGCCGCCTCCATCGCCGCGTCCAGACGCACGCCGTCGCCTACGCGTGCCGCCGCGGTGCGGCCCGTGTCGATCACGATGACCACGTGGCGGTCCCGCTCCGGTCGCCACGTCCTCAGCATCGTCGCAGTGGACCGTGCGGTCGCCCGCCAGTCGATCGACCGGACATCGTCGCCTCTGACGTACTCCCGGAGGCTGTCGAACTCAGTGCCCTGGCCGCGCATCTGCACGCTCGTCGATCCGTCCAGCTCGCGTAGACGGGCGAGGCGGGACGGCAGGTGCCGGCGCGCGGTGAAGGGCGGCAGGACCCGCACTGCTCCGGGGGCGTCGAGCCGCGACTGGCGGCCGGCGAGACGGAGCGGTCCGTCCGACCGGACCACGACGAACTGCGACCGCAGCTCGCCGCGGCGGCGCGGCAGGAGAGGCACGGCGAGCCGCCGAGACTCCCCGCTCGGCACATCGAGCGGGAGCCGTTCGAAGGGCGCCCCTGCCGTCGGCTGCCACGCGTCGCGCAGGCGTCCTCGCACTCGGCGTGTGCCGGAGTTGTAGAGCCGCAGCTCCGTCTCGACGCGCTCGCCGAGAAGGGCGCGGCGGGGGAGGTCCCGATTGATGCGAAGGGCGCGTGGTGAGGGTGCGACCGCCGCATCGATCCCCGCGGCGATGGCGCACAGCGCGATCCATGCCCCGGCTGCCGCCCACGCGTCCACTCCGCCCAGCGAGACAAGCACGACGGGCACCGCGCCGAGGCCGACGAGGAGGGGGAGGCGACCGGTGACGTACATCGGCGCCTAGATGGGCACGCGGGTCTGCTGCACGACCGAGCCGAGCACGGCATCGACCGACACGCCCTCGAGCTCTGCGTCGGCGCGCAGCCGGATGCGATGGCGCCAGGTCGGCACGAGCATCGTCTGCACGTGGTCGGGGGTGATGGCCGGGTACCCGCCGAGCCATGCCCACGCCTTGCTGGCCGCGAGGAGCGCGGTCGAGGCGCGGGGGCTCACGCCGAGCTGCACCGAGGGGCTGCGCCGTGTGGCCTGGGCGAGGTCCACGACGTAGCCGAGGACGTCGTCGGCGACGGTGACGGATGCCGCGGCCCGCTGCGCCGCCCGGATCTCATCCGCCGAGACCACTGGGGACAATCCGGCGGCGGTGAGGTCGCGCGGGTCGAACCCGCCCGCGTGACGACGCAGCACCGCGAGCTCCGCCTCCCTCGGCGGGACGTCGACGATGAGCTTCAGCAGGAACCGGTCGAGCTGAGCCTCGGGCAGCGTGTAGGTGCCCTCGTGCTCGATGGGGTTCTGCGTCGCCGCGACGAGGAACGGTGCGGGCAGGGGCCGGGTCACGCCGTCCGTCGAGACCTGGCGCTCCTCCATCGCCTCGAGCAGCGCCGACTGCGTCTTCGGCGGTGTGCGGTTGATCTCGTCGGCGAGCACCACATTGGTGAACACGGGGCCCTCGCGGAACTCGAACTCGCCGGACTTCGCGTCGTACACGAGTGATCCCGAGACATCACCCGGCATGAGGTCGGGCGTGAACTGGATGCGCTTCGTGTCGAGCCCGAGCGCCGTCGAGAACGACCGCACCAGCAGCGTCTTGGCGACTCCCGGCACGCCCTCCAGCAGCACATGGCCGCGCGAGAGCAGTGCGATGAGCAGTCCCGTGACAGTGCCGTCCTGCCCAACCACGGCCTTTCCCACCTCGAGCCGGACGCGGTTCATGGCATCCCTCAGCTGGTCGGCCGTCGGGGGCGCCGCGGAGTGCGGAGTGGCGTCGGTCATGGAGCGTTCCTTTCCGGGCGGACGGCCTGACGGACCGCCTCCTCGAGGTGGCGGAGCCGGTCGCGCAGCGCGACCAGGTCGGCATCGTTCGCGGGCAGTTCATCCATCAGGATGCCGCGCACGGTCCGCCGGTCCCAGCCGAGGCGGTCGGCCGAGGCGTCGGCGATCTCACCCGCGCTCGCCGTCGGCCCGAGGCCGAGCCTGCGCGAAAGACGCCCGAGTGCAGAGATCCGCAGCTGATCGATGGCGTGGACGGCATCGCGCGAGCGCGCGTAGAGCCGCGCACGGCCCTCCGTGGTCTCGGACGCGCGCACGGTGACAGGAAGCCGCTCGGGTACGAGCGGGCCGAACCGCCGCCCGCGCCACACGCCGGCGACGATTCCCGCCACGAGCAGCAGGACGATGACGGGACTCACCCACGGCGGGGTCAGCTCGCCGAGCGTCGGGTCGCCCGTCAGGTCGGTGTCGCCGGCGCCGGGGACGTACCAGACGACGAGGGGATGCCGCCCCATCAGGTTGACGCCGAGCGCGGCGTTGCCATCCTCGGCCAGCGATTCGTTGGCGAAGAGCGCGCGACCGTCGACCGCGCTGACACGCCGCCCGGAATTCTCGGCGACGAGCAGACCGTAGGCGTCGGCAGACGGATAGCACGCCTGTATGTCGGAGCCCGGCTGGTACACGGCGCCGGGTGCGACGGCACCCGACCTGTCGGCCTCGGGAAGCTCGCACGCGGGTTCGACGGGCTCGTCCGCAGCGAAGCCGGCGGGGCTCGATCCGGGAAGGAAGAGGCGCAGCGTGCGCGCGCGAGGTTCGATGAGCACGACGTCGTCGAAGTCGTCCGAGACGGCGCGGACGGCCGCATCCGAGAGCGCCGGCATGTCGGGAAGGACGAGCGTCGACGAGGGGACCAGCGCGTCGCGCACCGCGGCGCGATCGCGCGCCACGACCACCTCCACCCCGTGCTCGCGGAGGATCTCGGCGAGCGCCCTGGTTCCGTGGGGACCCGCCGACTCGGGGTCGAGCGCATCCCGCTGCGCCCACTGCGAGAGTCCCGCGAGGACGACCCCGATTCCCCCGACGAGGACGAGCACGACGGCGATCGCGATCCATCCCCCGACCCGGCGTCGGCGAGAGGATTCCCGGGACGGCATGACTTCGGATGCCGCCTCGGCGACGCTCTGCGCGGTCACGCGGTCGCCTCGCTCGAGACGAGCGGTCGCGCCGACGCGACCGCCTCATCCACCTCGGCGACCCGACCGTAGAGCTCGGCGGTGCCGGGCCGGCGCAGATAGCGGACGTCGTCGAATGCGCCCGCGGCATCCTCCAGGGACGCGGCCTGGCCGGGGAAGGCGCGCGCAGCGCGTCGCGCGAAGCCGTGGACGGTCGTGCCCGGCGGAGTGTCCACCACACCGCGTTCGGTGAGGGCCCGCGCGAGGGCCCGGAAGCGGAGCACGATGGCGGCATCCCACTCGCCCTGCCGGGCGTGCGACTCCGCCGCGGCGCGCAGGGCCGACGCCGGTCGCTCCTCCGCCTCGCCGAAGAGCTCCGCCACCGCCGTGCGCGAGCGACGGGTCGCGCGGGGCAGACCCCACACGAGGAAGGCCGCGACGATCAGCCCGATGACGACGATGGCGGCGACGATGGTGAACGTGGAGCCCCACGGGCCCTCGAGCTCTGTCGAGAAGAGGCGCTCGAAGAACTGGCCGATCGCCTGCGAAACGCGGTCGAACAGCGTTGGCTGGGCCTCGGCGTAGACCGGCTTCGACAGCTCCCGCTCAGCCCACTGGCGGGCTTCCTCGCCGTCGGGGGTCAGCGGCGGCACCGCGTCGGCGAGCACCGGATGGACGAGGGCTCTCAGGCCCACGGCGAATCGCGGTCCGGAGCATTTGCGGAATCGCCGGGCGCCGCCCAGGTGGTGGCGCTCTGCTCCGGCGAGCCGTCCTGGGGTGTGGGGTCTGCGACGGGCCGTTCGGAATCGGCGGGCGGCGCAGAGGCGCGGTATGCCTCAGGAGAGGGGGCGGCGGTCGTCGGGGTGGCCGGAGGGTAAGCCGGGGGCGGCGCGGGCTGCCCGTAAACCTGCGGGTACCCCGCTTGCGGGTACCCCGCCTGCGGGTACCCGGTCCGACCCGGATAGCCCTGGGCGTATGCACCGGGATAGGCGCCTGGCTGCCCCGGGTAGACGCCCGGCTGGCCATAGGCGTATCCGGCAGGCGCATACGCGCTCGGCGGGTACTGCGGCCCACGGGGCGCCATCTCACGCCCGATGTGCTCGAGATAGGGGTTCGAGAGGGCGGTGGCACCGGCATCCCGCCGCTCGACATAGGTCAGGAGGTCGAGGTCGAGCCCTTCGTGACGCATGCGGCAGTCGATGTAGACGAGAGCCGCTGCCGTCGACTGCACAACGAGCGCGACCGACTGGATCAGCAGGACGACGGCCTGAGTCAGCAGCGCGGAGGCGAGAAGCGTGATGATCGCCGTCGCATTCGGGTCGCCGGTCGGCGCGATGACGGTGGTCAGCCCGGTCGAGAGGAACGAGAAGGGCAGGCTGATCACCTGCGCGATGCCGCTGAAGATGAGGTTGAGCAGAACCACGATCCCGAGCGTCGACCAGAAGCGCCGGCGCGTGAGGCGCCAGGACCGCCCGATCGCGATGCCGATCGGCGCGCGCTCGAGGATGATCGCGGCCGGCACGATGAAGAGCTTCGTGGAGAGCCACAGCACGATGGGGACCAGCGCGAGGACGACCACCAGTCCCACGCCGACGGCCGCGGGCGGCGCGACGGTGCCCAGACCGAAGAGCGCGACGCCGACGACGGCGAACGCGACGACCATGACCGCGATGAGCAGCAGGGCATAGCCGACGAGCCGCCATGCGACGGGCTTCAGCTCCTGCCAGAGCGCACGGAGCGAGAGCTTCTCTGCGACCGCGGCGTGCGAGACCTCGGTGACGACGACGCCCTGGACGATGACGCTGAGCGCCATCGCCGCGAAGCCGAGGACGATGCCGGCGACCGCGGTGATGGCGATCGAACCCGCCATGATGGCGTTGAACTCGTCGGATCCCTGCTGGACGGTGTCGAGCCGCGAGAAGGACGCCCATGCGATGCCGCCGAGCGCGACCAGGACGACGACGTAGGCAATGGTCTGCACACACAGGGCGAAGCCGAGCAGCACGCGCGGGTTCTGACGCAGCGCGGCGAACGAGCGGCCCAGGATGGTCCCGAACGTCAGCGGATGCAGCGGGATGATTCCCGGGCGGGATGCCGGCGTCCAGACCGGATAGGCGGTCACAGCTCCTCCTCGTGCCCTGCTCGCGCCCCACGGCAGGTGTCGGGCAGATCCCTATCGTGTCATATGGTCCGCGGCGTTCGGCGGCTCCCCAGGTGTCATCGACGCCCTCCCCAGGCAGGGTCGGCTAGTGTGTCGACAGTGTGCGCCATGGCGAAGCGGCGGGCAACGACCGCTGGGCTCTGAGGCTGGACGATAAGGACGAACGCGCGCGATGACATCACGCATCCTGGTGGTCGACGACGACACCGCACTTGCCGAGATGATCGGCATCGTGCTGCGCACCGAAGGCTTCGAGACCGCCTTCTGCGCGGACGGGGCCAAGGCCGTCGACGCATGGCGCAGCGAGCGTCCCGATCTGGTGCTTCTCGACCTCATGCTCCCGGGCATCGACGGGATCGAGGTCTGCACGCGGATCCGCCAGGAGAGCGGCATCCCGATCATCATGCTCACCGCCCGCACCGACACCGCAGATGTCGTGAAGGGCCTCGAATCGGGAGCGGACGACTACATCGTCAAGCCGTTCAATCCGAAAGAGCTCGTCGCGCGCATCCGCACGCGGCTGCGCCCGGCCGCGCAGGCCCCCAGCGAGACCCTGCGCATCGGCGATCTGACTGTCGACGTCGCGGCCCACGAAGTGCGTCGCGGCGACGACCCGATCGCACTCACGCCGCTCGAGTTCGAACTGCTCGTCGCGCTCGCCTCGAAGCCGCAGCAGGTCTTCTCGCGTGAGATGCTCCTCGAGCAGGTGTGGGGCTATCACTACAAGGCCGACACCCGGCTGGTGAACGTCCACGTGCAGCGCCTGCGCGCGAAGGTCGAGCTGGACCCCGACAACCCGAAGATCGTCACGACGGTCCGCGGAGTGGGCTACCGGGCCGGCGCGGTGGTGTGAGACGACCGTGATGTCCACGGGCGCGATGAGGGCCGCTCCCGGCTCCGCCACGCGCCGGGCGTTCGGCGGCTGGCGTCAATGGCGCGGCTGGCCGGACGACCTCGCCCGGCTCTGGCGCCGATCGCTGAGGTTCCGCATCGTCGTGGTGACGCTCGCGCTCACCGCCGCCGCGGTGCTCGTCGCGTGCGTGTGGATGGCCCTCGTGATGCAGAACGAGCTCTTCGTCTCGCGCAAGGAGGAGGCACTCGCCGATGCCCGGCAGGCCACGTCCGCCGCCCAGGAGACCCTGGACGACGCCGCGGTGCAGACGGGCGACAGCGTTCAGCTTCAGACCCTCATGAACAGCGTCCTGGCGATCCTCGTGCAGCAGGCCTCGACCGACATGATCGCGGCCGCGCGCATCGACCGCACTGCGCCGCAGGCGCCGCAGGACTTCACCATCGGCGGCTTCGACAAGGAGATCATCACCGATGGCATGCGCCTCGCGGTGCGGTCGAGCGCCGAGCCGCAGTGGTGGCAGTCGGTCGCGCTTCCGGCCCAGGACGGCGGCACCATGCCCGGAATCCTGGTCGGTCAGCAGCTGGTCCTGCCGGAGGTGGGCGCGTACGAGCTGTACTTCGCCTACGACCTCGGCAGCGCGGCGGGGACCCTCGGCTTCATCCAGTTCACACTGTGGGTGGTCGGAATCGGCCTGGTGCTCCTCATCGGCGGCATCGCATGGTTCGTGCTGCGGTCGGTGACGACGCCCATCAGCGAAGCGGCAGAGACCAGCGAGCGGCTGGCTGCCGGGCAGCTCACGGTGCGGCTCCCGGTGCGCGGCGAGGACGAGCTGGCGACGCTCGGGCGGTCGTTCAACGCGATGGCCGACAGCATCGAGTCCCAGATCAAGGAGCTCGCCGACCTGTCGCTCGTCCAGCAGCGATTCGTGTCGGATGTCTCGCACGAGCTGCGCACCCCTCTCACCACCATCCGGCTCGCCGCCGACATGATCAACGACCAGCGGGATGAGTTCGATCCCGCCACCGCGCGTGCGGCCGAGCTGCTCAACGCGCAGGTCCAGCGCTTCGAGACCCTCCTCACCGACCTGCTGGAGATCAGCCGGTACGACGCGGGCTCGGTGCAGCTCGAGCTCGAGCCGACGAGCCTCGCGCACCTCGCCGAGGACGTCATCGCGTCGATGCACCAGCTGGCGGAGCAGCACGGGACGGATGTGCGGCTCGTCGCGCCCGGCGGCTACACGCCGGTCGACATGGATCCGCGCCGGATCCGCCGCATCGTGCGCAACCTGCTCGGAAATGCGATCGAGCACGGCGAGCAGCGTCCCATCGTCGTCACCGTCGACAGCAGTCAGCAGGCCGTCGCGCTGGGCGTCCGCGACTTCGGGCTCGGCATGCGTCCGGGAGAGGTCGAGCACGTGTTCGACCGCTTCTGGCGCGCGGATCCGTCGCGCACCCGGACGATCGGAGGCACGGGGCTCGGACTCTCGATCGCCCTCGGCGATGCGCGCCTGCACGGGGGCGAGCTGACCGTCTGGTCGGAGCTCGGCCACGGCTCGCACTTCGTCCTGACGCTGCCGCGCAGCGGCGGCCGCCTCACGACTCCTTCGCCGATTCGGCTCGAGCCCGTCGAAGAGCAATCCGACGAGTTCGCCCGCACGCAGCCCATAGAGATCGGGACGGATGCTCCGGCCCGAGGAGCGGCCACGTGATGCCGCGGAGCAGGTGGGCACCGAGGGGTCCGCTCAGGCGGCGGAGGGGCATCCTGGCCGCGGCGCTCACCGCCGTCGTCCTGGCTCTCGCAGGCTGCTCCGGTCTGCCCACCGCGGGACCGGTCAACCCGGGACTGCCCGCCGACGCCGAGGCGGGCAATCCCGACTTCGCATTCCAGCCTGACAGTCCCCAGCCGGGCGCGACGCCCGAGGAGATCGTCGACGGCTTCATCCGCGCGGGCACAGGCCCCGGTGCCGACGGCAATTGGAGCGTGGCCAGGGAGTACCTCGCCCCGGGGAGCGATTGGGATCCGAGGTCCGGGGTCACCGTCGACCGTCCGGGCGATCGGGAGTTCGCAGCACCGTCCGAGGGACAGGTCCTCCTCACGCTGGCTCCGGTCGCCAACGTCGACGACATCGGCTCCTACGCCGAGTCCGAGGAGCGATCGACCACCGTGCCGTTCGAGCTAGCGCTGCAGGAGGACGGCGAGTGGCGCATCACAGAGGCTCCTGATGGGCTCATCCTCGACACCTCGCAGTTCTCGACGGTGTTCCGGCGCGCCTCGCTGATGTACTTCGATCCGACGGCGCAGTTCCTCGTGCCCGACGTGCGGTGGTTCCCCGCGATCAACGCCGCCACCTACGTCACCGATGCCCTCGTCGAGGGACCGCCCGCCCCCTGGCTCGCGGCATCCGTCGTGACCGCCTTCCCTGAATCGGTGTCGCTCCGCCCCTCGGTTCCGGTCGAGGACGGCGTCGCCCAGGTCGTGCTCGGCACCTCGGCCGTCGAGCTCAGCGCCGACACGCTCTCGCGAATGCAGGCGCAGCTGACCGCGACCCTCCGGACGGTCGGAGTCTCATCGGTCGCGATGTCGGCCGGCGCCGCGCCCCTGGACGTCGAGCCCGCATCGACGCGATCGACGAGGGTCAACACGCTTCCGCTGGTGCTGACGGCCGAAGGCTTCGGGTTCTTGAGCGGCGAGCAGCTCGAGCCCATCGAAGGGCTGTCGCAGGCGCTCCTCACGGTCGACGCGGTTGCGATCCAGGTGTCGCCGGACCGTGACTTCGCCGGGGTGCGCCTCGCCAGCGGGACGGTCGGGCGGGTCGAGGCGGACGGCGACGTGCTCGAGATCGACACGCGGGCAGGACTGATCGATCCGACCGTCGACGCCTTCGGCTACACGTGGAGCGTGGCCCGCGATGCGCCGAGCTCGCTCACCGCCTTCGCGCCCGGGAGCGAGCAGATCGCCATCGCCGGCGCATGGCCCGAGGTGACGCAGGTGACGGCGATGTCGCTCTCACGCGACGGGTCGCGCCTCGCCGCCGTGGTCGTGACCGGTGGAAGGACCGCGGTATGGGTCTCTGGAGTCGTCCGCGACATCGACGGGGTGCCTTCGGCGCTCGGTGAGCCCGCCCGCGCTCTCGCCCCCCTGCCGGGGGAGAGCGCCGCCCTCGCCTGGCTCGACGACACGACCGTCGCCGTCCTCACGGGCTCGGGTGCTCAGTCCGAGGCGATGGAGCTGGTGGTGGGGGGCCCGACTCTGACCACCGACGCCCCATCAGGTTCCGCCCAGATCGCGGGGGCGCAGGGCGCGATGCGAGTGAAGGACTCCGCCGGCGCGCTGTACAGCAAGCGCGGTGCGACCTGGCCGCAGACCGCCTCCGGCATCCTGGTGCTCGCCACCCAGCAGGGCTCACCCCGCTGACCCCCTGCGGCCGGCACGCGCGCCCGGGATGCCGCATCTCCGTCCCTCCCCCGAGCGCTGGAGCGAGCGGCAACGCACGGAATCGCTGATTCACGCCCGCCCGGCGCGCTCTTGGGAGAGCGTCGAACGGTGACTCCGCTTCCCGACCTCGTCCGCACAGCACTCGCCGACGCGCTCGCGCTCGTCCTGCCGGTCGAATGCGCCGGGTGCGGTGCGCCCGACGCTCCGCTATGCGCGGCCTGTCTGGGGATGCTCCATCCGGCGCCGCACCGTCGTCAGATCGGGCGGGAGCCGGTGTGGAGCGGGCTGGACTTCGACGGCGTCCCCGCCCGCGTGCTGCGCGCGCTCAAGCAGGAGGGGCGCACAGGCCTCGCGCGTCAGCTGGCCCCGGCGCTCGCCGAATCGGTCCGGCACGCGTCCTCGGGGAGAGGTCCCGTCGTGGTCGTGCCGGTGCCCACGTCGCCTGCCTCCTTCCGACGTCGCGGCTACCGGGTGCCCGACCTCATCGCCCGGCGAGCGGGCCTCGAGGTGGTTCCGCTCCTTCGCGTCGCCCATCGCACGGCCGACCAGCGCGGCCTCGGTCGGGAGGCCCGTCGCGGGAACGTCGCCGGTGCATTCACGGTGCGCGGAGCACCTCCCTCGGGGCACGGCGTCGTCGTCGTGGACGATGTCGTGACAACCGGCGCGACGCTCGCCGAGGCTGGCCGGGTGCTTCGCACGGCGGGGTTCGAGGTGGTCGGATGCGCCGCGGTCGCCGCGACGCCTCTTCGCGGCACGCGTGGATGACGCAATCGAAACTCACAGGTGACAGGGGCATGGCGCGCAGATAGCGTGGGGATGACAAGGCGACTCAGGGTCCGCCCTTGGCCGGGCGGACCGGAACAAGGAGGTCAGGGATGGAAACCAGCATCGTCGGCGTGGGAGTGGGTATCACCGATCGATTCCGATCTGTCGTCGAAGAGAAGGCCGCCCGCATAGAGCACCTCGCACCTCGGGCGCAGCGTGTCGACATCAAAGTGACGCATCGTGCGTACCACAAGGGCCGCATCGAGGACGACACCGTCGAGCTGACGCTCGCCGGGAAGGGCCCCGTGATCCGGGCCGAGGCGACGGACGGTGACAAGTTCACCGCGCTCGACCTCGCCGTCGACAAGCTGTGCGAGCAGCTCCGACGCGCGAAGGACAAGCGCGTCGACGCCCGTCACCACCCGCGTGGGGCGAAGTTCGAGAAGGAGAGCGGAGAGATCCAGGGCATCGACCTGCGGCCCGCGTCGCTCGACATCATCCGCTCGGTCGCGACCGGTGCCATCCCCGTCGTCCCGAGTGAGGAGGAGGACGGCGCCTACACGCCCGTCGTCATCCGCACGAAGAGCTTCGACGCCGAGTGGATGACGATCGAAGAGGCGGTCGATCGCATGGAGCTCGTCGGCCACGACTTCTTCCTGTTCATCGACGCACGCAGCGACCACCCGAGCGTCGTGTACCGGCGCAAGGGCTGGGACTACGGCGTCATCGCGCTCTCGACGCTGGCGGCTCCGGCCGAGCTGGCCTCTTAGCAGACCACAGAAAGGAGGGATGCCGCGGCCTGCGGCATCCCTCCTTTCCGTAGGCGACGGGATGAAGTGGCGACGAGATCAGTCGAAGATGCCGTCCAGGATGCTGCCGATCATGAGGCCGCCGAGCAGGCCGCCCATGACGTTGCCGCCGCCGACGCCGGCTCCGCGGCCGCCCCAGCTGCCCTGACCGGCTCCCCAGCCGCCGTTGCCCGGCTCGCCCCAGCCCTGCGGCCGATATGCCTCGATGTCGCGCTGAGCCAGCTGGAGCGCCTCGCTCGCGAGGAATGCGGAGCGTCGCGCAACGGCGAGCGCCTGCTCGCGCTGGTCTTCGCCGATGCTGATGGCCGTTGCGGCCGACGTCCCGAGATAACGGTCGAGATCGAGACGGATGCGTTCGCCTTCGGCGAGTCGAGTGCGCGCATCGGCGCCGATCCAGCCCCGGTGCCCGGCGATGACATCGCGGGCGACGGCCAGCTGCCGGTCGGCGTCGTCGATCGCGTTGCGGACGTGGGCGAAGTCGGGCACGGGGTGCGCCGCGCGCTCCTGGGCGGCCGCGATGGCGGCATCCAGCCCCGCGTTCGCCTCGCGAAGGCGCGTGAGCTGCGAAAACGGGTCGGTGTTGACGCCCGCAGCCGGGAGAGCGGCGAGGGCGGCCTCCAGTTCGCGGACGGCGTTCAGCACCGCCGGAACCTGCGGCGCGTGGCGGGCGGCGATGAGGTCGCCACGCGAATCGTCCACGACCGCGGCGAGCGTCGACTCCGCGCGGAGCGCCTCGACCTCGAAGGTGTCGACCGCCTCGATGAGTGTTCCCGCTCGGCGAACGGCCTCGGTGGCGGCCTCGAGGGCCAGGTTCGCCTGCTCGCGCTGACCCGCGTCGCGGCGACGCTCCGAGACTCCCGCGCTGTGCTCGGCGAAGCCGAGGAGCTGCTCGGCCTGGGCGGCGTTGCCCTCGATCTGGCGGAGGGCCTCTGCCGAGTAGCGCGCGCTCAGGCGGCTCAGCGTCTCGCGGGCCTGGGGGAGGAGCGCACGCAGGGTGGCGGCATCCGTCCTCACCGTCGCCAGGATCTCGGGAGCGCGACGCGCCCGGGCGATGCGCTCGGCGAGCGACTCGGTGCGATCGTCCAGGAGCTCCTGCGCCCAGTCGCACAGCTGGACGATGCGCGCGTTCCGCGTCCGCAGCTCTTCGGGGGTATCCGGGATCTCGTCGTGGTTGAGCTGGTTCAGGTGGAAGGCCTCGCCGAGGTGCTGACGGACCGCATCGATGGCCGCACGGAGGTCCTGAGTGGCCTCGGGCCCGAGCTCCGCCTCGGCGAAGACGAGTTCGTCGGTCGTCACGCGGATGCGCTCGTCGGCCGCCACGATCGAGGTGCGCGCACGTCGGGCGAGATCGGCGTCCTGCGACTCGAGTTCTTCGGCGGCGTGCTTGCGCTTTCCCCAGATTCCGGCCATGGATCGATCCTATGGTTCGCCTGCTGGCGTTCGGCTTCGAGTCTGCTGGGGCATCCCGACTGGCGCGATGAGTGCTCGATCCACCAGAATGAGCCATCGCCGCTCGTCCCGGGGTGCGGAAAGCGGCGCCGACCTCTCGCTGACGAGCTCTTCTGCAGACGTGCTTCGACGTGCCCCGCCGGACCGGAGGCCTCATGCCTTTTCCCCAAGCACTCGTGCCCGTATCGCTTCGCGGCTATCAGCGGTCATGGCTGGCGCGAGACCTGATCGCCGGCGTCACACTGGCGGCGGTCGCGATCCCGGAGGTGATGGGCTACACGTCGATCGCGCAGATGCCGATCGTCACGGGGCTCTACACGATCCTGCTCCCGCTGCTCGCCTTCGCGCTGCTCGGCTCGTCCAAGCTGCTGGTGGTCGGCGGAGACTCCGCGACCGCCGCGATCCTGGCCGGCGGGCTGATTGCGGCCGGGATCTCCGGCCTGCAGCCCGGGTCGCCGCAGTGGGTCGCGCTGTGCGGGCTCACGGCGCTCGTGTGCGGAGTGCTGCTGATCATCGCGCGGGTGCTGCGACTGGGGTTCATCGGCGACTTCCTGTCGGCATCCGTCCTCATCGGCTTCCTCACCGGTGTCGGCATCCAGGTGGCCACCGGTCAGATCCCCGACCTCCTGGGGGTGCCCAAGGGTTCGGGCAACTGGTTCCAGCAGCAGTGGGCGTGGATGACATCCCTCGGCGACGTGTCGTGGCCCACGATCGCCTACGGTGCGGCGACGATCGGCATCATCCTCGGCTTCAAGTACCTGCTGCCGAAGCTGCCGGGCGCCATCATCGCGGTGGTCGGCCTGCTCACCATCGCCACCCTGACGGATGCCTCGTCCTACGGGGTCGACGTGATCGGGGCGATCCAGGGTGGGCTGCCGCCCATCGGAATCCCCGAGGGCGTGACCTGGAGCGACATCCCCGGGGTCCTGTCGACGGCCTTCGCGTGCTTCATCATCATCATCGCCCAGAGCGCCGCCACCTCGAGGGGCTTCGCGGCCAAGCACGGCGACCGAGCCGACGTCAACCGCGACATCATCGGTCTGGCAGCCTCGAACCTCGCCGCCGGACTCAGCGGCACCTTCGTCGTCAACGGATCGCCGACGAAGACGCAGATCCTCGACGGCCAGAAGGGCCGCACGCAGGTGGCGAACCTCGTCGTGGTCGCCGTCACGCTCGTCGTGCTGCTGTTCCTCACGGGCTTGCTGACGGATCTCCCCAAGGCCGTCCTCGCCGGCGTCGTGTTCGTCATCGGCCTCGAGCTGATCGACGTCAAGGGCCTCATCCGCGTCTCGCGAGAGCGCCGACGCGAGTTCTTCATCGCCATCGCGACGGCACTCACCGTGTTCCTCGTGGGAGTGGGGGCAGGTGTCGTGCTGGCCATCGCGCTGTCGCTGCTGGACGTCATCGAACGCCAGTATCGGGCGCGCGACTTCGTACTCGGGGTCCGCTCGGAGAAGGGCTACACCTACGACAAGGCGATGCCCGGCACGCAGTCCGCACCGGGCCTCATCATCTTCCGCTACGACGCAGACCTCTTCTACGCGAACGCCTCGCAGTTCGTCGACGAGGTCCAAGGGCTCGTCGACAAGGCTCCCGACAAGGTGAGGTGGCTGATCCTCGACTGCGCGGGCATATCGGACATCGACTATTCGGCCGCCCAGAATCTCGCGTCGCTCCTGGATTGGCTCGAGACGCGGGGCACGATCCTCGTGCTCGCGCGCCCTGAGCCCGACATCCTCACGGGCCTCGACCGATACGGACTGGGCGGGCGGTTCCCCGATTCGGTCGTCTTCGACGACCTCGACGTGGCGGTGCGGGCCTTCCCCGCGGCATCCCCCACGCCCTGACCCTTCAGGCCGCGGACGCCTCGGTCCTCGCCGGCCGGCCGCGCTTGGGCCGCTCGTCGGAGAGTTCGAGAGCGAGCACCGGATGCCGCGCGATCCGTGCGGCGGCATGGTCGAGCCAGCGCAGCTCGGCCTCGGCGGAGAACACCAGCGCATCCGCCACGAGCGACCGTGCGAGGTGCTCCGGCCCCGCGCCGAGGTCGTCGTGCGCGCGGCTTCGCAGCGTCTCGAGGCGCGCGGCGGATGCGGCGTGCTGGGCGCGGATCACCTCGGCCATCTCGACGCCGGGGAGCGTTGCGGCCACGGCGAGCTTGATCGCCAGCTCGTCACGGGCACCCGCCCCTCGATCGAGGGGGGAGTCGAGCCAGCGCCGCACATCGGCCCTGCCGGCATCGGTGATGCGCCAGTAGACGTGACCCTGGTCGTCGGGGTCGCCCTTCTCGGCGAGGCCGTCGCGCTCGAGCCGGTCGAGGGTGTTGTAGATCTGCCCCACGTTGAGCGACCATGTGCCGCCGGTCCGACGGGAGAATTCCGCCCGAAGCTGATAGCCGTAGCACGGGCCCTGGTCGAGGATCGCGAGCAGGCTCTGGCGCACCGTCATGGAGTCTCCTTCTGCATACCGGGTATGCACTGGGGAGCCTACGCACGGGACGCGGTGCCGTCCGGATGCCTCACCGCGGCTCGTCGGATCGCGTTCCCGCCGTGGCGCGTACATCGGGGATGCTCAGCACCCTTCAAGTCACGGACGGATAACATGGCACCGTATGCCTGCGCGCTGGGACGCCGGGCGGCACCGGTGCCATCCGCCCCGGAACCGTATAGATGGAGACACTTCGTGGCCAATCCTCTCGAGAAACTGCTTCGCGCCGGTGAGGGACGCATCCTCCGGCGGCTTCAGCAGGTCGTGAAGGCCGTCAATGCCCTCGAAGAGGACTACTCGCACCTGACGGACGAAGAGCTCAAGGGCGAGACCGTCGAGCTGCGCGCCCGCTATGAAGCCGGTGCGACGCTCGACCAGCTGATGCCGGAGGCGTTCGCCGCGGTGCGCGAGGCCGCCAAGCGCACACTCGGCCAGCGACACTACGACGTGCAGATCATGGGCGGTGCGGCTCTTCACCTGGGCAACATCGCGGAGATGAAGACCGGTGAGGGAAAGACGCTCGTCGCCACCCTGCCCGCCTACCTCAATGCGATCGCCGGCAAGGGCGTCCACGTGATCACGGTCAATGACTTCCTCGCGTCGTACCAGGCCGACCTCATGGGCCGCATCTACCGCACCCTCGGCATGACGACCGGGACGATCGTCGCGGGCCAGACGCCCGCGGTGCGACGCGAGCAGTACAACGCCGACATCACCTACGGGACGAACAACGAGTTCGGCTTCGACTACCTGCGCGACAACATGGCGTGGCGCAAGGAGGACCTCGTCCAGCGCGGCCACTTCTACGCGATCGTCGACGAGGTCGACTCGATCCTGATCGACGAGGCTCGCACCCCGCTCATCATCTCGGGCCCGTCGTCGGGTGAGGCGAACCGGTGGTTCATGGAGTTCGCCAAGATCGCCCGCACCCTCGAGGTCGGCGTCGATTACGAGGTCGACGAGAAGAAGCGCACGATCGGCGTGCTGGAGCCCGGCATCGAGAAGGTCGAGGACTACCTCGGCATCGACAATCTCTACGAATCGGCGAACACTCCTCTCATCTCGTTCCTCAACAACTCGATCAAGGCTCTCGCGCTGTTCAAGCGCGACACCGACTACGTCGTGATGAACGACGAGGTCATGATCGTCGACGAGCACACCGGCCGCATCCTGGTGGGGCGCCGCTACAACGAGGGCATCCACCAGGCGATCGAGGCGAAGGAGGCGGTGCCGGTCAAGGCCGAGAACCAGACCCTCGCCACCGTCACGCTGCAGAACTACTTCCGCCTCTACGAGAAGCTCTCGGGCATGACCGGCACCGCCGAGACCGAGGCGGCCGAGTTCATGTCGACCTACCAGCTCGGCGTCGTCCCCATTCCCACCAACCGGCCGATGGTCCGCAAGGACCAGCCCGACCTCGTCTACAAGAACGAGCAGGCCAAGTTCATCCAGGTCGTGGAAGACATCGCGAAGCGCCACGAGGGCGGCCAGCCGGTCCTCGTCGGCACCGTCAGTGTCGAGAAGAGCGAGTACCTCTCGCGGCTCCTCGCGAAGAAGGGCATCAAGCACGAGGTCCTCAACGCGAAGAACCACGCGCGCGAAGCTGAGATCGTCGCTCGCGCCGGTCGCCTCGGCGCCGTGACCGTCGCGACCAACATGGCCGGTCGAGGCACGGACATCATGCTCGGCGGAAACGCCGAGTTCCTCGCGGTGCAGGAGATGAAGGCCAAGGGCCTGGACCCGGTCGACACCCCGGACGAGTACGAGTCGGAGTGGGATGCCGTCTACGAGACGATGCGCGACCGCGTCGACGAAGAGGGCTCCAAGGTCGTCGACGCCGGCGGGCTCTATGTGCTCGGCACCGAACGGCACGAGTCGCGGCGAATCGACAACCAGCTGCGTGGTCGCTCCGGCCGCCAGGGCGACCCGGGAGAGAGCCGGTTCTACCTGTCGCTCACCGACGACCTGATGCGGCTGTTCCAGTCGGGTGCCGCCGAGGCGATCCTCGCGCGCACCAATTTCCCGGACGACGTGGCCATCGAATCGTCGATGGTCTCGCGTGCGATCAAGAGCGCGCAGTCCCAGGTCGAGGCGCGCAACGCCGAGATCCGCAAGAACGTCCTGAAGTACGACGACGTCCTGAACCGCCAGCGCGAGGCGATCTACGCGGACCGCCGTCACATGCTGCAGGGCGACGACATCGCCGACCGCGTGCAGCACTTCATCGAGGACGCCATCGCGGCCGTCATCGAGGACCACACCTCCAAGGGCCACACCGAGAGCTGGGACTTCGACGCCCTCTGGGCCGAGCTCAAGACGCTCTACCCGGTCTCGGTGACGATCGACGAGGTCGTGGCCGAAGCGGGTGCCAAGGGCCGGATCACGCCCGAGGTCCTCAAGCGCGAACTCCTGTCCGACGCGCGGATCGCCTACGACAAGCGCGAGCAGACGCTCGGGGACGCCGCGACCCGCGAGCTCGAGCGCCGCGTGGTCCTCCAGGTGCTCGACCGTCGTTGGCGTGACCACCTGTACGAGATGGACTACCTCAAGGACGGCATCGGCCTGCGAGCGATGGCACAGCGCGACCCGCTGATCGAGTACCAGCGCGAGGGCTACCAGATGTTCCAGTCCATGATGGGCCAGATCAAAGAGGAATCCGTCGGCTACCTCTACAATCTCGAGGTCGAGGTCCGCAAAGCGGGCGAAGGCGAAGCCGACGAGGTCACGCAGGTCGAGGCGAAGGGCCTGGGCGCCACTCCCGTCGAGGCTCAGCGCCTGCAGTACTCGGCCGCCAACGACGCGGGAGAGGTCGAGGTGCGCAACGAGCGCGGCCAGGTCCAGCAGTCGGAGACGGCGCGCGTGCGGCAGGCCGCAGCCGCCGCTGCGGCATCCGCGCCCGCCGATGGCGTCCCGCAGCAGACCCGCCAGGCCGAGGCTCCGCGCGGGGCCTTCGGGCAGCGCACCGACGCATCCGCGCCGGCCGGTCAGCCGGCCGCGCAGAATCGCGCGCAGCGGCGGGCATCCGAGAAGAAGAAGTGACGCGAGCCGGGTCAATGCGAGCGCAGCCCGCGTTGACCCGGCTCGGGTCGGGTTGAGTAGCCCCGCCGAAGGCGGAGCGTATCGAAACCTCGCCGTCTCGACCACGCGCTCCGGAGCACGCCTCCTGCGCGCTCACGTGGATGCGAGATCGGTGGACATGGGCAGCAGGGGGCCACAGGTCGTCGGTTGGACTGAAGCCGCCGCGGCTATTCTGATCCGATGAGCACGACCGTGAATCTCCGAACGCTCGACCAGTCGAGCAAGCTGAAGAACGTCCTGTACGAGATCCGCGGTCAGGCTCTGGTTGAGGCCGACCGCCTCGAGTCCGAGGGTCACAGGATCCTCAAGCTGAACACAGGCAACCCCGCGTCCTTCGGATTCGAGGCTCCGTTTCAGATCGTGCGCGACATGATCGAGGCGATGCCCTACGCGCACGGCTACTCCGAGAGCCGGGGCATCGCGTCGGCTCGCCGTGCCGTCGTCTACCGCTACGAGCAGGTTCCGGGCTTTCCGAAGGTGCACCCCGACGACGTATACCTCGGCAACGGCGTGTCCGAGCTCATCACCATGACGATGCAGGCGCTCCTCGACGAGGGTGACGAGGTGCTGATCCCTGCACCGGACTACCCGCTGTGGACTGCCATGACGAGCCTCGGAGGAGGCACGCCCGTCCATTACCGGTGCGACAGCGAGGCCGACTGGCAGCCCGACCTCGAGGACATCCGCTCCAAGGTGACCCCACGCACCAAGGCGATCGTCATCATCAACCCCAACAATCCGACCGGTGCCGTCTACACCCGCGAGATCCTGGAGGGACTCGCCGACATCGCGCGGGAGAACTCGCTCCTGGTGCTCGCCGACGAGATCTACGACCGCATCCTGTTCGATGACGCCGAGCACATCCCGATGGCGACGATCGCCCCCGACCTCCTGTGCCTGACGTTCAACGGGCTCTCCAAGACATATCGCGTCGCCGGCTACCGGTCGGGGTGGCTGGTCATCACCGGGCCCAAGCGCCACGCCTCCGGCTTCCTCGAGGGCATCACGCTCCTGGCGTCCACTCGACTCTGCCCCAATGTCCCCGCACAGCATGCCGTTCAGGCCGCGCTCTCCGGCGTCCAGTCCATCGACTCGCTGATCGCGCCGTCCGGGCGTCTCCACGAGCAGCGGGATGCCGCGTGGGAGGGTCTCGAGGCGATTCCCGGAGTCTCATGCGTCAAGCCGCAGGGCGCGCTCTACGCCTTCCCCCGGTTCGACCCGGAGGTGTACGAGATCCGCGACGACCAGAAGCTCGTGCTCGACTTCCTCATGGCTGAGCATGTGCTCCTCGTGCCCGGAACGGGATTCAACTGGCCTACGCCCGACCACGTCCGGATCGTGACGCTGCCAGAGGCCCGGGTGCTGACCGAGGCGATCGAGCGGCTCGGCAACTTCCTGTCGTCGTACCGGCAATAGCCCCGCTCCCGCCCGCGGGCCGGGCACGTTGCCCTGGCGGCAGCGGCGGCGGAAATCGGCTGGATGCCGGCATCCGTCAACCCCCTCGTCCGAGCGCGGAGCGCTGCGTACGGTCGTGACATGACCATCGAGTTGAACCGACCCGCGCTGAAACAGGCGCGCTCCCTCGTGCGCGAAGGGAAAGTCGTGCGCGACGAGCGCGATGCCTGGTCTGAGGCGGCGCCCACACCTGACGAGGAGAACGGATTCATCGAGAGCTCAGGATGGACCGAGTACGCGCACTGGCATCTCGGCGTCGACAAGACCCAGGATCGCGAGACGAAGGGTGCCTACTCGTTTCCGTTCGGCGACTTCCGCCGGGTGCACCGCAGCGGAGTGATCGCGGGCGAGAGCCGGGCCGGTCAGTTCGACCACGACGAGATCCGGGATGCCTTCAAGGCCCTGCTCGCGCTGATCGACGCGGAGTCCTGACGACGCGACCAGAGGACGAGACGAGCGGGCTGCCACAACGCTGGGGCAGACCCGCCGCCGGTTCGGGGGTCAGAGGAGGGCGAGCGAGGTCGCGCGCCAGCGACCGTCGACGCCTTCGAGGCGCATGGCCAGGGCGCGAGTGCGGGCAGGGCCGCTCACCACGACGACAGCCTCCACGACGCCATCGGCCGGTGCCGAGTGACGCACCGAGAGGATCGTGTGCACCGGCCGCTTGGCCGGGATGCCGCGAGCGCTGCGCGCGCGTGCGGCGAGGTTGGCCCGGGCGACGAGCTTGCGGAACGAGTCCTCGGTGACCCAGCGTGCCAGCTGCTCGACCTCGCGCACGCCCGCGAACACCTCGAGGACGCCGATCGCGACGTTTCGCAGGAACTGCTCGGGGTCGGGAAGCTCGGTCGCCGAGGTGCGCTGAGGCGCGAAGTAGTCCTCATAGGGGTCGTCGGTGAAGCGGCGGGGGTGGACCGCGGGCAGCGTTGCCATCATTGGCCTATCTCGTCGGGGGAACGATCTGGAGAATTACAGCACATCAGGACTCAGGGGAAGAATTCAGGAAGCGGCCTGTGGATAAGTCGCCTGCATGTCCTCGCCGTGCCCTAGCCTCTGTGCGTGCGCTGGGACCGATTCTTCGACGATCTCGAGGATCAGCTCGCCTCCGAGTGGGAGGCGGAGAAGGCGGCGCTCGACAGCGAGACCGAGCGGCTCCGGCTCTCCCGGGTCCCCTTGCGGGACCGCCTCACCGTGATGTCAGAAGAGGGTCAGGCGACTGCGGCCTCATTCGAGCTCCGGGACGGCAGCCTTCTGCGCGCGCGCGTCAGCGGGATGGGCGCCGACTGGGCGGCACTGGAGCCGGCGGAAGGTCGGACCGGTGCCCTCATCGTCCCGCTCTCGGCGATGGTGAGCATCGGGATGCCGCATCCCGATCTGCTGCGCAGCGCTCGCGCTGTCGCACCCTCATCGCTTCGCGAGCGGATGACCCTGGGGTTCGCCCTCCGCGACCTGATGCGACGCCGCGTCGGCGTGACGCTCCACCTCGCCGGGGGACGATCGTTCGCGGGCACCATCGATCGCGCCGGAGCGGACCACCTCGACCTGGCGCTGCACGAGCCTGGCGCTCCTCGACGCGCGCAGGACATCAGCGGCTATCGGCTCGTCCCGTTCGAGGCGATCCTGTGGCTCCGGCTCGACGACGGGGCGCGGCCGCTCTGAGCCCGGATCGCGCGCGAGCGGATTCCTGTCCGTCTGGCATCCGCCGGTGGAGCATATGGTGTCAGTCGCTGTGACGGATCCGGCCGGTGCCCCACAGCTCGGGGAAGCTGGCTTCGTTCGACTGGCGCCACAGGGCCATGACACGCGCCTCTTCGGCCCGGTCGTCGAGGTAGCGGGCGACGGACTCGGCCTCGATCCGCCAGCGACTCGGCGAGCCGACCCGGACACCGCGCAGCTGCGCGGACGTGACGAGCTCCATCACGTCCTCGACCGACACGCCGATGAGCTCGGCCGCCTCAGCCGGGCTGAGCTGGCGCACGCGTGAGGCCGGTGAGTCAGGCATGTTCCGATTATCCCTGCCGCACAGGGGGGCACGGGCCGGGACGAGGCCGCTTGTGGATAATCGGGCGGCCGATTCCGGGCACTGAGCGACGATGGTGGCATGACGGCAATCGAGTCCGCACGCCCGCGTCCACGCGCCTTCTGGGGCGATGCACGCTTCTTCCTCGGCATCCTGCTGATCGCGGCATCCGTGGCCGGGGTGTGGTTCGTCGTGACCGCCTCACGGCAGACCGTGCCGGTGTTCGCTGCGACCCGCACCATCGTCCCCGGCGAAGCCGTCGCGGACGATGACCTCCGTCTCGTCGACGTATCGCTCGGCCAGCTGCAAGGCGCATACCTCACGGCCGACGCGCTCGAGGCCGGCCTGGTCGCGACGCGCACGGTGACCGAGGGGGAGCTCGTGCCCCAGAGCGCGGTCGGCGCCGCCACGGCCGCCGCCACCACGACGGTGGTGCTCCACAGCGCAGTCGAAGTCCCGGCGTCGGTGGGGGCGGGGTCCGTCGTGGAGGTGTGGGAGGCGCCTCTCCTCGAGCGCGGCACCTACGACGCGCCCCGGATCCTCGTCGCCGATGCCACCGTCGTCTCGGTCACGCGAGATGACTCGATGATCGGCGGGGGTGCGGCATCCCTCGAAGTCGTCATCCCGCGGGCGGACGTTGCGGCGGTGCTGGGCGCCATGGCCGATGAGGCGGCGCTCTCAGTCGTTCCCACCGCGGGCGCGTCGCGATGACGATCCTCGTCGCCGTCGACGAGCCCCACGGGAGCGCCCTGATGGCGGGCCTCGAGCGCGAAGGGATGGCGGTCGTCACCACCATCCCGGCAGCGGCTCTCGCATCCGTGGCCGCCGACCAGGAGACCGGACACGACGCGGAGCGCATCCTGCATGCCCTCGCGGCCGCCGAGACGGTCGTGCTGCAGTCGGACCGGGCGACCCTCACCGCCGCCGCCGTCGGCATGTGCGACCGCGCGGGAGTGCGGATCATCCCCCTCGTCGCGAGCGAGGCCGATGCAGCGCTGGTGGCCTCCTTCGGCCTCGCGGGGCCATGGGCGCTCGACATCGAGCCCTGGCGCCTGGCGGACGCGCTCGCCTCGTCGCCGCAGCCGCACCCGCTGGAGCCCTCCGCGCCTCGTCACCCGCGCGTGGTGGCGGTGTGGGGCCCTGCGGGCGCCCCGGGGCGTACGACGGTGGCGATCCAGCTCGCGGCGGAGCTGGCGCGGGGCGGCAGGCGAGCCGCGCTGGTGGACGCCGACACCCACGCCCCCTCCATCGCTCTGCAGCTCGGCCTCGCCGACGAGGGACCCGGATTCGCCGCGGCCTGTCGCACCGCTCAGCTCGGCGGGCTGGACCGGCACGAACTGGCGCGGATCTCCACCCCGCTCGGTCATTCCGGCGTCGACGTCCTCACCGGCCTGAACCGTCCATCCCGTTGGCCCGAGCTCAGCGCGGCGCGCGTCGCCGGCGCGCTCGCCGCGTGCCGCGACTGGGCGGACTACACGATCGTCGATGTCGCAGCCCCGCTCGAGCGCGACGAGGAGATCGTGAGCGACCTCGACGGACCCCGGCGGAATGCGGCGACGATCGCGGCGCTCGAGACGGCGGATCTGGTGGTCGCCGTCGCGGCGGCCGATCCTGTCGGCATGTCGCGGTTCCTCCGCGCGCACGCCGAGCTGCGCGCCACGGTGGGTGCCACACCCGTGGCCGTCGTCGCCAACAGACTTCGCCCGGGCACCCTGGGCATCGACGCGCGCGGGCAGGTGCGCCGCACGCTCGAGCGCTTCGGGGGAGTGCAGGACGTCTGGTTCCTTCCCACAGACGCGCGATCGACGGATGCTGCGATCCTCGCCGCCAGACCGATCGCCGAGGTCGCGCCCAAATCACCCCTGACGCTCGCCGTCCGCCGCTTCGTGGGGGAGGCGATCGCGCCGGCGCCGGGCCTCAGCGCACGCGCGCCGCGGCGCGGCATCCGTCGTCCTGCCAGAGCCGCCGCCTGAGGGGCCGAGGCGTCCCGCGCGCCGTCGCCTCTAGGCTGAGTGGGTGTCGACCCTCAGCGATCTCGTCTATGCCCAAGGCCGGTCCAGCGAAGCGGATGTCGAGTGGCTGCATCGTCTGGCCGGCGATGGACAGCTGCTGGCCGACCTCGCCTTCGCCGACATCGTCATCTGGGTGCCGACCGCTGACGACTCGTTCATCGCGGTCGCGCACACCCGCCCCAGTGGGGCCGCCACGCTGTTCTACCGCGACATCGTGTCGGACCGGGTGCGGCCCCAGTGGCGCACGCAGGTGCGGGATGCCTTCCAGACGGGCGGCATCATCGACTCCGCCTCCCCGGACTGGTTCGAGGAGACCCCCACCCGCGTGCGCGCAGTTCCCATCGCACGCGCGGTCAAGGGCGGCACGCCGCAGACCATCGGGGTCCTCACCCGGCACACGAACCTCGGCGAGGCGCGGACGCCGTCTCGCCAGCAGATCACGTTCAACGACTGCGCCGACGAGCTGTTCGGCATGATCGCATCGGGCGAATTCCCCGACCTGTCCGCTCCGACCTCGCCCCGCCGTGGAGCACCTCGCGCATCGGACGGGCTCATCCGCCTCGACCCGGACGGCATCACGACATTCGCGAGCCCCAACGGCCTCTCCGCCTTCAATCGGCTGGGCTTCGACGACGAGCTCGAGGGCGAGTCGCTCGTCGAGGTTGTGACGAGCATCCTGCCGGCCAAGCGTCAGTTCGATGAATCGCTCCCCGTCGTGCTCACCGGCCGCGCGCCGTGGCGTGCGGATCTCGACTCCCGGGGGGTGACCGTGAGCCTGCGCACGATCCCGCTGCGTGACAGGGGAACACGCATCGGTGCGATCGTGCTGTGCCGCGACGTGACGGAGATCCGCCACCAGGAGCAGGAGCTCATCACCAAGGATGCGACGATCCGCGAGATCCACCACCGCGTGAAGAACAACCTGCAGACAGTGGCGTCGCTGCTGCGCATCCAGGCCCGCCGATCGCATACGGAAGAGGCGCGCGAGGCCCTGACCCAGGCGATGCGCCGCGTCTCGGCGATCGCGGTCGTCCACGACACCCTGTCAGAGGGTCTCGCGCAGAACGTCGACTTCGACGAGGTGTTCAGCCGCGTGCTCAAGCTCGTCGCCGAGGTCGCCGCCGCCCCCAACACGCGGGCGCGCACGCGCACGACCGGGCGGTTCGGGACGCTCCCGAGCGAATACGCCACTCCGCTCGCACTCGCGATCACCGAGCTCGTCACCAACGCGGTCGAGCACGGTCTCGCGGGCCAGGAGGGCGATGTCGAGATCATTGCCGAGCGCGACGAAGAGAGCCTTGCCGTCCGCGTGCGCGACACCGGCTCCGGCCTGCCCGAGGGGCAGGTGGGCCGAGGGCTCGGCACGCAGATCGTCCGCACGCTCATTCAGGGCGAGCTGGGCGGAACGATCGACTGGCACACCATCATGGGCAGCGGCACGGAGGTCACGATCGACATCCCCTTGCGCTACATAGACCGCAGCACGAAGTGAAGGACGAGGGATGCCTCGGCGGAGGCTTCCCTCGTMCTTCAGAGTTCGATCAGGATGCCCGGCGTGCCCGGGCCGCGCGGCGCTTGAGCGCGCGGCGCTCGTCTTCTGACAGGCCGCCCCACACGCCGGAGTCCTGGCCGGTCTCGAGTGCGTACTGAAGGCATACCTCGGTGACGGTGCACCGGGCGCAGACCGCCTTGGCCTTCTCGATCTGGTCGACGGCCGGACCTGTGTTCCCTACCGGGAAGAACAGTTCGGGGTCGACTGTGAGGCAGGCGGATTTGTCGCGCCAGTCCATGGTTGTGCTCCTTGTGACAGAAGAGTGTCGGGTGTATTCCAGAGCCCGGATTCGGGTCCGATACCCTGTGGGAGATGCGAGCGACTGCTCGCCCCACTTCGCTGTGGGAGCACACGGCTTCACCAATGATCCCATGGCGGACCGTGTCTGATCAAGATGCGAAACCTGCTGATTCTGTTGAAGTGCCTGAGCATTCCCTCCATGGGATGGAGGAATCGAACAATCGAGGCCGCTTTCCGCGAGGAGACATTGCTTATGCGAACGAATACACCCTCGCGTGTCGCCGCGGTCCTACTCGCTCTGGAGGGGGCTGCGCTGGGTGTCGTGGTCTTCCGGGAGCTGGCTGCGCTGGTGCAGGGAGACACGGGCTCGGTCGCCAGTTCGGTGGCGCTGCTCGTCCTCACGCTGCTGGGCGCCGCGGCCCTCGTCGCCTTCGCCGTGGCGGTGTGGCGACGACAGTCGTGGGGTCGCTCCGGTGGCACGGTCGCACAGGTGCTCATCCTCGCCGTCGCGATCGGCGCGGCCACGGGAGCCTACGCCGAGCCGCTGGTCGCGCTCATCCTCGCGGTGCCGGCGATCGTCGTGCTCGTGCTGCTCGTGCTGGCCGCACGCCGAGCCGCCCGCGATGCGGCGGGCGAGGCATCCGAGTAGACGACGCTTCGGGGCGTCAGCCGACGTCGAGCAGGGTGCGCAGACGGCCGACGTGGCCGGTGGCGCGCACGTTGTAGAGGGCGTGCTGGATGCGGCCCTTCGCGTCGATGACGAACGTGGAGCGGATGACGCCCTGGACGACCTTGCCGTAGTTGAGCTTCTCGCCCCAGGTGCCGTACTTCAGGTGCACCTTGTGGTCGGGGTCGCTCAGCAGGGTGTACGTGAGTCCGTCGCGCTCCCGGAAGCGCCGGAGCTTCTCGGGATCGTCCCGCGAGACGCCCAGCACCGTGTAGCCGGCCGCCTGCAGGGGAGCGAGACTGTCTCGGAAGTCGCACGCCTCCTTGGTGCAGCCCGGCGTCATGGCCTCGGGATAGAAGAAGAGGATCACCGGTCCGCCGCGCAGCTCCTTCAGGGCGACGGGACGTTCGTCCTGGTCGAGAAGGGAGAAGGCAGGAGCGAGGCGACCGGGTTCGAGGCGGACAGCAGTCATCCGTCCACCCTATGGGTCAGCTTTTATCGGCGAAGGTCTCGAGCAGCCGCTGCAGTGAGTCGAGGCGCGCCGCGCCGCGCGGCCCGAGCCGGCCCTCCGCGACGGCTTCGATGATCGCGCAGTCCGGTGCATCCGGAAGATGGGTGCACCCGCGCGGGCAGTCCTGGGCGATCTCGTCGAGCTCGGTGAAGGCGCGCAGGATGTTCGCGGGATCGACGTGGCCCAGTCCGAACGAGCGCACACCAGGGGTGTCGATGACCCAGCCGCTGCCGCCTTCACCGCGGTAGCGCAGCGAGACCGTCGAGCTCGAGGTATGCCGGCCGCGGCCGGTCACCACATTGACGTGGCCCGTCGCGCGCAGCGCGGTCGGCACGAGCGCGTTCACCAGGGTCGACTTGCCCACCCCCGAGTGGCCGACGAAGACGGTGGAGTGGCCGACGAGTGACGCCCCGATCGCCTCGAGGGGCATCTCGTCGCGCGCACTCGTGAAGACCTCGAGATCGAGGCCCTCGAAGTGGCTGAGGAAAGAGGTCGGATCGGCGAGGTCGGTCTTGGTGACGACGAGGAGAGTCCGGATGCCGGCATCCAGCGCCGCGACGAGGTAGCGGTCGACGAGCCGGGGCCGAGGCTCAGGGTCGGCCGCGGCGACCACCACGAGCATCTGGTCGGCGTTCGCGACGACCACGCGCTCGACCTGATCGGTGTCGTCGGCGCTGCGCCGAAGCAGTGACGTGCGCGGTTCGATTCCGACGATCCGGCCCAGCGTGCCTTCGCCGCCCGTCGTGTCGCCCACGACGCGCGCGAGGTCGCCGGTGACGATCGGCTGCTTCCGCAGCTCGCGCGCGCGCATCGCGGACGATTCATGCTCGTCGGGCGTATCCTCCCCGATGAGCACGGCGTAGCGACCGCGGTCGACGCCCAGGATGCGGGCGATCTGAGCATCGCTGTGCGCCGGGCGGCGCTTCGTGCGAGGGCGATTGGCTTTGGGGTTGGGACGGACCCGGACGTCGGCTTCGTCGAACTCGTCGTCGTCCTCGTCGGAGTCGTCCAGCCAGCTCACGATGCCCGCATCGCCTCCGGACGCGAGGTCGCGTCACCGGATCCGCCCTCGACCATGCGCTGCCACAGCGCAGGGAACTCCGGCATGGTCTTGGCCGTCGTGCCGATGTCGTCGATCTCGACGCCCGGCACGGCGAGCCCCACGAGGGCGCCCGTCGTGGCGAGGCGGTGATCGTGGTGCGCGCGCCAGCGTCCGCCGTGCAGCGGGCGGGGGACGATGCGGATGCCGTCGGAGAGCTCTTCGGCCTCACCGCCCAGATTGCGCAGCTCGCCGACGAGAGCCGCGATGCGGTCGGTCTCGTGACCGCGGATGTGCCCGATGCCGTAAAGGGTCGTCGGGCTGTCGGCGAACGCCGCGAGCCCGACGATGGTGGGAGTGAGCTCGCCGGCAGCGGACAGGTCGAGGTCGACCCCCTGGATGCCGTTGGCGCCGGCGCTGACGGTGAGCGCTCCGCCTCGACGCACGACCCTCGCGCCCATGAGCGAGAGGATGTCGCCCAGCATCGCGCCGGGCTGCGTCGAGTGGGCGGGCCATCCCGTCACCGACACCGATCCGCCGACCACCATCGCCGCGGCGAGGAAGGGCGCCGCGTTGGAGAGATCCGGTTCGATCGCGATGTCCTTGCCGCGGAGCGGCCCCGCAGGCACGACCCATTCGCCCGGCACGGGGCGCTCGACGTGCACGCCACGGTGGGCCAGCGACTCGACTGTCATGTCGATGTGCGGCACGCTCGGCAGCCGCTCGCCGCGGTGGATGAGATGCAGCCCCACATCGAAGCGCGGCGCCGCGAGGAGCAGTCCGGAGACGAACTGGCTGGAGGCGCTGGCGTCGATGACGATCTCGCCGCCGCGGACGTGGCCGTGGCCGCGGACGGTGAAGGGAAGCGCCCAGTGGCCGCCGTCGTCGATGTCGGTGCCGACATCCCGCAGGGCCTTGATCATCGCCCCCATCGGACGATGCAGGGCGGACTCGTGCGCCGTGAGGGTCAGCTCGCCCGCCGCGAAGCCGGCGAGCGCCGCGACGAATCGCATGACCGTCCCGGCCTGTCCGCAGTCGACGACGACGCCGCCGTTGAGGGGCCAGCGGGGCGTCACGAGCAGGTCGGGGCCGAACGAGCCGGTGCCCTCCTCGGGAGTGATCGTCGCGCCGAGGGCCTGCAGAGCCTCGATCATCCGGGCCGAGTCCTCGGAGTGCAGCGGACTCATCAGGCGGCTCGGACCCTCGGCCAGTGCCGAGAGGATCAGCTCGCGGTTGGTGAGCGATTTGGACCCAGGGACCGTGACCGTGGCTTCGAGGGGACCGCTCGCCGCGGGCGCAGACCAGTGGCCGCGCGGGGAGCGAGGGGCAGAGGGGGAATACATGTCGCCGGTCATCGGTTTCTACCCTACTGAACGCCATTGTCGAAACCCCCGAAGAGGAGCACATGATCGCCACCCTCGATCGTGCCGCGATCGGCACCCAGGAAGCGTGGGATGCCCCCGGCATAGACTGGCGCGTGATGAACGATCAGGCCCCGGCTGAGACGGATGCGCGCACCCAGTTCGAGGAGCAGGCGCTCCCCTTCATGGACCAGCTGTACGCGGCCGCCATGCGCATGACGCGCAACCCGGCCGATGCCGCCGACCTCGTCCAGGAGACCTTCGTCAAGGCGTTCGCGTCCTGGAAGACGTTCACGCAGGGCACCAATCTCAAGGCGTGGCTGTACCGCATCCTCACCAACGCCTACATCAACACCTACCGCAAGAAGCAGCGCGAGCCGTATCAGGGCACGATCGACGAACTCGAGGACTGGCAGCTCGGAGGAGCGGAGTCCACGACGGCGACCAGCAGCCGATCGGCCGAAGCGGAGGCGATCGACCGGATGCCGGCATCCGTCGTGAAAGATGCGCTGCAGTCCATCCCCGAGGATTTCCGGCTGGCGGTGTACCTCGCAGATGTCGAGGGATTCGCCTACCAGGAGATCGCCGACATCATGAAAACCCCCATCGGCACGGTCATGAGCCGTCTGCATCGTGGCAGGCGAATGCTTCGTGAACTGCTGGCCGACTACGCGAAGGAGCGCGGGATCGACACCGCGCCCACGAAAGAGCGCGGCGGGAAGACCGCCGCTCCGAGGAGCATGAAATGACCGACTGCGGCTGTGAGAAGGCGCGGCGTGACCTGGAAGAGTACCTGCGTCACGAGGTGTGCAAGACCCAGCACTCCGACATCGCCGAGCACCTCGAGAACTGCGTGGAATGCCGTGACGAGGCGCTCGTCGCGCAGACGCTGACCGACGTGGTAGCTCGCGCGTGCAAGGAAGCGGCTCCGGAGGAGCTGCGCGACGTCGTGCTCGCCCGCATCCGCGAGGTCCAGGCGACTCACTGACGCTCAGCCGTCAGGTCGGTGGCGCGAACACCGCGATGGCGCCCGGCAGCACGTCGATCGAAAGTGGCAGAGCGCCCACCGGATCGCCGTCGGCATAGGCCGTCACTCCGGGCGACGCGAGTCTCACGGCGGTGACCCGTCGCGTGATCACCTCGGCGAAGGTGGTGTGCGTGCCCTTGTAGGCGCGCGTCACCAGTCGCGCCAGCCGCAGGCGGCCGGCGGGCCGGACGAG
Source organism: Microbacterium sp. P5_B6 (assembly GCF_056400345.1). Taxonomy (NCBI): domain Bacteria; kingdom Bacillati; phylum Actinomycetota; class Actinomycetes; order Micrococcales; family Microbacteriaceae; genus Microbacterium; species Microbacterium sp. P5_B6. The sequence goes on along the minus strand of NZ_JBFULL010000003.1, from coordinate 293,577 downwards.
CGTCACGTCGAGCAGCCCGTCGCCGGGATCGGCATCCGGGCAGATCGGGATGCCGCCGCCGTACATGCTCGTATTGCCGACGGTCGCCATGATCAGGTCGCCGTCGAGCCGTTCGCGCGTGCCGTCCGCGAGAGTGAGCTCCACCTCGAACGGGATGCCCCGCAGGCGCAGGAACTCGATGAGGATCGCGATCGTGTAGCGGGAACCGCCCCGGGGCCACCGCATCCCGTTGGCTCTGTCGTTCACCTTCGAGTCGAAGCCGCTCGCGAGCACGGAGGCGAAACTCGTCGTGCTGCCGTCGGCGCGCGTGATGCGGGCGACGTCGATGGCCCGGGTGTGCCCCGCGAGGACGAGCTCGGCCGCCGCGACGACGTCGAGGCCCTTCAGCCCCAGGGCTGCGGCGAAGTCGTTGCCGGTACCGGACGGCACGATGCCCAGGGGGATGCCGGTGCCCGCGAGCGCCTGGACGGCGAGGCTCACCGTCCCGTCGCCGCCCGCCACGACGACCGCCGAGGTGCCCAGGCTGACCGCGGTGCGCAGCAGCTCAGCCGATTCTGGGGCGCTTCCGCCGCTCACGATCGTCGTGGTGATGCCGTGCGCGCGCAGCCGCTCCGCCGTGCGTGTCGCGGCTCCGGTGTGCGCGCCCGACCGAGCGGCGGGGTTCACGAGGAGGGTGACGTTCATCGGGACGCCGATGACCCCTCGGGTGAATCCGCCGGCGCCACCAGGACGCCCGGGTTCATGATCCCGCTCGGGTCCAGCGTCTGCTTCACGGCGCGAAGCACCTCGACCCCCAGCGGGCCGATCTCCTGCTGCAGATACGGGCGGTGATCGCGACCCACCGCGTGGTGGTGGGTGATGGTGCCCCCCGCTGTGCCGATGGCGCGGGAGGCGGCATCCTTCGCCCGCTGCCACTGCGCGGCGGGCTCGGGGGTGAGCGCCGCGACGACGGTGAAGTAGAGCGATGCCCCCGCGGGGTAGACGTGCGAGATGTGGCACATGACGATCGGCTTGGAGCCGTCGTCGCTGAGGCTCGCGGTGAGCGCGTCGGTCACCGCGCGCTTGAGGCCGGGCAGGACGGACCACGTCGCCGCGGTCTCGAGCGTCTCGGCCAGGACTCCGATGTCCAGGAGCGTGTCGCGCAATGCGGGCGAGTTGAACCGGCCGCGCTCCCACGAGCGGGCGGGCTCCTCGCCGCGCGAGCGGCCGCCGTGCGTGCCGAACACCTCGTGCAGTGCGGCGCGGGTCGCCACGGCCTCGGCGTGGGTCTCGCCCTCGAAGGTGGCCACCGCGAGGGCGCCGCGCATGCGGGTCACGTGGCCGCCGAGGGCCGCGTTGACGCGCGTCTCGGACGCATCGCTCAGCCGCAGGACCGTGGGACGGATGCCGCGCTGCGTCGCGGTGCGGAGGGCGGCGGCTCCGGACTCGAAGTCGGGGAAGGTCCACGCTCCGTACGCGGTCGCGCCCGGCACGGGCCGGATGCGCACGGTGACCTCGGTGATCACGCCGAAGGCGCCCTCGGACCCGAGGAAGAGCTGCCGGAGATCCGGTCCGGCGGCGCTCGCCGGCGCGCGTCCGAGGTGGAGTTCGCCCGCCGGGGCGGCGACGCGGAGAGCGTGCACGAGGTCGTCGAATCGCCCGTACCCGCGGGAGGCCTGGCCGCTGGAGCGGGTGGCGGCGAAGCCGCCCAGCGAGGCGTAGCGGAAGCTCTGCGGGAAATGACCCAGGGTGAAACCGCGGGCGAGCAGCATCTCCTCGGCCTGGGGGCCGGTCGTGCCGGCGCCGAACGTCGCGAGCAGCGAGATGTCGTCGAGGTCGAGCAGAGCCGCGGTGCGGGCGAGGTCCAGGGCGATCACGTGCTCGTGGGCGCCCGGCACCGGGTCGACGCCTCCCACCACGCTCGTGCCGCCGCCGAAGGGCACGACGGCGATGCGTCGCTCGCCGCAGACGCGCAGCGTCGCCATCACGTCGTCGTGCGAGGCGGGCGAGACGACAGCATCCGGAGCCGTCTGCACATCGTGCAGTCGCCGCGCGAGCAGGTCGGGAGTGCTCTTGCCGCCGAGGTGCAGCAGCCGGGCCTCATCGTCGGCCGTCGCGACACCGCGGCCGGCCGCGGACGCGAGCGCGGCAAGGTCGTCGTCCGTCAGGCGGGACGGCGTGAGGGCAGGACGGGGACGGCGGGGGACCGGGTGCGCCTTGCCGGGCAGCACCGCGGCCACGAGTGCACGCGCACCGGCAGGCAGCCGGGCCGGCTCGTCACCCCAGGCGTCCCAATCCGATCGGCCGGCGGGCGCGGGGATCGCGAGCGGAGGGGTCGACGATGACATGGGCGACAGTATGACACATTATGTATGGTTGTCACATGGCGCCGGAGCCGATGGACGTGCGACCTTCGCGGACCCCCGAGACGGAGGCGGTGCTGCTGGATGCCGCCCTCGCCGAGCTCCTCGCGCACGGGGTGCGCCGCACCACGGCATCGGACATCGCCCGGCGGGCCGGCGTCTCGCGCCAGACGCTGTACCGCTACTGGCCGGATGCCCAGGCCGTCTTCGCGGCGCTGGTCACGCGGGAGGTCCTCTCGGCGCTTCCGCCCGCATCGGAGGACCCGGACGGTCTCGACGCGCTCGTCGCGCTGCTCGTCGGCACCGCGGACGCCCTGCGGCGGATGCCCCTGCTCGACCGGATTCGCACGACGGATCCCGAGCTGTTCGGCCGGTACATCCTCACGCGCCTCGGCACGAGCCAGCGCGCGATGCACGCAGCCCTGGCGCAGCAGCTCGAGCGCGGGCAGGGGCGCGGCTTCGTCCGCGGCGGCGACCCTGCGGCGCTCGCCGCCATGGTCCTGCTCATCGCCCAGTCCGCAGTGCAGTCGGCGCCGATCGTAGCCGAATGGCTGCACGACGATCAATGGCGCGCGGAGCTGACGAAGGCCCTGGCCGGCTACCTCGGGAGCTCCCGATGACCGCGCGCATCGCCGGGCGCACGCCCTTCTCCTCCGCGCTGGATGCCGATCGTCGCCGCCGCGAACTCGAGCGCCTCGGCGATGATCCCGTCATCGACGTCCTTGTCATCGGCGGGGGGATCACGGGGGCCGGACTCGCACTCGATGCCGCGAGCCGCGGCCTGCGCACCGTGCTCGTCGAGCGTCATGATCTCGCCCACGGCACGAGCCGCTGGAGCTCCAAGCTCGTGCACGGAGGCCTGCGCTACCTGGCCTCGGGGCAGTTCGGCATCGCCCACGAGAGCGCCGCCGAGAGGCACCTGCTGCTCACGCGGATCGCCCCGCATCTGACGCGGGCCCTCGCTCAGGTGCTGCCGCTCTATGCGCCGGGACATCTGTCGCAGGGCGCGGTGCTGGGTGCGGGCTACGGACTCGGCGACGGGCTGCGACGATTCGTCGGCACGCCGGATGCCGTGCTCCGCGGGCCGGGTCCGGTGGGCGTCGGCGAGACCCTCCGGCTGGCTCCGGCCGTGCGTCGCGACGACCTGCGGGGCGCCATGCGGGGCTGGGACGGACAGCTCATCGACGACGCACGGCTCGTCGTCGCCGTCGCGCGGACGGCGGCGGGCTACGGAGCATCGGTCCTCACGCGCGTGGAAGCGGTCGACGCGACCGGTGAGTCCGCGCGACTCCGCGATACGCTCACCGGCCGCGAACTCAGCGTCCGCGCGCGGGCCGTCGTCAGCGCGACGGGGGTGTGGACGGCCGAGCTCGACCCCGGCATCCGCCTGCGCCCCAGCCGCGGCACCCATCTCGTCATCGACTCGGCGAGGCTCGGGGGGTCGGATGTGTCGCTCACCATCCCGGTGCCCGGATCACGCAGCCGCTTCGTCTTCACGCTGCCGACCCAGCACGGTCGCACCTACATCGGGCTGACCGACGTGCCCGCCGACGGTCCGATCCCGGATACCCCGCACGCGACCGACGCCGAGATCGACATGCTGCTGGAGGTGGTCGGGTCGGTGCTGGCCGAGCCGCTGACCAGAGCGGACGTCATCGGCACGTACGCGGGGCTCCGGCCGCTTCTGACGTCGGCTCACGACGACGACGAGACGAGCGACCTTTCGCGCAGGCACGCCATCCTCGAATCCGATGCGGGCCTCCTGAGCGTGGTCGGGGGGAAGCTCACGACCTACCGCCGGATGGCGCAGGACGGCATCGACGAAGCGGTCCGCCGCCGCATTCTTCCCGCTGCCCGGCCATCCGTCACTCGGACGCTCCCGCTCGTCGGGGCGTGGCCGCGGCACCTCCTGCGGGGGGTCGAAGCGCCTGCCCGGCTCGTCCGGCGGTACGGAGCCGAGGCGCCGTTCGCCGCAGCGCTTCCCGACGGCCCCGGTGCGGCGCGAGGCGTCACCGCGCAGGAGCTGCAGTGGGGGGTCTCGGTTGAGGGCGCCCTCTCGGTCGACGATCTGCTCGACCGCCGCACACGCCTCGGGCTGGTCGCGGCCGATCGCGAGGAGTCCACGGATGCTGCGGCCGCCGCCTTCGGACGTGCCGGCGTCGAGCCGGTCATCGACCGGGCGGCAGACGCATCGATCTGAGCCGGTGCGCCCGCGACCCGGAAACGCCGAAGGCCGCGCCGGTGATCCGACGCGGCCTGCGGCTGACGCTCTGACTAGAGAGTCAGCGCCTTCTTCATGAGCTGAGCGTGCTCGACGGCGTGCACCTTCGGCGAGCCCGTTGCGGGCGACGCGGCGGCGCTGCGCGACACGCGGCGGATCGTCCGTCCGTGCAGGTGCTTGACGACCTCGAGCGCGATGAACGGCCACGCACCCTGGTTCTCGGGCTCGTCCTGCACCCAGTAGAGCTGAGCGTTCGGGTAGCTGTCGATGATGCGGTTGAGCTCATCGACCGGGGCCGGGTAGAACTGCTCGAGGCGCACGAGCGCGATCTCGGGGTTCGGGTTCTTGTCGAGCTCGGCGCGAAGATCCCAGTGGATCTTGCCGGAGTGGAGAAGCACGCGCTTGACCGCGCTCTTCTCGACGGGCCGGGTGTCATCCAGCACGGGCTGGAACGTCGTGTTCACGAAGTCCTCGACCGGGCTGGTCGCCCCGCGCAGGCGCAGCATGGCCTTCGGAGTGAAGACGACGAGCGGGCGGCGCGGACGGGCGTACGCCTGGCGGCGCAGCAGGTGGAAGTACGATGCGGGCGTCGACGGGCGCGCGACCGTGATGTTGTCCTGGGCGCACAGCTGCAGGTAGCGCTCGATGCGCGCCGAGGAGTGGTCGGGCCCCTGCCCCTCGTAGCCGTGGGGGAGCAGCAGCACGACACCCGACTGCTGAGCCCACTTCTGGTCGGCCGCCGAGATGTACTCGTCGATGACCGACTGGGCGCCGTTCGCGAAGTCGCCGAACTGCGCCTCCCACAGCACGAGCGAGTCGGGGCGCTCGACCGAGTACCCGTACTCGAACGCCATGGCCGCGTACTCGCTCAGCAGCGAGTCGTAGACCCAGAAGCGTCCCTGGCTGTCGGCCAGGTTCGTCAGCGGGATCCACTCCTGCCCGTTGACGCGGTCGTGGAGCACCGAGTGGCGCTGGACGAAGGTCCCGCGACGCGAGTCCTGACCGGCCAGGCGCACGTTCGTGCCTTCGAGGAGGAGCGACCCGAAGGCGAGCAGCTCGCCGAAGCCCCAGTCGATGCCGCCGTTGCGGCTCATGTCGCGGCGCTTCTCGAGCAGCTGCTGCAGCTTGGGGTGGACGGTGAACCCATCCGGCTTGTTGACGAAGGCGTCGCCGATGAGGTGCACGATCTCGGTGGAGACCGCCGTCGACTCCGGCACGTCGTAGGAAGGCTCGGCGGGCGGCTCCTCGGCGGGGATGACCGAGTGGGTGCCCGTCTCAGCGGCGTGCGTCTCTGCGAAGGCGATCTCGAGGCGGTTCTGGAAGTCCAGCTTCGCCTTGTCGTACTCCTCTTCGGTGATGTCACCGCGACCGACCAGCGCCTCGGTGTACAGACGACGCACCGAGCGCTTGGCCTCGATGAGGTTCGTCATCAGGGGCTGGGTCATCGAGGGGTCGTCGCCCTCGTTGTGACCGCGGCGGCGGTAGCAGACGAGGTCGATCACGACGTCCCGGTGGAACTCCTCGCGATAGGCGAAGGCCAGCTGCGCGATGCGGACGACGGCCTCGGGGTCGTCGCCGTTCACGTGGAAGATGGGCGCCTGGATGGTCTTCGCGGCGTCCGTCGCGTAGATCGAGGTGCGGGCGTCACCCGGCACGGTGGTGAAGCCGACCTGGTTGTTGACCACCACGTGGATGGTTCCGCCCGTCCGGTAGCCGCGCAGCTGCGACATCTGCAGCGTCTCGACGACGACGCCCTGGCCCGCGAAGGCCGCATCGCCGTGGACGAGGATCGGAAGCCACGTGAACGTGCCGATGGGCTTGCGGTCCTGCTTCGCGCGGACGATGCCCTCGAGCACGCCGTCGACGGTCTCCAGGTGCGAGGGGTTCGCGGCGAGGAGCACCGGGAGCTCTTCGCCGCGGTCGTCCACGAAGGTGCCCTCGGTGCCGAGGTGGTACTTCACGTCGCCCGAACCGCTCTTGCTGCCGACGGCGACGGCACCCTCGAACTCGCGGAACACCTGGCCGTAGGTCTTGCCGGCGATGTTCGTGAGGACGTTGAGCCGGCCGCGGTGCGCCATGCCGATGGCGGCTCCGTCGAGCCCTGCCTGTGCGGCCCCCTGGAGGATCTCGTCGAGCAGCGGGATGAGCGACTCGCCGCCCTCGAGGCTGAAGCGCTTCTGCCCGACGTACTTCGTCTGGAGGAAGGTCTCGAACGCCTCGGCCTGGTTGAGCTTTGACAGGATGCGCAGCTGCTCGTCGTGGCCGGGCTTCTGGTACTTCAGCTCGACGTGCTGCTGGAACCAGGCGCGCTGCTCAGGGTCCTGGATGTGCATGTACTCGATGCCGGTCGTGCGGCAGTAGGAGTCACGCAGAACGCCGAGGATGTCGCGCAGCTTCATCAGGCGCTTGCCGCCGAAGCCGTTCGTGACGAACTCGCGGTCGAGGTCCCAGAAGGTGAGGCCGTGGTTCTCGATCTCGAGGTCGGGGTGCAGGCGCTGGACGTACTCGAGCGGGTCGATGTCGGCCATCAGGTGGCCGCGGACGCGGAATGCGTTGATGAGCTCCTGCACGCGGGCGGTCTTGTCGACGCGCTCCGCCAGGTCGACGTTGATGTCGTTGGCCCACTGGATGGGGGCGTACGGGATGCGCAGCGCGGCGAAGATGTCGTCGTAGAAGCCGCGCTGCCCGATGAGCAGCTCGTGCACCTTCTTGAGGAATTCGCCCGACCCGGCACCCTGGATGACGCGGTGGTCGTAGGTGCTGGTGAGGGTGATGGTCTTGCCGATGCCCAGCTCGACGAGCGTCTTCTCACTCGACCCCTGGAACTCGGCCGGGTACTCGAGAGCGCCTGCGCCGACGATGCAGCCCTGGCCCTTCATGAGGCGCGGGACCGAGTGGACCGTGCCGATGCCGCCCGGGTTGGTGAGCGAGATGGTCGTGCCCTGGAAGTCGGCGGCGGTGAGCTTGCCGCCGCGGGTGCGCGCGATGAGGTCTTCGTACGAGGCGAGGAACTCATCGAACGACAGCGTGTCGGCGCGCTTGATGCTGGGGACCATGAGCGCCCGAGTGCCGTCGGGCTTGGGCAGGTCGATCGCGATCCCGAGGTTGACGTGCGCCGGTGCGACGACCGAGGGCTTGCCGTCGACCTCCGCATAGAAGACGTTCTGGCTCGGGAACTCCTTGAGCGTCCGGATGATCGCCCAGCCGATGAGGTGGGTGAAGCTCACCTTGCCGCCGCGGGTGCGAGCCATGTGGTTGTTGATCACGATCCGGTTGTCGATCATGAGCTTCGCCGGCACGGTGCGCACGCTCGTCGCGGTGGGGACGCTGAGCGACTCGTCCATGTTCGCGGCGAGGGTCTTCGTCATCCCGCGCAGGACCGTGACCTGATCCTGCTCGCTCGAGGCCTCGCCGGTGGAGGGCATCGCCGTCGGCGCCTGCGCGGGGATCGGCGCGCTCGATGCGGGCTTGGCCGTGGTGCGGGCGACCGGCTGCGCGCCGATCACGGGGATCGCCGCGGTGACCGCGCGGGGCTCCGATGGGGGGGCGACTGCCGGAGCGGTCGCCTGCTGCGGCGCCGCAGGTGCTGCGGCCTGCTCGGGTGCGCCCGGAGCGGCCGGTGCCGCTTCGTTCACGGAATGGTAGGACTCGAGGATCGGCCACCAGGCCTTGTCCACGGAGTTCCTGTCGATCTTGAACTGCTCGTACAGTTCCTCGACGAGCCATTCGTTCGCTCCGAACTCTTTCTCGTTCGAAACTCCGAGGCCCGTCACCTGGCTCGACACGCTGGATCGCCTGCTTTCTTCGGTGAAGATCATGAACGCGCGGGGCATTCTGCACACCAGCGCGTCGGCTGTAAAGCCTATCCCAGTCTTGCTTGACGTTCTCTGGCGTGCGAGGGCCTTGACCGATGAATGACGATCAATATTCCTACAGCGAAGAATCACTAACCTTTATGCGTGGAGTTCTACGGTGAGCGGCCTGACCTCGATCTGACCTATTCGGACGTCTTCCTCGTGCCGCGAAGGTCCGACGTGACGAGTCGCCTGGACGTCGATCTGGCGCCCGGCGACGGGACGCCGGCGACCCTGCCGATCGTCTCGGCCAACATGAACTCGGTGACGGGCCCGCGTCTGGCGGCGACCCTCGCGCGCCGGGGCGGGCTGGGCGTCCTCCCGCAGGACCTCCCTCTTCAAGACCTGGATGCCGCGATCCGCTGGGTCAAGAGCCAGCCGGTGGCATGGGACACCCCGCTCATCCTCCCGCCCGAAGCCACCGTCAGCGAGGCCGCGCGTCTGCTGCCGGCGACGGACGGCCACGGCATCGTCGTGGCGCCCGAGCCGAAGAGCTCCGAGGGTCTCCACATCGACGAGATCCTGGGGATCGTCCCCGCGAAGCGGCTGGGCACGGCGCTGCCCGATGCCCGACTGGGTGATCTCGCCCGGGGTCACGCGGCCTCGATCGACGCTGACGACGTCGAGAGCGCACGACACGCCTTCGACCTCATCGTGGGCGCGGACGCCGAGACGGTGTGCGTCCTGCACCACGGTCACCTCGTCGGGACGCTCTCGCGCCGCAGCGCCCTGCGCTCGAACCTCTACCGCCCCGCAGTGGACGCCGGCGGGCGGCTGAGCGTCGCCGCCGCCGTCGGCATCAACGGCGATGTGGCCGGCAAGGCCCAGGCCCTCGCCGCCGCGGGCGTGGACGTGCTCGTCCTCGACACCGCCCACGGACACCAGGAGGCGATGCTCGCGGCGCTGCGCGTCGTCGCCGGCCTCGGTCTCGGCATCCCGATCGCCGCGGGCAACATCGTCAGCGCGGAAGGCGTCCACGACCTGGTGACCGCCGGCGCGGACATCCTCAAGGTCGGCGTCGGCCCGGGCGCCATGTGCACCACCCGCATGATGACCGCGGTCGGGCGACCGCAGTTCTCCGCGGTGCTCGAGACGGCCGAGGCGGCCCACGTCATGGGGGCGCACGTCTGGGCGGACGGCGGCGTGCGCTACCCGCGCGACGTGGCGCTTGCGCTGGCGGCGGGCGCGGCATCCGTCATGATCGGCTCGTGGTTCGCCGGCACGATCGAGGCGCCCGGCGAGCTCCAGATCGACGGCTCCGGGCGCACCTACAAGGAGTCGTGGGGCATGGCGTCCACGAAGGCCGTCCACGAGCGGTTCGGACGCCTCGACCCGTACGAGCTCGCGCGCAAGGAGCTGTTCGCCGAGGGCATCTCGTCGTCGAGGATCTATCTCGATCCTCTGCGCCCGGGCCTCGAGGACCTTCTCGACATGATCACGTCGGGGGTGCGGTCCTCCTTCACCTACGCCGGCGCCTCGACGGTGGCCGAGTTCCACGACCGCGCCCGTGTGGGGCTGCAGTCCGCCGCCGGCTACGACGAGGGCAAGGCGCTGCCGGTCAGCTGGTGAAGAGGACGGATGCCGGGAGTCTCGGCATCCGTCACTCTCCTCTTGCCGGTCAGTAGTGGGGCGCCTCGACGGGCAGCTTCGGCGGGTGCTCGCTGCCGAACAGCCGTGCGCCGGATGCGGGTGGGGCTGCGGGGGCGACCGGCCGGGAGCCGGTGTAGAGCCACGCGTCGAAGAACTTCTTGAGCTTCTGATGCGACACCTTCTCGGCGAGCGCGATGAACTCGCTCGTCGTGCCGTTGCCGCCCTCGTGCGCGGCGTGCCACAGGGGGAGCAGCGTCAAGAACGCGTCGTCGCCGATCGTCATGCGCAGGGCCTGCAGCGTCATGGCCCCCCGGTAGTACACCGGGGTCGAGAACAGGCTGTCCTGACCCGGATCGCCGATCTTGAGGTTCCAGAACGGGTCGCCCGCCGGCCAGACGGTGTTGTAGTAGTAGTCGAAGATGCCCTGCGGCGTGTCTCCTCCCTCGTGCTCGTACCACAGCCACTCGGCGTAGGTCGCGAATCCTTCGTTCAGCCAGACGTCCGACCAGCGCTGCACGGCGACGCTGTCGCCGAACCACTGGTGCGCCAGTTCGTGCACGACGACGCCGTCGTTCTGGCCGTTCCGCCAGAACTCCTTCGCGTACACGGGCYGGGTCTGGTTCTCCAGGGCGAAGCCCAGACCCGAGTAGTCGTCGACGATGGCGCCCGCCTGCCCGAAGGGGTAGGGGCCGAACCAGCTCGACAGTGCCTCGATGATGTAGGGCTCCCTCGCCAGCGATGCCTGGATCCGGTCGCCGATGGGCGGGGGGCCGACTTCGGTCGCCGTCCAGTCCTGCGTCCACCCGTCGTAGACATCACCATCGTCCTCGAAGGAAGTGGCTCCCTCGCCTCCGGGCGTGACGATGTCATCGACGAAAAGACCGTCGGCCGGGACGGCGTAGTCGCTCACGTAGGTGATGGCGACGTCGACCTGCGTGCCTGCGTACGCCGCGAGGTCGAACGCCCACTGCTCCCACCCCGTCGAGCCACCGGTGACGGCCCACCACTCGCCGGTTGTGCCGGTGGGCGTGCAGGAGCCGTCGTCGGCGGTGGTGAGGTAGTGATCGAGGAACGGATGCTGCCCCAGGATGTCGGCGCACCCCGCGGAGCCGGCGTTCTGTCTGAGGATCCCGCCCTGGTCGGGAAGCGTCGTCCAGTCGTCCGTGCCAGACGGTGCGATCTCGACGATGGCGAAGTCGTATCCGCGCTCGGTGGCGCGATTCACCCAGAACGAGAGCTGAGGTGAGGCCGGGTCCACGGTGATCGTGCGCTGGAGCCGCTTATACGAGTTGAGGTCGGCGCCGGAGGAGGCGAATTCAGTGCCGGAGTGAGCGGAAAACGGCGCGCTCAGGTCTGGATCGACGGCGTCCAGGTAGTCGATCCCGCCCGCGGAGTACGAGTGGATGTCAAACTGCCCGACGTCGATCGTCGCGAGGTAGCTCGCCATGGGCTGGTCCATCTGCCACACCCACACCGACGAGGCGCCCGTGACGGTCTGCGAGACAAGCCGGCCGTTCGAGACGGCCTGCAGCCCCGCCGGGACGGTGATCTTGATCGTGTAGGTCGCCTTGTCGGCGGGATGGTCGTTCGCCGGGAACCACGACGACGCGACCCGCGGCTGACCTGCCACCAGCGCGCCGTCGTCAGTGGCGAGGAATCCGGCATCGTCGAGCGACACGGGCACGCCCGAGTACGCGACGACCACGAGGAATGCGGCGCCCTTCTTGATCGTCACGGCGGGCTTCACGGTCAGCTCTCCCCCCGCTCGGGAGAACGTGGCGGGGCGGCCGTCGACCGTGATCGACGACACCGTGAGCCCGTCGAGGTCGAGGTTGAAGCTCGACAACGCCGTCTTCGTATTCGCGGTGGCGCTGATGGCGGCTTTGCCTGCAAGGAGATCCTGATCAGGGGCGTATGACAGATCCAGGTCGTAATGGCCGACGTCGTAGCCGGGGTTGCCCGCGCTCGGATAGTACGGATCGCCGATCCCGTCGGCGCCCGGGGGCGCACCGACGGCGCCCAACGGCACGGCGAGGGCGAGCACGACCCCGAATGCGATTGCTGTTCCCAGTCCTGTCGAGGCGAGGCGACGAACCATGAGTGGACTCCCCATCCACGCGGCATGCGCCATTGCGCGCCGGGTGGGCTCATCGTGGCGTGCGCTTCGCTGCACGTCAAGGGGCGGGGGCGCGGCCGGGTCGCGGCATCCCCTCACGCCGTAGACTGTCGACACGATGGACGACCCTCCTAGTCACAGACGTTCGCCCCACCGACCCGCACCCACCACGATGGGGGGTGATGCGTGATGGAGTACGTCATGCTGGGCGTGGGGCTGCTGCTCATCGTCGGGACCGGGCTGTTCGTCGCGAGCGAGTTCGCTCTCGTCAACCTCGATCGTGCCGATCTCGAGGCACGCCGCGAACGTGGCGAATCCCGCCTGTCTCTGACCATCGATGCGCTGAGGATCACCTCGACCCACCTCTCGAGCGCGCAGCTGGGCATCACGCTCACGACGCTGCTCACGGGCTACACGATGGAGCCGGCGATCTCGAGCCTGCTCACCCCCGTCTTCACGGCGTGGGGGATGCCCGAGTCCTTCGTCACGCCTGTCGCCGTGGTGATCGGGGTGTCGATCGCGACGATCCTGTCGATGATCCTCGGCGAGCTCGTGCCGAAGAACTTCGCGCTCGCGCTTCCTCGGCAGACCGCCAAGCTCGTGATGCCGTTCCAAGTCGGATTCACCGTCGTGTTCCGTCCCGCGATCTCGCTTCTGAACGGAAGCGCCAACGGCGTGCTCCGCGCGTTCGGCATCGAGCCGAAGGAGGAGCTGTCGGGAGCCCGCACCGCCGAGGAGCTCTCGAGCCTGGTGCGGCGCTCGGCCAGCGCCGGCGTGCTCGAAGAGGACACGGCGTCGCTTCTCGATCGCAGCCTGACCTTCGCCCGCCTGTCTGCCGCCGACGTCATGACGCCGCGCCCCAGCATCCACGCCCTCGCGGCCGGAGACTCGGCCGAGGACGCGATCCAGCTCGCCCGGCGGACGGGACACAGCCGGTTCCCGGTCTACGGCGACTCGATGGATGACATCGTCGGCGTCGTGCACCTGAAGGCCGCCGTCGGGGTGCCCCGCGACCGGCGTGGCGATGTGCCGGTCGCCGCCCTGGCGACCGAGCCCCTGCGCATCCCCGAGGCGGTGCACGTCGATGTCCTCGTCGCCGAGCTGCGCGCTCGGGGGTATCAGATGGCCATCGTCGTCGACGAGTACGGCGGCACGGCCGGCGTCGCGACGCTCGAGGACCTCGTGGAGGAGATCGTCGGCGAAGTGCTCGACGAGCACGACCGCCGGCGGGCAGGTGTCGTCCGCGGAGACGACGGCGTCCTCTTCCCGGGCGAGCTCCGACCCGACGAGCTGCTCGATCGCACCGGCATCCGGGTGCCCGAAGGCGACGTGTACGACACGGTCGGCGGATTCCTCATGAACGAGCTCGAGCGGATCCCCGTCGTGGGTGACGAGGTCGAGATCGAGGACGGCACCCTCGCGGTGCGGCGCATGGATGGGCGGCGCGTCGATCGGGTGCGGTTCACCCCGAAGCCGATGCCCCACGAGGGCGACGCGGAAGGAGGCGAGCGATGAGCGATTGGGCGGGAATCGCCTGGCTGGTCGTGCTGCTGCTCGCCAACGCCTTCTTCGTCGGCGCCGAGTTCGCCGTCATCTCGGCTCGCCGCTCCCAGATCGAGCCGCTGGCCGAGAAGGGGTCGCGCGCGGCCAAGACGGCGCTCTACGCCATGGAGCACGCCACGCTGATGCTGGCGACCTCGCAGCTGGGCATCACGATCTGCTCGCTGCTGATCCTGAACGTCTCAGAGCCCGCGATCCACCACCTGCTGGCCGTGCCGCTGGGGCTCACGGGACTCACGGAGACGGCAGTGGATGTCATCGCCTTCGTCATCACGCTCGTGCTCGTGTCGTACCTGCACGTCGTCTTCGGCGAGATGGTGCCGAAGAACCTGGCGTTCTCGATACCGGACCGTGCGGTGCTGATGCTCGCGACGCCGCTCGTGTGGTTCGCGAAGGTGTTCCACCCGATCATCGTGTCGCTCAACTGGATGGCCAACAGCATCGTGCGGCTGTTCCGGGTCGAGCCGAAGGACGAGGCCACCTCCACCTACACGCTCGAAGAGGTCGCGACGATCGTCAACCAGTCGCGCATCGAGGGTGTGCTCGCCGACATGGCGGGGACGGTCGCCGCCGCGGTGGAGTTCACCGACAAGAAGGCGAAGGACATCGCGGTGCCGCTGGCCGACATCGTGACTCTCCCCGCGCAGACCACGGCCGACGAGATCGAAGGCGCGGTGGCCAAGCACGGGTTCTCCCGCTACGTGATCGTCGACGACGAGGGTGCGCCGATCGGCTACGTGCATCTCAAGGACGTCCTGCGGGCGGCCGAGATCCCGGATGCCGGAGCCCCGCGTGGTCTGCCCGCCCCCGACGCCCTGCGGCCGCTGCCGGCGAAGCGGATCCACCACATGGTGCCTGTCCTCGAGACCACCGATCTCGAAGACGCCCTGGCCCTCATGCGCCGAGCGGGACGCCACCTCGCGCAGGTGCGGAACCCCGAGGGCGAGACGACGGCGGTGCTGTTCCTCGAGGACATCATCGAGGAGCTGATCGGCGAGATCCAGGACGCGACCCGCCGGCGGCGCTGACCAGCCGGCGCGGTCGTGCGGGCGTACGGGTGCGCCGGCGGTGCCGGTGCGCGGTGCGCCGGCGTGTGCGTGTGCACAACGGCGGGGATTGTGCGCGGCGCGCCGGGCGGTCGCCGGCGTGTCGGCGAGGATCCCCGCGGTTGTGCACGACCGCGCAGGTCCGCGCGGTGCCGTGCGCCACCCGAGCGTGCATGGGGGCGAGGTACCCGGCCGCGTGCGCGCGTGTGCAGAACGGCGGGGATTGTGCGCGGCGCGCCGGGCGGTCGCCGGCGTGTCGGCGAGGATCCCCGCGGTTGTGCACGGCCGGGAGGGTCCCCGCCGGCGCCGGGCGTGAGTGGCGGCGGCGGGCCCGCACGGTCGCCGCGTACCCGGCTGCGTGCGCGCGCGTGCAGAACGGCGGGGATTGTGCCCGGCGCGCTGGGCCGTGGCCGGCGTGTCGGCGAGGATCCCCGCGGTTGTGCACGGCCGGGCAGGTCCGCGCGGCGCCGGGCGTGAGTGGCGGCGGCGGGCCCGCACTGTCGCCGCGTACCCGGCTGCGCGCGCGTGTGAGCACAACGGCGGGGATTGTGCGCGGCGCGCCGGGCCGTGGCCGGCGTGTCGGCGAGGATCCCCGCGGTTGTGCACGGGCGGGAGGGTCCCCGCCGGCGCCGGGCGTGAGTGGCGGCGGCGGGCCCGCACGGTCGCCGCGTACCCGGCTGCGTGCGCGCGTGTGCAGAACGGCGGGGATTGTGCCCGGCGCGCCGGGCGGTCGCCGGCGTGTCGGCGAGGATCCCCGCGGTTGTGCACGGGCGGGCAGGTCCGCGCGGTGCCGGGCGTCAGCGGCGGCGGCGGGCCCGCACGTACTGCTTGGGCCAGTAGTCGACGTCGGCGCCGAGCTCGCCCGCGGCGCGCAGGCCGAAGTGCGGATCCCGAAGCCACTCGCGAGCCGACATGATCGCGTCGGCCTCGCCGCGCTGCAGGATGTCCTCCGCCTGGCGTCCGCCGTCGATGAGCCCCACGGCGCTGACCGGCACGCCGGCGTTCTTGCGCACGTGCGCGGCGAGCCCGACCTGGTAACCGGGTGACGGCACGATCCGCTGATGCGCGACGAGCCCGCCGCTGGAGATGTCGAAGAAGTCGGCGCCCCGGTCGGCGGCCCAGCGCGCGACGGTCGCGGTCTCTTCGACGCTCCAGCCGCCCTCAGCCCAGTCGGTGCCCGAGAAACGGACGAAGAGCGGGGCGCGGGGAGCGGCATCCCGAACCGCATCGACGATGCGCAGCAGCAGGCGCGCGCGATTCTCGAGCGAGCCGCCGTACTCGTCTGTGCGCAGGTTCGCCAGGGGCGAGAGGAACTGGTGCAGGAGGTACCCGTGTGCGGCGTGGATCTCGATGATCTGGAAGCCCGCGTCGATCGCCCGGAGGGCAGCCGCGGCGAAGGCGTCGACGACCGCATCGATCCCATCGAGGTCGAGCTCGACCGGCTCGGCATAGCCCTCGAAGGCGATCGCCGAGGGTGCGACGGCGACCCAGCCGCCATCGCCGACCGGGACGCTCCCGCGCTCGCCGGAGAAGGGCGACCAGGTCGAGGCCTTGCGTCCGGCGTGTCCGAGCTGGATCGCGGGGACGGCTCCCCGTGATCGGATGGCGGCGGCGATCGGCGTCCAGGCATCCCGCTGCTCGTCGTTCCAGATGCCGACGTCTTCGGGCGAGATGCGGCCTTCTGGGAGGACGGCCGTCGCCTCGGCCATGACGATCCCCGCGCCGCCCGACGCGAACTGCGCGAGATGCGTGTGGTGCCACTCCTGCGGGACCCCGTCCACCGCGCTGTACTGGCACATGGGCGCCACCCAGAGCCGATTGCGCACCGTCAGTTCGCGGATCGTGATCGGGGAGAACAGGATGCTCGTCATTCAGACACTCCGGGGGTACGAGGTGGCGGCTAGGGTGTCGCCATGGGTGGATCGTGGACGGCCTCCGACGTCGCAGGACTCCTCAGGATGCCAACCGCCGCCGACGACAAGTATTCCCGAGGCGTGCTCGGCATCCGAACCGGTTCCGCAGAGTATCCGGGGGCAGCGGTCCTCGGCGTCGAGGCCGCGTGGCGCACGGGCATCGGCATGGTCCGCTACGTCGGGACGGCGCGCGAGGCGGTTCTCCAGCGGCGCCCCGAGACCGTCGCACGCGACGGGCGTGTGCAGGCCTGGCTGATCGGATCGGGAACGGATGCCGCATCCCGGGCCGGCGATGAGACTCATGCCCTGCGCGGCATCCTGGCAGGCGACCTGCCTGTCGTCGTCGACGCCGGGGCCCTGGACCTCGTGCCCGGGGCCGCAGCCCCGCTGGTCGTGACTCCGCACGACCGTGAGCACACCCGGCTGCGCGAAGCCCTGGGCCTGGCGGCCGCACCCGGTCCCGATGTCGAGGCGAACGCGCGCGCCGAGGCCGCGGCCGAGACGGCGGCGACGCTCGGCGCGAGCGTGCTCGTGAAGGGGAGCACCACGGTCGTGGCATCTCCCGCGGGCTCGCTGCGGTTCATCCACGCCGGCACGCCGTGGCTCGCGACAGCCGGCACCGGGGACGTGCTGGGCGGCGTCATCGGCGCCCTCGTCGCGTCCGCGGCGGGGCACGGGACGCCCGACGCCGAGCGCCTCGCGGACCTGGCGGCATCCGGAGCGTGGCTGCACGGCCGGGCGGCCGGTCTCGCTGTGGCGAGGCTCGGTGCGGCCGGAGGCCCCATCACCGCCCTCGATGTCGCCGAGGCCCTCCCGTACGCCGTGGCGGAGGTCCTCGCGCTCGGTTGAGGCGCGACCTCTCGTGCTCGCGGGGAACCTGCGGGGCGAGGCACGGCATCCGATTCCCCTGTATGTCGGGCCGGCCGGAGCGGGGGAGCGCGTCCGCCTAGGATTGGGGGCGTGTCGAGGCGGGCGGTGCTGTGGATCGCTTTCGCCCTCGTCCACGTCGGAGTCGCCTGGTCGGGGTTCCACCTCCAGAACCAGCCGATGGGCGACGTCTACAACGTGTACGAGCCCTGGTCGGTGCGCGCCCTCGGCGGGCACGGCATCGTCGGGATCACCGAGTCGTGGGTGTACCCGCAGCTCGCCCTCGTGCCGATGGTCCTGGCGCACGGATTCGCCTGGATCTCGGGCTACATCGTCGGCTGGGCGATCCTGGTAACAGTGTGCGACGCCGTGGCGTTCGCCGTGCTCATCGGGCGCGCGCGGTCAACTGGGCGGCGCCTGGGCGGCTGGTACTGGCTCGTCTTCATCGCCCTGCTCGGGCCTGTCGGCATGTACCGCCTGGACGGCATCACCGTGCCGCTCGCGCTCGCCGGGAGCCTCTGGCTCATCGGCAGGCCCTGGCTCGGATCGGCGCTGCTCGCGGCGGCGACCTGGATCAAGGTGTGGCCGGCAGCGCTCATCGCCACCGCGCTCATCGCCGTGCGGCGGCGGATGGCGATCCTCGGCGGAGCGGCCGCCGTTTCCGCGGCGATCATCGCGGTCGTGGTGGCGGCGGGCGGGGGCCGGCACCTCTTCGGCTTCGTGACCGACCAGACGGATCGCGGGCTCCAGCTCGAGGCTCCGGTGAGCGCCTTCTACCTCTGGCGTGCGGTCGCCCAGATCCCCGGGTCGTTCATCTACTACGACCGCGACCTCCTCACCTTCCAGGTCGCGGGTCCGCAGGTGGACGCGGTCATTGCGGCGATGACACCGGTCCTCGTCATCGCGGTCGCGGCGGTGGCGGCGCTCGGCGGATTCAAAGCGTGGCGGGGAGTGTCGTTCGCGGCGCTCTACCCGCCGCTGGGGCTCGCGCTCGTGCTGGCCCTCATCGTCTTCAACAAGGTCGGGTCCCCGCAGTACCTGACCTGGATCGCCGCTCCGATCATCGTCGGGCTCGTCATCGACCGACGGCGCTGGTTCAGGCCGGCGCTCTTCGCGCTTCTCATCGCCGGACTGACGTTCTGGATCTACCCCGTGAGTTACGGGTGGCTGCTCACGGCGACGTGGTGGGCCGCGGCCCTCCTCACCCTCCGCAACGCCATGCTCCTCGCGCTGCTCATCTGGATCGTCGTGCGTCTGGCTCGCCTTCCCGTCAGCTCCCGCGTCCGCATCGCCGTGGCACAGGCCTGATCATCGCCCCACCCTCCAGGAGGAAACCATGCTCGTCGCCTTCTCCGTCGCTCCCAGCGGCAACGGCAGCGCCGACGGCTCTGTGCACGACGCCGTCGCCGCCGCGGTCCGCGTCGTCCGCGATAGCGGACTGCCAGCCCGCACGACGTCGATGTTCACCGAGATCGAAGGGGAGTGGGACGAGGTCTTCGACGTCGTCAGACGCGCGACCGAGGCGGTCCTCCCGTACGGCTCGCGCGTCTCGCTCGTTCTCAAGGCCGACATCAGGCCCGGCTGGACCGGCGAGCTCGACGGCAAGATCGAGCGGCTCGAAGATGCCTTGACCCGCGCGGACGAGGTCGGCTCAGGCGAGTAGCGGGCGCTGTCCCGCGGGTGCGGCATCCATTCGCCCACTGCCATCGAATCGATTCGACAGGATGCCGCATCGGCCGGTAGCATGACGGCGTGACCTCCTCGATCTCTTCGAGGGGTGCGGCGATGTGGGCGCTCCTCTCTCTCGCTGTGGGCAGCTTCGGCATCGGCATGACTGAATTCGTCGTCATGGGGCTGCTGCCCGACATCGCGCAGGATCTGCTGCCGAACGTCTGGGCGTCCGACTCGGATGCGGCCATCGCGCAGACCGGCTGGCTGATCAGCCTCTACGCCCTGGGAGTGGTCGTCGGCGCACCGACCATCGCGGGGGCGGTCGCGAAGTATCCCCGCCACCGGGTGATGGTGGGGCTCGCCCTCGCCCTCACGGTGTTCAACGCCCTGACCTTCATCGCGCCCAGCTTCGAGTGGGTCGCGGCGTCCCGCTTCTTGGCGGGCCTCCCGCACGGCGCGTATTTCGGCATCGGCGCCCTCGTGGCCGCCGACGTGCTCGGACCGGGCAAACGCGCCAAAGGCGTGGCTTTCGTGTTGGCCGGTCTCACGATCGCGAACGTCGTGGGGGTTCCGCTCGGCACGTACCTGGGGCAGCAGGTCGGCTGGCGCTCGGCATTCATCGTCGTGGCCGTGATCTTCGCCGCCGCCACCGTGTGCATCGGCTTCTTCGTGCCCGAGCATGCCGGCGACCCGGGGCGCACCTTCCGCGCCGAGCTGCGCGTCTTCCGCATCGGTCAGGTGTGGCTGACGCTCGCCGTCGGCGCCATCGGGTTCGGCGGCTTCTTCGCCGTCTACAGCTATGTCGCGCCGATGGTCACCGAGGTGTCGGGCTCGCCGCAATGGGTCGTGCCGATCGTGCTCGTGATCATGGGGCTCGGCATGACGATCGGCAACTTCGCCGGCGGCATCCTGGCCGATCGCAACCTCAAGCGCACGCTGATCGGCGGGTTCGTCGCGCTCGCGCTCGTGCAGATCCTGCTGGCACTCACCGCGCAGGGGATCTGGGCGCTCGCGGTCTTCATCTTCGCGACCGGCCTGATCTCGGCGGCGGTCAGCCCCGCGATCCAGACGCGCCTGATGGATGTCGCCGAGGACAACCAGTCGATCGCAGCGGCGCTGAACCACTCCGCCCTGAACATGGGCAACAGCCTCGGCGCGCTGCTCGGCGGCACCGTCATCGCGCTCGGCTGGGGCTTCGTCGCTCCGGCGTGGGTGGGGGTGGCGCTCGCGCTGTCCGGCCTCGTCCTCGCGATCGTGAGCTTCTCGGTCGCGCAGCGGCGCGTCGCCGTCCTCGTCTGACGCTCTCGGTCCATCGCGGTCGCGGCGTCGACCGCGTCTGCAGAACTCCGTCGATCCGGCTGGCGGGACGGCTGATTCGCCCGTTTCGGCCACCGGTTGTGTGGAATCGGCGGAGTTGCGCCAGCCTGCAGGGTCTGCGCCGTGCGTGCTCCTGCGGGGTTCTCGGCACCTCGGCGCCTACGGAGTTCCCGGTGCCTGCCGCCTCTGCGGCGCCGCCGCCGTTCACTGCCTCTGCATAACTCCGTCAATCCGGCGCTCCAGGTTGGCATCCGCTGCGCTTCGCCCGCCCGGGGCGCGGAATCGAAGGAGTTGCGCAGGAGCAGTGGGCCGTAGGTGCGGGATCGCGGTCGTAGGCTGACGGGATGCCGGAGCCCACGCCGTCCGCCGATGCGGCCCTGCGCGCGCTCACGGATGCGGTTGGAGGATCGAGGCCGCGACTGCCGCTGGACGGCACGGATCCGGAGATCCCCGTCGCCGCGACCGTCATGCTGCTGCGTGACAGCGACTCCGGTCCCGAGGTGCTCATGATCGAGCGTCCCGACCGCGGCTCGTTCGCGGGGGCATGGGTCTTCCCCGGTGGCAAGCTCGACGAGGAGGACCGGGTCGCGCCGGACGAGCCGGAGGAGGACGCCGCCCGCCGCGCGGGCGTCCGTGAGACGCGGGAGGAGACCGGCCTCGTGGTCGAGCCCGCACACCTTCTGACCGTCTCGGTCTGGGATCCGCCTCCCGGCATCCCTCTGCGAATCCGCACGTGGTTCTTCGCGGCGACCGCGGTGGCAGGAGAGGTGGTCCTGTCGCCTCACGAGGCTGTGGCCGCGGAATGGGTCCGGCCCGAGGTGCTCCTGGATCGTCACGGCAAGGGAGCGGCGACGCTCTACCCGCCTACGTGGGTGACGTTGCACCACCTGTCGGGCCAGCCCCATGTCGAGGCGCTGCTCGGGATGCTGCGACTCACCGGGCTCCGACGCTTCGAGACGATCGCCCGGCGCTCGGACTCCGGGCCCATGCTCCTGTGGGAGGGCGACGCCGACTACGGCGATGCCCAGCGCCTTGAGGCGGCACACGGCGACGCCGAGCACGGCGATGCGGCCGGGGGAGCGGCATCCGCTCGCCACCGCCTCGAACTGGGCAGCCTGCCCTGGGTCTACACGCGCAGCGAGTGACTCACGCGGCGAGCAGCCGGCGGAGGTGCATGCCGACGGCGTGGGTCTCGATGAGGAACCCGTCGTGTCCGAAGTCGCTCGTGAGCACGACGGCTCGATCGCCGTCGAGGGCGTTCGGGATGCCGCGCGCGATGCGGTGCTGGCCGTCGATCGGGAAGAGCCGGTCGCTGTCGATCCCGAGCACGAGCGTCTTCGCGGTCACACGGGTGAGGGCGTCTTCGACGCCGCCGCGGTCACGGCCGACATCGTGCGAGTTCATCGCCTCGACGAGCGTGATGTAGGTGTTGGCGTCGAAACGGCGGGTGAACCGGTTGCCGTGGAAGTCGAGGTAAGACGCGACGGCGAAGCGGCCGCCGTGCCCGAGCGGGCTCACTCCCGACTGCCATGACCGCTGGAAGCGCTGGTTGAGCTCGGTGGGGCTGCGGTAGTTGAGCAGCGCCATGCGCCGCGCGAGCGCGAGGCCGCGGTGCGGGCCGTCCCCGGCATCCGCGTCGTAGTACTCCCCGGCCTGGAATCGGGGGTCGATCTGGATGGCCTCGAGCTGCACGGAGTTGAGGGCGATCTGGTCGGCGGTGTTGACGGGCGGGGCCGACAGGATGCCGGCGCGCGCGACGCGGTCGGGCAGGGTGACGGCCCATTCCAGCGCGTGCATGCCGCCCATCGAGCCGCCGACGACCGCGGCCCACACGTCGATCCCGAGGAGATCGGTGAGGCGCACCTGCGCCGCGACCTGATCGCGGACGGTGAGGTACGGGAAGCGCGAGGCCCACTCGTAGCCGTCGGGCGCGATGCCGGCGGGTCCGGTGGAGCCCTGACATCCGCCGAGCATGTTCGGTGCGACGACGAACCACTCGTCCGTGTCGATCGGGGCGCCAGGACCGACGATGTCGCCCCACCAGCCGGCCGTCGGATGCCCGGGGCCGGCGGGACCTCGCACATGGCTGTCGCCCGTCAGGGCGTGGAGCACGAGAATCGCGTTGTCGCGCTTCGCGTTCAGCTCGCCCCAGGTCTCGTACGCGATCCGGTAGCCGGGGAGCTGCTGCCCGCCCTCGGTGCGGAAGGCTCCGAAGGATGCGAACTGCCGGTCGCCGGCCGAGTCGCCGTCCCGCCACGCTCCGGTCGCCGGCGGGCGGCCGAGCAGCAGCCGGGCGTCGGCCTCCGTCACGGGCGCCGACGGCACCGTGTCTTCGGAGGTCTGCCAGTCCATCGGTCCATTCTGTCGGGTAGGGGTCGGCCCGGCGGTCGTGTTACACCTGCGGCCGGCGCCACGACGCAGGAGGCAGAGAGTGTGACGGCCCCACACGCGGGATGCCCCGACCCCCGTCGGGGCCGGGGCATCCGCCGCGTGTTCCTTGCGGGTCAGGCGCGAGCGGCCTCCGAGACGCGACGTGCGGCTGCGAGTGCCTGCTCGAGGTCGGCCTTGAGGTCGTCGATGTTCTCGAGCCCGACCGACAGTCGCACGAGGCCGGGGGTGACACCGGTCGTGAGCTGCTGCTCGGGGGTGAGCTGCGAGTGCGTCGTCGAGGCGGGGTGGATGACGAGCGACCGCACGTCGCCGATGTTGGCGAGGTGGCTGAACAGCGTGAGGGAGTTGACGAACTCGCGCCCCGCCTGGACGCCGCCCTTGAGCTCGAACGAGAGGACCGCGCCGACGCCCTTGGGGGCGTAGTTGTTCGCCGCGGCGTACCACGGCGAGGTCGGCAGGCCGGAGTAGTTCACCGAGGCGACGTCCGGGTGGTTCTCGAGCCACTCGGCGATCTCCTGCGCGTTGGCGACGTGGCGCTCGATCCGCAGCGACAGGGTCTCGAGGCCCTGGATGAGCAGCCAGGCGCTCTGCGGAGCGATCGCGGCACCCAGGTCGCGCAGCAGCTGCACGCGCGCCTTGATGATGTAGGCCAGGCCGTCGCCGACAGCGGCGGTGTAGCTCGCGCCGTGGTACGAGGGGTCGGGGACCGTGAGCCCCGGGAACTTGTCGACGTTCTTGGACCACTCGAACTTTCCGCCGTCGACGATCAGGCCGCCGATCACGGTGCCGTGGCCGCCGAGGAATTTCGTCGCCGAGTGGACGATGATGTCGGCGCCGTGCTCGAACGGGCGGATCAGGTACGGGGTCGCGATCGTGTTGTCGACGATCAGCGGAACCCCGGCGGCGTGAGCGACGTCGGCGACGGTGCGGATGTCGAGCACGTTGATCTTCGGGTTGCCGATCGTCTCGGCGAAGAAGAGCTTCGTGTTCGGGCGCACGGCCGCACGCCACTCCTCCGGGTCGTCCTGGTTCTCGACGAAGGTGACCTGGATGCCGAGCTTGGCGAGCGTGTACTTGAAGAGGTTGTACGTGCCGCCGTAGATCGAACTCGACGAGACGATGTGGTCGCCCGCCTCGGCGATGTTGAGCACGGCGGCAGTCTCTGCCGCCTGTCCGCTCGCGAGCAGCAGGGCGCCCGTGCCGCCTTCGAGCGCGGCCAGCCGCTCCTCCACGACCGCCTGTGTGGGGTTCTGGATGCGCGTGTAGATGTTGCCGAACTCGGCGAGCGCGAAGAGGTTCGCGGCGTGCTCTGCACTGTCGAAGACGTACGAGGTGGTCTGGTAGATCGGCGTCGCGCGAGCCTTGGTGACCGGATCGGGCTGGGCGCCCGAGTGGATCTGCTTGGTCTCGAAACGCCAGTTCTCGGATGCGGACATGACTGCTCCTGCGGGTAGTGGCGGCGTGCGGCGGGATGCGCGGCCTCGTCCGAGAGTAGGAGGGGGACACTCGATCGACAACGCGCGGGAAATGTTACGTAACCATGTCGACGGCCCGTCGGGCGCGGGATGCCGTTCTCCCACGACTGTGGTGAGCCCGTCGCGGCGCGCGGACTACCGTGGGAGGATGACACGTCGTGCGGTGGTGACAGGTGCGAGTTCGGGCATCGGCGAGGCGAGCGCCCGAGCCCTCAGAGCGTCCGGATGGGACGTCGTCGCGGTGGCGCGGCGGGCCGACCGGCTCGCTGCGCTGGAGGCGGAGATCGGCGCGGTGGCGTTCGCCGCAGACCTCACCAGGCAGGCCGACGTCGACGCCCTCGCGGGGTGGCTCGACGAGACGGGGCCGGTCGACGCGCTCGTCCAGGTTGCGGGCGGGGCACGCGGAACGGAGCGCGTCGAGGATGGCGACCCCGCGGACTGGCAGTGGATGTTCGACGTCAACGTCCTGAGCGCGCAGCGGCTCGTCTCGGCACTCCTCCCGCGGCTGCGCCGGGCAGCAGCATCCGTCGGCCATTCCGACATCCTCTTCGTCACCTCAACTGCGGCCCAGACGGCGTACCCCGGTGGCGGCGGCTACAACGCGGCGAAGGCCGCGGAGTCGATGCTCGCCCACGCACTGCGGCTCGAGCTGAACGGCGAGCCGATCCGCGTCATCGAGATCGCGCCGGGCATGGTCCACACCGAGGAGTTCACCCTCAACCGGCTGGCGGGCGACCGCATCGCGGCCGAGAAGGTCTACCAGGACGTCCCGGCACCTCTTACGGCGGCCGACGTGGCGGACGTCATCGCCTACGCGCTGAACGCCCCCGGCCACATCAATCTCGACCTCGTGACGATGCGGCCCGTCGCGCAGTCTGCGCAGCACCTGCTGGCCCGCGGCCCCCTGCGCCCGCGCGGGATCGACTGAAGGAGATGGACGTGACAGAGCGCGAGCACCTGACGTGGGACGCCTTCGGCGAAGCCTCTCGCGACCTTGCCAGGGCGATCCTCGCCGAGGGATTCGTCCCCGAGGTCGTCGTCGCGATCGCCCGGGGCGGACTGCTCCCGGCCGGAGCGATCGCCTACGGCCTCGGCGTCAAGAACTGCGGCGCGATCAACGTGGAGTTCTACACGGGGATCGGCACCGTGCTCGATGCGCCGGAAGTTCTTCCGCCCGAGCTCGACATGACCTATCTCGACGGCCGGAGGGTGCTGCTCGTCGATGACGTCGCCGACAGCGGACGCACCCTCGACCTCGCGGTGAAACTGCTGGTCGACCGCGGTGCGGAGGTGCGCTCCGCGGTGATCTACACGAAGCCGACGACGATCATCCAGCCGGACCACTCGTGGAAGGCGACCTCGCTCTGGATCGACTTCCCGTGGTCGTTCCAGGGGTCGGTCGAGGAAGAGGACTCGGCCGCGGTGGAGCGATCGGCCTGACCCAGATGGCGTTGACGCTTCCCGAACTGGCGGAGGCCGGCCTCATCGATGCGGGCTGGGCGCAGGCTCTCGCTCCCGTCGCCCCCGACATCGCTGCGCTCGGCGAGCGCCTGCGTGAAGAGGTCGCAGCCGGGCGGCACTATCTGCCCGCAGGCGAGCGCGTGCTCCGTGCGTTCCAGCGCCCGCTGTCGGACGTCAAGGTGCTCGTCGTCGGCCAGGACCCGTACCCGACCCCCGGGCATCCGATCGGCCTCTCGTTCGCGGTGGAGCGGGATGTCCGCCCGCTGCCCCGCAGCCTCTCGAACATCTACAAGGAGCTCGACGCCGACCTCGGCATCCCGCCCGCCGCCCATGGCGATCTGTCGGGGTGGAGCGATCAGGGCGTCATGCTGCTGAACCGAGTGCTGACGGTCGCGCCGGGCCTCCCCGCCTCCCATCGAGGGTGGGGGTGGGAGAAGGTCACCGAGCACGCGATCCGCACCCTCGTCGCGCGTGACGAGCCGCTCGTCGCGATCCTGTGGGGGAGGGATGCCGCGAACCTCCGTCCGCTGCTCGGGTCCACGCCGATCGTCGAGTCCGCGCACCCGTCCCCGCTGTCGGCGAGCCGCGGCTTCTTCGGCTCACGTCCGTTCTCGCGGGTGAACGCGCTGCTCTCGGGCCTGGGCGCGGAGCCGGTGGACTGGGCTCTGCCGGGCTGAGCCGCGCGCGTAGGCTTGTCGCCATGCTGGAAGAGGAGTACGAGCGGACGCGTCGCCGTCCTCCGCAGCATCTTCGCAAGCCTGCGGAGCCCGAGCGCCCGTTCTCGTACACGATCCGCCCGGTCGAGGCCCGCGACATCCCCGACATCCGCGAGATCTACAACTACTACGTCACCAACTCGGTCGTGACCTTCGATGAGAAGCGCTGGACTCTGCAGCAGTGGCGCGACAAGGTCACCCACCTGCAGAAGCTCAAGATGCCGTTCCTCGTCGCCGAGTCGCCGTCGGGGCAGATCCTCGGCTACGCGCTCGTGCAGCCGATGTCGACCAAGAGCGCCTATCGGTTCTCGGTCGAGAACACGATCTACCTCGGCCAGGCAGCGGCCGGCAAAGGGCTCGGCCGGGCCCTCCTCGAAGCGCTGATCGCCGCGTGCGAAGCGGTCGGCATCCGCGAGATGGTCGCCATCATCAGCGACAAGGGCGCCGAGGCATCCATCGCCCTGCACGAGAAGCTGGGCTTCGTCGAGGTGGGTCGCATGGGCCGCGTGGGATTCAAGTTCGGGCGCTGGCTCGGCACCATCTACCTGCAGAAGCATCTCAAGCCGGTCAAGAAGCGGGGCCTGTTCGGTCGCATGGCCGACGCCTGATCCCGGCACGGGGGGTGCTCGGGGCGGCTGCCGTGCGCGTGCGCCGGTCGTGTCAGGCGCTCGCCGGACCCTGGGTCGTCCAGGCGCGGACCGCATCCACCAGTTCGCGCCAGGGCCCCGTCAGCGCACTGTCGGGGAGTTCGGCCTCGCGCACGCCGTCGGCGTCCAGCTGCGCCCGGATGCTCCACTGGAACCGGTCGGCGCCGTGGGAGTCCTGCTCGGCGCTCTCGTCCCACGGGCAGCGGTCGATGAGGGCGATCCACTCGGATGCCTCGTCCTGGGGCGGCTGCGCCTTCCAGGCCCGCGTCAGCCCGGCGAACCCGCCCGTGCGCGTCACCGCCACCAGAAGCGGCGCAGGGTCGCCGTTCGGCTCGTCGTCGGGCTCGGGTCTTCCCGTCTGGTCCATCGTCACATCACGCCGACGTCAGCCCATCCCGCGCGGACGGCGGCAACCTCCTCCGATCCCTCACCGTACTCCGCCCGCGCGGCCTTCACGGTGGCCGCGGCGAAGCGTGCGAAACCAGTCTTCGGGGAGAGCGTCCCCGAGGTCAGGGTGCGGTACCAGATCAGCCCCGCGCGCTCCCACGCGTGCCCGCCCAGCTCGAGTGCGGCGACGGCGAATGCACGGTTCGGGATGCCCGAATTGATGTGCACCCCGCCGTTGTCGCCGTCGGTCACGACGAAGTCCCGCATGTGCGCGGGCTGCGGATCCTTGCCGAGCACGTCGTCGTCGTAGGCGGTGCCGGGCTCGGTCATGGAGCGGAGTGCGCGCCCCTCCACCGCCGCGGTGAAGATGCCTGCGCCGATGAGCCACGAGGCTTGGTCAGCAGTCTGCCCGAGAAGATGCTGCTCCGTGAGGGCGCCGAAGACGTCGGAGATCGACTCGTTGAGCGCTCCCGACTGATCCTGGTAGTCGAGCCCGCCGGATGCCTCGGTGACGCCGTGCGCGAGCTCGTGCCCGATGATCGTCACCGAGCTCGTGAAGCCCGTGAAGATCTCGCCGTCGCCGTCGCCGAACACCATCCGCTGGCCGTTCCAGAACGCGTTGTCGTAGTCCCGCCCGTAGTGCACCGTCGCCAGGAGCGGCCCGCCCGCGTTGTCGATGCCGCTGCGACCGAACGCATCCCAGAAGAAGTAGAAGGTGGCGCCGAGGCCGTCGAACGCCTGATCGACCGCCAGATCGCGCGTGGGCGGGTCGTCCTCCCCGCGCACCCGCACGCCCGGAAGAACTTCCCGCCGCTGGGCGTCGGAGATCGTGCGATCGGGCGCGGGAGCCGTCTCGGCGACCAGCGAGCCGGCATCGTCGATGCTGAGCATCAGGCGCGAGCGGGTGGGGTGGTAGCCGCGCTGCGCGGCCAGCGTGGCGCGGGCGGCGGCAGCGGCATGGGCCAGGTGCGGCTCCTGCGCTGCGGCGATACGGGCGAGCAGGTACGGCGGAACGATCGCGTGCCTCATGCTCCGAGGCTATCTGCGGCCGGCGACACTCCGCTCGCATCCCACGCCCCTTTCGGATCGTTGCACGAGATTCGGATCACACGTCCTGTCCGGTCCGAATCCGGCGCACTGATCCGATGTGGAGCGCAGGTGGGGGGAGTGCGGGACGGGGTGAGACCCCACCCCGTGTTCGGATCGTTGCACGAGATTCGGATCAGATCGCCTCCTCGATCCGAATTTGGTTCACTCATCCGATTTTGGGCGGGGCGGGGCGGGCGCGCCGGGGCGCCAGCGGGACGGGGTGGGGATGGCGGGGATAGGGGGGACCAGGCGGGACCCGGACCGACGAGCGGGTCAGGACGCGGCAGAGCCGGGGTCGATCACGGGGATCGAGGCGAGCAGGCGCCGGGTATACGCGGCCTGGGGCTGCTGCAGCACCTTCTCGGTCGGACCCTCCTCGACGATGCGGCCGTCCTTCATGACGATCACCTCGTCGCAGAGGCTCTGCACGACGCCGATGTCGTGCGAGACGAGCAGGAGGGTCAGGCTCTCGCGGCGGCGGAGCTCGGCGAGCAGTTCGAGGATCTGCGCACGCACCGTCACGTCGAGCGCCGACATGGGCTCATCGCCGACGAGCAGCCGCGGCCGATGCACGATTGCGCGGGCGATCGCGATCCGCTGGCGCTGGCCGCCCGAGAACTCATGGGGGAACCGGTCCGCCATGTCGGGTTCGAGCCCCACATCCGTCAGCACCTCCCGCACCCGCTCCCGGCGTCCCTCAGCGCCCGGCTCGCCGTCGCCGCCGAGTCCGAGCGCCCACAGAGGCTCGACGACGATCCGTCCGACGCTCATGCGGGGGTCGAGCGATGCGTAGGGGTCCTGGAACACCATGCCGGTCTCGCGGCGCAGCCAATGCAGTGCGCGAGCGCCGGCGGCGGCATCCACCTGTCGTCCGGCGAAGGCGATCGTGCCCGCCGACGGGACGTCCAGCGCGAGCAGGAGCCGGACGAGCGTGGACTTTCCCGACCCGGACTCGCCGATGACGCCGACGGCCGAGCCCGCTCGCACGTCGACGTCGACGTCTTCGAGCGCGGTGATGGTGCGCGCCCGCTCGAAGAGCATGGTCTTGGGCAGCGGATAGCGGCGCGCCAGACCGCGTGCCTGGATCAGCGGTTCGGAGGTGGCCGTCACGAGGCACTCCTGCCGTCTGGCGCTTCGCTCGAGGCCGCGGGCTCGCTCGCGCGGTCGCCTTCTGGCGCTTCGCCCGGGGCCGCGGGCTCGCTCGCGCGGTCGCCTTCTGGGGCTTCGCCCGAGATCCCTGGCCGGCTCGCGCCGTCGCCTTCTCGGGCTCCGCCCCTGAGCCCTGGCCGGCTCGCGCCGTCGCCTTCTCGGGCTCCGCCCCTGAGCCCTGGCCGGCTCGCGCCCCCGCCGTCTGAAGCTCCGCCCAAGACCCCCTCGCGGACGCCAGGTCGCCAAAGTGTCGCGGTCGCGTCTCGGAGGAGCCCCTGGGTGACGACGGATGCCGGGGCGGTCAGGAGGACGGAGACCGGCGCGGACTCGACGACGCGCCCGTCCTCGAGCACGATGCCGTGCGTCGCGATGCGGGAGAGCACCGCGAGGTCGTGCGTGATGAAGATGAGCGACATCCCGTCGTCCTCGACGAGGGAGAGCAGCAGGTCGAGGATCTCGGCCTGGATCGTGACGTCGAGCGCGGTCGTCGGCTCGTCGGCGATGAGCAGGCGCGGCCGGCACGCCAGGGCCGTGGCGATCGCGACGCGCTGACGCTGACCGCCCGACAGCTGGTGCGGATACCTCGCCACGATGCGCTCGGGGTCGGGCAGCGCCACCCGGGCGGCCTCCTGCACCGCCCGGGCCCGCGCTTCGGCTCGGGTGACGCGCTCGTGGATCCGCACCGATTCGGCGATCTGCCGGCCGACGGTGCGGATGGGGTTCAGCGCCGTGCGCGGCTCCTGGAAGACGATCCCGATGTCATCGCCGCGGAGCCCGGCAAGCTCGCGATCCGGGAGTCCGAGCAGCTCGCGCCCGTTCCACCGGATCGACCCTCCGGCGCTCGCGCCGTCCGGCAGTAGGCCGAGGATCGCAAGGGCCGTGAGGGACTTGCCCGAGCCGGACTCGCCGATGAGTCCGATCCTGGCGCCCTCCGGCACGTCGAACGAGACGCCGTCCACGACCCGCCGATCGCCGATGTCGATCGTGAGATCCCGCACTTCGAGCGTCATGCCACCACCTCCGGCATGTGCGTCCGGGCGGTGCGGGCCGAACCGCCCCGGCGGGTCAGCGTCGGGTCGGTCGCTTCCCTCAGGCCGTCTCCGAGCAGGTTGAGGCCGAGCACCGTGAACGTGATCGCGAGCCCCGGCCAGACCACCGACAGCGGGTGCACGGTGATGAACTGCTGCAGCTCAGCGAGGAGCAGCCCCCACGAGGGCTCGGTCACCGGGGCGCCGAAGCCCAGGTACGACAGGCCCGCCTCGGCGAGCACGGCGACCGCCATGCCCCACGAAAGCTGCACGATGAACACCGGTGCCACGTTGGGCAGCAGATGCCGCCCGAGGTTCTGGGTGGGGGTGAGCCCCGCCATGCGCCCGGCGAGCACGAACTCGCTCTGCAGCACCCGGCGGAGCTCGGGCCTGGTCACACGCGCGATGTTGACGCCGAACCCGATCCCGACCGACCACACGACCACCCACAGGGAGCCGCCCCACACCGCCGAGATCATCATCGCGATGATGAGCACGGGGAAGGCGATGAGGATGTCGACGAAGACCGCGACCGACTCGCGCACCCAGCGCGCGGTCAGGGAGCCCAGGGCGGCGAGCGAGATCCCGACCACCGTGGCCACGACGCCCGCCCCGACGGCGACGATCACCGTCGTGCGGGCGCCGGCCATGATCAGGCTCAGGATGTCGCGTCCCGACGCATCGGTGCCCATCAGGTGCGGCCAGCCCGGGGGCGCCCACCGATTGCGGATGTCGACCTGCTGGGGGTCGAACGGCGTCCAGAACGACGCGACCATCGCCGTCGCCAGCACGACCGCGACGACGATGAGTCCGAACCGGCCCGTCGAGAGGCCCCAGAGACGGCCGAGCCAGGCCCACTGCGACCGGCCGTGTCCCGATTTCTGCACCCCCAGCGGGGCTGAAACGGGAGGAATCGGGACATGATCGCCGGGGAGGGCAGCGTCGTCGCCGGAGGGCGGGATGTGGGCCGAAGTCATGCGGCATCCCTCTGACGGGGATCGAGGCCGCGGTGCACGAGATCCACCACGAAGCCGACGATGAGCACGAAGCCGGTGAGCGCGAGCAGCTCGCCTTGGACCTTGGGCAGGTCACGCGCGCTGACGTCGGCGACCAGCATCCGTCCGATGCCGGGAAGGGAGAAGAGCTGCTCGATCACGACCGCGCCGACGATGATCCCGGCGACCTGCAGGCCGAGGACGGTGACGACCGACAGGCCGACATTGGGAAGCCCGTGCCGGATGAGAGCGGCGTCTCGGGTGAGGCCTTTGGCTGCGGCGGTGCGGACGTAGTCCTGGCCGACCGCCTGCAGCGTGGCGCTGCGGACGAAGCGCAGCAGCATCGCGCCCTCGACGATGCCGATCGTGAGCGCCGGGAGGATGAGCGCGCGGACCGCCGCCGCCGGATCGTCCCACCCGGCACGGGGGAACCCCTGTGCGGGGAGCCAGCCGAGCCACACCGCGAACACGACCACGAGCATCATGCCGGCCCACACGACCGGCACGGCTGCGAGGGCCTGCGATCCGACGCTGAGCGCCGTGCCTGCCGCGCGCCCGCGCCGCATCGCGGAGATGACGCCGAGCGGAAGGCTGAACACGAGCGCGAAGGTCAGCGCGAAGACGCCGAGGGGGACCGTCACCTGCGCCTTCTCCGCCAGCTCGTCGGTCACGCTCGTGCCGGTGAGCAGCGAGGTGCCGAGGTCTCCGCGCAGGACTCCGCCGATCCACTCCACGTACTGGGAGATGAGCGGCTGGTCGAGCCCGAGCTGCTCGCGGATGGTCCGCACCTGCTCGGGCGTGCTGCTGGTGCCGGCGATCAACTGCGCGACGTCACCGGGGAGAACGCGCAGCGTCAGGAAGATGAGCACGCTGGCGACGAAGAGCCCGAGCAGAAGCAGGGCCAGTCTCGTCAGCGTGTACCGGATCACCCGTCGGTCTTGGCCAAGTCCGCGAGATCGATGCGCGCGTTCACGTTGGTCGAGGGCATGCCCGTGATGTTAGTGCCCACAGCCACGACGGATGCCGCGTTGAACAGCCAGTCCGCGGCCGCGTCCTCCGACACGATGCGAGCGGCTTCGGCCAGCAGGTCGGCGGCCTTGTCGGGATCGGTCGCCGCGACGGACTCCTTGTACAGGCTCTGCACCTCGGGGTTGTCGTAGGTGAAGTAGTAGGTCGGATCGGCCCAGTTCTCGAAGTCTCGCGCCTCGGTGTGCAGCACGTAGCTGAGGTCGAAGTCGTGGTTCGTGTAGACGTCGGTGAGCCACGTCGGGAAGTCGACGGAGTCGACCTCGAGCGTGATGCCGACCTCGTTGAGGTCCGACACGAGGATCTGGGGGATCGTCGTGGAGTAGAAGTTCGGGATCGTGAGCGTCAGCGTCAGGTCCTCGACCCCCGCGTCCTTCAGCAGTGCCCGGGCGGCGTCAGGATCGTACGGGGCAATCTCTGAGAGGTCCTCGTACCCGGGGTCGAGCTCGGGGATCGGGCCGTAGAGCGTCTCGCCCGATGCCGCGGCCTCGATGAAGGCGTCGTGGTCGATCGCCTGCCGGATGGCCTGCCGCACGCGCTTGTCGGCGAGCGGGCCGGATGTCTGATTGAAGGCAAGAGTGCCCTTGTCGGTGGACGCTCCCAGCACCAGCTCGTAGGCGCCGTCGGCCTCGATCTGCTCCTGGAGATTGGCGTCGAACCCCGTGACGACATCGACCTCGCCGGCGAGCGCCGCGTTCAGGGCCGCCTGATTGTCGGGGATGTACGCGAACACCACTTCGCCGACGTGCGCCTTGTCTCCCCAGTAGTCGTCATTGCGGGCGAACGTGATGCTGTCACCCTGACGCCAGTCCTCGAGGACGAACGGCCCTGTGCCGTTCTCGGCCGTCTTGTAGTCGACGGTGTCGCCTTCTTTGAAGATGAGGCCGGCGCGGCCGGTGAGGTTCCACAGCAGCGTCGAGTCGGGGGCGGCGAGCGTGAGCGTGATCGTCTGCCCCTCCGCCGTGATCGACGAGATGTTCGCGAGCCGCCGGGAGTCGCTGAACGCCGGGGTGTCTCTGCGCGTGGTGAGCGACCAGACGACGTCCTGGGGCGTGAGCTGCTGGCCGTCGTGGAACGTGACGCCTTCGCGCAGGTCGAATGTGTAGGTGAGGCCGTCATCCGAGACGGTCCAGTCGGTCGCGAGAGCCGGCTCGATCTTCTGGTCGGGCGTGCGACGGATCAGGCCCTCGTAGATGTTGTCGATGAGCACCTGGTCGAGGGCCGCGCCCGCGGTCTGGCGGATGTCGAGGTTGCTGGGCTCCAGAACCAGCCGGATGACCGCCGAGGCGTCCGGGTCGGGCTTGCCGGTCGCCGTCGGTGTCGCCTGGGTTCCTCCTCCCGAGCACGCCGAGAGGAGAAGCGCGGAAGAGACGAGGAGCGCCGAGGCGGCGAGGGCGGTGCGGCGAAGCATGGCCGTCCTTTCGAGGGACATCCGGAGGATGAGCGGGTGCTGGTCTCGGGCTGACGCCCGGTCGTTCGCGTGCGGTAACCCAGCCTAGGCAACCCTGAGAGGTCGCGCGGCGAGCGCTACCCACAACGCAACAGAAGTGTTAACCCTTCCCGGCGATCTCACGAACGAGTGCGCCGAGGTCGACGGGCAGCTCCTCCTGGACGTTGTGCCCCGAGGCGACTTCGACGACGGATGCCGCGGGCACCCGCTCCCGGAAGGTCACGACGTCCTCGTCCGTGACGTAGCCCCGCGTGCCCCGCACGAGCGTCAGCGGTGCGCGCACCGCGGCGAGGTCGGTCCACCCGCCCTCCGAGAGCACCCCAGAGAGGGCATCCTGCTGCGATGCGGCCGCGCGCGCGAGCTCGGGAGACGCGGACATCGCGTTGGCGAGGTGCGCGAAGTGGTGCTTCCATTCGACCCGGCCGTCGGGGCGAACCCGGGAGTTGTGGAAGACGCCGCGCGCGGCGGCCGCCGGTGAGCCGCCCAGGCCGAACGAGAGTGCACGCTCCACGAGTTCGTCTCGCGAGGACCAGTCGACGGGGCCGGCGAAGAAGTCGCGCAGCTGTGCAGGACCGCCGGTCGTGCTGATCCCCGGGGTGATGTCGACGACCACCACCTGACGGACGAGATCCGGGCGGGATGCCGCGACCGCCGCGGCCGTGAGTCCGCCGAGCGATTGGCCCACCAGCACCTGCGGGCCGTCGGTCCACGCCTCGATGCCCGCGATGACATCGGGGGCGAGGGTGCCGCCGGTGTAGGCCGCGTCATCGCGCCACGACGAGTCGCCGTGCCCCGGCAGGTCGATCGCGAGGGCCGGCAGGCC
The DNA here is from genome assembly GCF_056400345.1 of Microbacterium sp. P5_B6. Classification (NCBI taxonomy): domain Bacteria; kingdom Bacillati; phylum Actinomycetota; class Actinomycetes; order Micrococcales; family Microbacteriaceae; genus Microbacterium; species Microbacterium sp. P5_B6. The sequence goes on along the minus strand of NZ_JBFULL010000003.1, from coordinate 258,443 downwards.
CAGCGCCAGGATCGTCGTGTCCCAGGTGTGGGCGTTGAGCCCGGCGCCGTGGAGGAACGTCACGACCGGGCCCGGCAGAGCCCCGTGAGGCACCCAGAGCAGCGCGCTCAGCGTCCTGCCGTCGTCCAGCGTCGTCGAGAGGCGCTCGCCGCGAGGGAGGGGGCCCTGGATGCCGGCGTCGGCCGCCTGGTCGGGGAGGAAGGAGAACTCGTCGGTGGGGGCGCTCACCCGCCCATTCTGCCCGGACCGGGAGCCGGACGGATCCGGCCGCGGCATGCGTCGCCGTCATAGGCTGAATCGCATGAGCGAAGAACGACGCGTGCACCTCTCGCGGTCGGCGCCCGACGCGTACAAGACGCTCGACGCCTTCTCGAAGACGGTGGGGCGCATCGCCGCCGACGCCGGCATCGACCCTCGGCTGAAGGAGCTCGTGCAGATTCACGCGTCGCAGCTCAACGGCTGCGCCTTCTGCGTGCGGGTGCATGTCGACCGCGCCGTCGCAGCCGACCTCGATGCGGACGTCATCGCCCAGCTGCCGACGTGGCGCGAGTCCGGCGTCTTCACCGAGCGCGAGAGGGCAGCCCTCGAGCTCGCCGAGGCGTTCACCTTCATCCACGACGGAGGCGTGCCCGACGACGTGTACGACCATGTCGGGGGAGTGCTGAGCGAGGACGAGTACGTGGCGCTGAGCTGGATCCTCGTGTCGATCAACGCGTTCAACCGCGTCGCCATCGCGGGGCGCTACCCCGTCCCGCCCCGGGCCCAGAAGTCCGCATGAGCGACACGCTCGTCCCGGGCGCCGTCAACCTGCGCGACGTCGGCGGGCTGCCGGCCGGCGATCGGCGCACGCGGTTCGGCGTCCTGTTCCGGTCGGGAAACCTCGCGCACCTCGATGACACCGGCATCGCGGCGCTGGGTCGCCTCGGTCTTCGACGCATCATCGACCTCCGCGCCGACGACGAGGTGCTGTGGGCGCCCAGCCGGCTCGGCGACATGGCCGTCACCACCCAGCGCGCGCCCCTGTTCCTCGGATCGGTCGAGTCGTTCTTCGCCAACGACGTCTCGCTCGACGAGATGTACCGCCGGCTCGTGGAGGATTCCGCCGACCGCGTGGTGGGCGTCGTGCGGGGCATCCTGGCCGATCAGCCGGTCCTCGTGCACTGCACCGTGGGCAAGGATCGCACCGGCGTGACGGTCGCGCTCGCGCTCGCCGCGGCGGGAGTGGACGAGGATGCCGTCGTCGCCGATTACGCCCGCACCGAAGGCCTGCTGCCCGAGGCGCGAAACCGGCGGGTCGTGATGATGCTGCGGGCGATGCATCCGAGATCCGTGCATCTGGAGGACCTCGTGATGCACTCGCCGGCGCCGGTGATGACGGCGCTCCTCGCCAGGGTCCGCGAGCAGCACGGCTCCGCTGCGGGCTACCTGCGCGCGCACGGGCTCTCGGACGCCGAGCTCGAGGCGCTGCGGTCGATCCTCATCGAGGATGGCTGACGGCGTCCGCGCCGACCGGGATGCCCGGGGACCACTCAGGTTAGGCAACCCTATCCTTCCGCTACACTGGGGTTGTCATGACCGAGACCTCCGAGCACAACGCCGCGACCTGCCGCGCGAAGCGACACACGCGCGGGCAGCAGCTCATCACCGCCGACGAGCTCTCGCTCGCCGAGCTGGAGGCCCTCCTCGCGACCCTTCCGATCTGCTCGACGGGGCGCGTCTTCATCGAGATCCCGGATGCCTCCTGGCAGGGCGAGATCGCCGCGCCCGCCCGGATGGTCGTCACGTGGCTCGACCGCTCGCTGCGCTCGGGCGACCCGGGCACCGGCCGTGGATGCTCGTCCGGTCAGGCGCTCACGCGGGCCGTCACGGCGTGGGCCGACGAGATGCTCTGCGAAGAGGGCGACAGCACGCGCGTGCACCTGCTCGGCGGCTACCTCGGCACGGCCGACATCGTCGACCACCTCACCGAGCATCTCGGCATCCCGCTCGAGACGATCAATGCTCCGGAGCGTTACAACCTCACCAACGCCGGCTGAGCCGTCAGGGTTCGAACCCGGATCCTTGAGCGGTCAGTGACTCTGCGCCGTCGAAGGACGTGCTGACGCGCCGGCGCCGCGGCGGCGGGCCACCCGCTGCCGCGGGACATAGTTGCCGTCCTCGAGACCCGCCTCGATCTCGAATCTGTTGCGCAGCGGATCTCTCCCCGCGAACAGATACAGCAGCGGCATGAGCAGCCCGTACCGGCGCCACTGGCGCGCGTGCACCGCCTCGTGCGCGAGCACACGATCGGTGACCACGGCATCGCCGGTGAGGTAGCAGCCGCCCACGCAGATGCCGCCGCGCTTGAACGCCCACGACGGGAGGCCGCGGAACACCCACAGCTCTCCGCGCTTCTCGACGCGCCCCGTGCTCCACAGGCCGCCCCAGATCCAGCCGACGGCCGTGCCGTAGACATACCCGAAGTCGCTCGCCGGTGAATCGAGCAGGATCGACGGGATGAACCGGTCGAGAGTCCGGCCGTGCGCGACAGCGCGTTCGGCGGCCGCCTCCCAGCCGGCCGGAGGGGTGTGGATGGGACTCACGCGAGTGCTCCGACGATGCGCAGGATGGTGCCGAGGTCGTCGGCAGCGGCATCCGGGGATGCAGGAGCGAAGCCGGCGATCGTGGCGCCCGCGAGCGGAACGGCCGCGCGCACAGCGCTGATGGCGCCGAGCAGCTGGGTCAGCGTGAGCCCGAACGGCACGGCACCGGTCACGCCGGTGAGAACCGACGGGTCCAGCACATCCAGATCGACGTGGATGTACACGCCCGACGCCCCGGTGGCCGAGACGGCGGACGCCAGAGTCTCGGGGTCGAGATCCGCGACATCGATCGCCCGGATGCCGAGCTCGGCCACGCGGGCTTCCTCATCCGTCTCGTAGTCGCGCGCGCCGGCCAGCAGGATGCGGTCGGCGGGAATCCCGCCCGAGGGCAGAGCGAGCCCGTCGGCGCCTTCACCGAGCACCGCGCTCAGCGCCATGCCGCCGAAGGCTCCCGAGATCGACGTCTCGGGGGTGTGGAGGTCGGGATGGGCATCGAACCACACCACCGCGAGCGAGGGGTCGCGCGCGAGCGCCGACGCGATCGCGCCGATGCTGACACCGCAGTCGCCCCCGATGACGATGACCGACGGGTCCTCACCCGCCGTCGCCTCGGCGACCGCATCCCTGGTGCGGGCCAGGGCGCTGAACCGCAGCACGCCGGTCTCGAGAGCCTCGCCCGCCTCGAGGGCCACCTCGATGAGCGTGGAGGATGCGCGGGGCAGATCACCCGCGATCGCCTGAGCGCCGTCGACGAGCTGCATGGCGCGCGACGACGGCGAGCCCTGCCATTGGGGGACGATCACGAATCGAGCCATCCCCACATCATCCCCCAGGGAATCCGGCGCATGGCGCGCCACCCGCCCGAACGAGGATCGGGCGCCGCGACTTCTCGTCGCGACGCCCGATTCTGCACGCAGCCGCTACGGCGTGTACGGCACGCTCGGCGCGTCGATCGCCGCCTGCGACGGCGTCGGCTGCCCCGACTTGATCGCCGCGAGACGCGCCTCGACCTCGGTCAGCTCCCCGACGTCATCGAGCTGGTTGAACTGCGCGTCGATGGTCGAGGCGGCAAGCTCCTGCTTGCCCTGGGCGAGCGCCTCCTGTCGGCGGATCTTGTCTTCGAACCGTCCGAGCTCGCTGGTCGGGTCGAGGACGTCGATCGACTTGACGGCGTCGGCGACCTTGTTCTGCGCCTCGGCGGTCTTGGCGCGCGCGAGCAGCTCGGAGCGCTTGTACTTCAGCTGCTCGAGCTTGCCCTTCATGCCGTTGAGGCCGTCCTTGAGCTTTGCGACGACCTCGCTCTGCGCGGCGATCGTCGGCTCGACGGCCCGCGCCTGATTCTCCTCGCTGATCTGGCGCTGCAGCGCGATCTTGGCGAGGTTGTCGAACTTGTCGGCATCCGCCGTGCTGCCGGACGACCGCAGCTGGTCCGCCTTGCGGGAGGCGGCGAGGGCCTTGTTGCCCCACTCCGCGGCGGCCTGGATGTCTTCCTGGTGGTCGCGCTCGAGCAGCCGCAGGTTGCCGATCGTCTCGGCGATGGCCGACTCGGCGTCGGCGATGCTGTTCGTGTAGTCGCGCACGAGCTGGTCGAGCAGCTTCTGCGGGTCCTCCGCGGAGTCGATCAGGGCGTTGACGTTCGCCCGGACGAGGGTCGAGATGCGACCGAAGATGGATTGCTTGGCCATCGGGTTTCCTTTCGTATCGATCAGTCAAGTCAGAAAGCTGTGGGATGCCGCGCCGCGGCCCTTCTCGAGGATCTCAGAAGCGCCCCCCGCCGCCTCCTCGGCGCCCGCGGGTTCCGCCGCCGCCGAAGCTTCCGGGGTTGAAGCCGCCGGGGATGCGGCCCATCCCGCCGCCGAGTCCGCCGCCCAGCCCGCCTCCGAGAACCCCGCCGAGGCCACCGGAGGACCGACCGCCGCTCAGCACGGAGTTGAGCACGATGCCGCCCAGTACGGCGCCCAGCATCCCACCGCCGCCGCCACCGCCGCCACCCTGGCCGCCGAACCCGCCGCCGAATCCGCCCCCGTCGAAGGCGCCGACATCCGCCTGCGCGTACTCGAGTGCCTGCCCCGCGAGCTGGTCGGCGCGCTGGGCGTACTGCAGCGCGCGCTCGGGATCGCCGGCCTGCAGCTGTTGCGCCTGGACGAGCGACGCTCCGGCCTCGGCCAGGCGCGTGCGCGCCTCAGCGCCGACCGCGCCTCGTCGCGTGGTGATGTAGTCCTCGGCCGCGGAGACCTGAGCTCGCGCCTGCAGCATCACCTGACCGAGCACCTGAAGCGCCCGATCCGCCTTGGCGGCGGCATCCCGCGCTCCCGCGATGACGGCGTCGATCTGCTGGTTGGCCGATTCGAGCGCCTGGAGGGCCGCGATGGGGCGAGTCCGCGTAGCGGTCAGCAGCGACTGCGCGGCGTCGAGCTGCTGTCGCGTGCCCGTGACGGCGGCGGCCACGCGCCCGTCGGCGTCGGGAAGGACGGATGCTGCCGCGATGTCCTGCTGGAGCTCGAGGACGAGCGCGTTCGCGCGCTGCTCGGCCTCGGCGAGATCGGACGCGAGCTTCTCGATCGCGTCCTCGAGGAGCTTCGCCTGTCCTACCGCCTCCTCGGCGGCGCGGATGCTGACGGCGGCCTCGCCGCCGTTCCCGGCGCCGATCGCCGTCTGCGCGGCGTCGAGCTGCGCGTGGGCGAACGCGATCCTGTCGGTGGCCTGCTGGGGGTTGTCGGCAACGGTCGAGAGCGCCTCGGGGGCGTAGCGCTGCGTGAGCTCCGCGAGGCGCCGGGACGCGGCATCCTGAGCTCCCGTGACCGCGGCGAGCTCCTCGTGCACGCGCGCGAAGGCCTCCGGGGCGTTCTGCTCGAGCTTGCGCAGCTCGTCGAAGCCCTCGGCCTTCTCATCCAGCCCCGCGTTGGCGCCTTCGAGCAGCTGAAGGATCTGCGTGTTCCAGGCGCGGACCTGATCGGGGGTGTCGGGGACGGCGTCGTCCAGCTGCTGCTTGAGCGTGAACGCCTTCGTCAGGTCTTCCTTGGCCGTGGCGAGGGCCTGCTCGAACTCTGCGGTGGCCACATCTCCGAACTGTGCTCTCGCGAACCCCAGCTCCTGCTCGCTCGTCTTGACGGCGTCATCGGTCTCGACAAGGGCAGCGGATGCCTGGCGCTCGAGCTCTTCGATGCTCACCTGGGGGACGGGAGCGGGCCCGGGCTGCTGCGCCGGTCCGCCCGGCACGGCCTTCGCTCGACGTCGGCGGATGAGAAGCCAGACGATCCCGCCGATCACCGCGGCGATCAGCACGAAGGCGAGCACCCCCGTCGGGAACCCGCTGCCACCGGTGCCGCCGGCGCCCCCGGCCGCTGCGCCTCCGAGGGCCGCCGTCATCCCGTCGGCCGCCGCGTCCACGGCGCCGGCCCAGTCGTCCCGGGCGAGCTGCGGCTGGATCTGCTCCTGCCGGATCGTCGCGAGCTGCTCCTCGGTCAACGGACCCGACGGGTCGGAGGACAGGAAGTACTGGCGGCCCTCTGTCGAGACCGCGAGCAGGTGCTGGTTCGCGCCGAGTCCGTTGTCGGCAGCCGTCTGGTCGGCCCACGCCTCAGCCTCGGCGGGGTTGGTGAACTGATCGACGTAGACGACCCAGAGGTCGACCGGCGTCTCGTCCGACAGCTGCTGCAGGCGTGCCTCGGCCGCGGCTTCCTCAGATGACGACAAGACGTCTGCCTCGTCCATCACATGGCTCGCCCCGAGGGTCACGGGATCGGTCGCCGAGGCGGCGAGCACACCGCCGGAGAACAGCAGCGAGAGAGCCGCTGTGAGCGCGAGTGTCCGTCGCGCGCGCATCGCTTCCCCCTCCTCGGGGGCCGTGGAAGCCGCCCCCTCGCTGAGTCTATTCACGCTCCGGCATGTGCGGGTAGGGAGCGGGCAGGGCTTGACGGGAGCCGCGTCGCTCGCTTCTGTCCCGTGGCGGCGCCGGTACGCTGGCTCCTCCGGGAGGCCCACCATGGATGATCGATACGGCAGCGATGTGCTCGCCAAGGGCTGGCGCGCCCAGTTCCAGCGCGAACTCCCGCGCGTGCCCGCCGACCGGGATCTCGTCGTCGAGTGCGCCGCCGACGGCTTCTGCGGCGCGGTCACGACGGTGCGCTCGAGCACCGTCGAGATCGAAGACCGCCACGGCCGCAAGCGGGTGTTCCCGCTGGGCCCGGGGTTCCTCATCGACGGCGAGGACGTCGTCCTCGTGGCGCCGACCGCTGCTGTACCTGCATCCCCTGCACGCACGGCATCCGGCTCGTTCGCCGTCGCCGATGCGCGCGCCAGGGTCGCCCGTCCCAGCCGGATCCTCGTGGAGGGCCGCCACGACGCCGAGCTCGTCGAGAAGGTGTGGGGCGACGACCTGCGCGTCGAGGGCGTGGTGGTGGAGTACCTGCAGGGACTCGACCTGCTCGAGGCCGCGCTCGACGAGGAGCCCCCGAGCGCGGAGCGGCGCTACGGGGTGCTGGTCGACCATCTCGTCCCGGGCTCCAAGGAGTCCCGCATCGCCGACGCGATCCTCGGCGGGCGCCACGGGACGCATCTGAAGATCGTGGGTCATCCCTACATCGACGTCTGGCAGTGCGTGACGCCGCGGGCTCTCGGGATCGCCGCGTGGCCCGAGGTGCCGCGGGGCATCGAGTTCAAGGTCGGCGTCTGCCGTGCACTCGGCTGGCCCGCCCGCGATCAGGCCGACATCGCCCGTGCCTGGCAGCGGATCCTCCGTTCGGTGACGTCGTACCGCGACCTCGAGCCGTCCTTCCTCGGGCGCGTCGAAGAGCTCATCGACTACGTCACGGCCTGACGCCCGTCCGGGGGCCGCGCCCTCTTCGTTAGCCTGGAGTGGTGTCCGACCCCGCCGCCGAGCAGCCCGCGTTCCGAGACCGCCCCGTGTCGTTCGTGCGCCGCAGCGGCCGCATGTCCGACGCGCAGGAGCGCGCATGGGCCGACCTCGCGCCGCGCTTCGTGCTGACGGTGCAGCGCGATGCGCCTGCCACCAGTGTGCTGCCGGGCACCGCGATCGACCCGGCCGTCGTCTGGGGGCGCGAGGCGCCTCTCGTCGTCGAGATCGGATCGGGGCAAGGGCACGCGATCGTGCACGCCGCGGAATCCGCTCCCGAGGTGAACTTCCTCGCGATCGAGGTCTTCCGGGCGGGGCTCGCCCGGACCATGCTCGACGCCGAGCGTGCGGAGCTGCAGAACCTGCGCCTCGTCGAGGCGAACGCGCCAGAGGTGCTGCAGCACCTGCTGCCGGCGGCATCCGTCTCAGAACTGTGGGTGTTCTTCCCCGACCCGTGGCACAAGAACAAGCACACGAAGCGACGCCTGGTCGTGCCCGACTTCGCGGCGATCGCGGCGGGAGCGCTGCAGCCCGGTGGGATGCTGCGGCTCGCAACCGACTGGGAGGACTACGCCTTGCAGATGCGCGACGTGCTCGACGAGGCGCCGGACTTCGCGCGATCGTTCGAGGGGGAGTGGGCTGCGCGCTTCGACGGGCGCGTGCTGACCGCCTTCGAGCGCAAGGGGGCACGGGTCCGCCGGTCGATCCGCGACCTCTCGTACGTGCGACGGGCGCGGACGTGAGTGACCCCGCCGATCGGCAGGCGCCGGAGGGCGTGAGCTCCGACGAGCCGAAGGCCATCGGCGTGTCGCCGGCCGGGCGCGACCGCTGGCGGTTCGTGCGCCCGCTGGCGCACCGGGATTTCCGGATGCTGTTCGCCTCGGTCGTGCTGTCGGTCTTCGGCGCCGGCATGTGGGCGGTCGTGATGGTCTACACCGTCATCGGCGGTGGCGGCGGTCCTGTCGAGCTCTCGATCGTCGCCGCGGCCAACGCGGTCGGTCTCCTGGCGTGCGCGATCCCCGGTGGAATCGTGGCCGACCGCGTCTCACGCAGGCTGATCCTCCGGGTGGTCGAACTCGCCAACGTCGTCGCACTGACCTCCGTCGCGGTCGCCGGTCTGTTCGGACCGGTGCCGGTCCCGCACCTGGCCATCGCCGCGTTCATCCTCGGCGCAGGCGCCGGCTTCTTCTACCCGGCCTACAGCGCAATCCTGCCCCGCATCCTGCCGCCGGCGCAGCTGCTCGCCGCAAACGGCCTCGAGGGGGCCATCCGCCCCGCGCTGCAGCAGGCGGCCGGACCCGCTGTCGCCGGTGTCGTGGTGGCCGCCGTCGTGGCCCCCGCTCACGCGGTGTGGGTCATCGCGGCCGCGCACGCGGTAGCCCTCGTGCTGCTTCTGATGGTGCGGCCCGAGCCCGAGACCGACTCCGCACCGGATCATCCGACCGCGACCACACGGGGCGTCTTCCACGACCTGCGGGAGGCCGTCGCCTTCACGGTCCGGACGCCCTGGCTGCTGTGGACCCTGCTCTACGCCACGGTGTGGGTGCTCGTCTGGATGGGCCCGCAGGAGGTGCTGGTGCCGTTCATCACCGCGGACCGCATCGGCGAGGACCCGCGCTGGTTCGCGTTCCTCCTCGCTGCGTTCGGCGTGGGCGGGGTCCTCGGGTCGATCGTGGTGTCGTCCTGGCCGCTCCCTCGCCGGTACTTGAGCGCGATGATCCTCGTGTGGGGCTGCAGCACGCTGCCCTTCATCGTGGTGGGCTTCACCGACCAGTACTGGCTCATGGTGCTGTCGTGCTTCCTCGTGGGGTTCGGCTTCAGCTACGGCAACGTCATCTGGGGGACGCTCCTGCAGCGCCGGGTGCCGCGGCACATGCTCGGCCGGGTGTCGAGCCTGGACTTCTTCGTCTCACTCGCCCTCATGCCGGTGTCGATGGCGCTCGCGGGGCCTCTCGCTCAGGTCGTGCCCATCCCGGTGATCTTCCTCGTCGCCGGGCTCACGCCGTTCCTCCTGTCGTTCGTGGTGCTCGCGGTGGCGCGCATGCGCAGCGACGAGCTCGCGAATCCGCTGGGAGACTGAATGCCCGCCGACCCGTCCGCCGTCTCGCTCGAACGCCCCCGCTGGTCGTGGAAGCTGGTGCCGGCGCTGCTCGCGTGCCTCGCCGCCCCGGCGTTCTTCGTCCTGCGGATCCCGTGGGTCGGCTGGGTGCTGCTCGCGGCGGCGCTGGTCACCGCCTGGCTGATCGAGAGGGCGGATGCCGCACCCGCCGAAGACGGGACCGCCGATCTGAGCGAGGGGACTGACGCCGCATCCGCTCGTCGTCCGAGCATCGTGCGCGACCTGTCGCTCGTCGCCGCCGGCCTGCTCATCGTGAGCGCCATCCCGCTCAAGGCCGAACTCGACAACCTGGCGATCCTGCGCTTCGCCGTGGCGCTGGGCGGAGCGGTCATCGTCCCGTACGTCGTGTCGCGCTCCGTGTACCGGGATCGCGGAATCCGCTTCCCCTGGCGGGGCGGACGGCGGTGGACGACCTTCCAATGGAGCTGGCTGGTCGGCGTGCTGGTCCTCGGCTGGCTGATCCTGCCGTTCTACTTCATCACATCCGGGGTCTACCTGAACTGGCCCGTCGTCGACACACCCGAGCTGATCGCCCGCCTCTTCGTCGGCGTCGGCGCCGTCGGCATCTGGGACGAGCTGTTCTTCATCTGCACCGTGTTCGCGCTCCTGCGCCGCCACTTTCCCAACTGGCAGGCGAACCTCCTCCAGGCCGTCGTATTCGTGTCGTTCCTATGGGAGCTCGGCTATCAGGCGTGGGGCCCGCTGCTCACGATTCCGTTCGCGCTCCTCCAGGGCTTCATCTTCGTCAAGACACGGTCGCTGGCATACGTCGTCACGGTGCACCTGCTGTTCGACGCCGTCGTCTTCCTGGTGCTCGTGCACGCCCACAATCCAGGGATGCTCGACTGGCTCTTCCTCGTCTGATCCCGGGGATCCCGTGGTCGGCTCAGCGGTCATCGTGACGTGCGGCGTCCTCCCGCTCCATGCGCTCCCGCATCCCCCCGCTCACCGTGGTGCCTGCCACCATCGGCTCGTAGATCGCGCCGGTCGTGTCCGACACAGGCGTGCCCTTCTCGGTCTCGGAGTCGATCAGCTTCGCCGACGCCCGCTCGGTGAGGTCGGGGAAGAGACGGTGCGAGAGCGTCGCGCCCCGAGCCTTCGCGCCGACGGGCTGCTCCTCCTTGGGGCGGACGCACGCCTCGACGATCGCGTCCACGACGACCTCGGGGTCGTCCAGGGCCGCCATCCGCGCCGCATGGCCGCTGTAGTTGGCGGTGTGGATCCACCACGGGGTGTCGACTGCCCACGGCATGATGGTGCCCACCTTGATGGACTCGTCCAGGCCCGCGAGGCGCAGCTCCTCGTTGAGCGAGCGACCGAGGCTCAGCACCGCGGCCTTGGTCGCCGCGTAGGTCGACTGGTAGGCCATGGGCACCTGACTGTCGACGGAGCCCGTGTTCACGAGCACCCCTTCCCCCTGCTCGAGGAAGCACCGGAGGGCGGCATGCGCGCCGTAGACGAGTCCCGTGAGGTTGACCTCGATGATCCGCGCATGGTCGGCGGCGGGGATGTCCCAGAAGAAGCCGATCGCGCCCACGCCGACGTTGTTGACCCACACGTCGATGCCGCCGTAGTGCGCGATGGCCTGCGTCGCGAGCTGCTCGACGGCTTCGCGATCGCTCACGTCCACGGGCACGGCGAGTGCCGATCCACCCGCCGCCGTGATGTCGGACACGATTTCGGCCAGGACCTGACTCCTGCGCGCGGCGACGACGACGTTCGCTCCGAGCTCGGCCAGGCGCATCGCGGCACCTCGACCGAACCCGCTGGATGCACCGGTGATGACGATGGTCTTGCCGTGCACGTCCGCTTCTCTGCTCATGCCGCAATAGTCGGCGCGCCCATTCGCGAGGCGAACCCCCTTGCCAGAGTGCGCGCGTGCGGCTATCACTAGCGGGTGAATCGATGAATCGCAACCCCGGAGGTGATCCTGTTCAGGCGGGGTTAGAAAAGGTCCGTGAAGGTTCTGATGTACGCGGGTGGTGAGTACCTGACGGGAGACGAGATCGCCCTGGCGCTGCTCGAGTACAGCGAGTCGCTCGCCGAGGTCGGTGAGGCTGCAACGGTGGAGATCCCCATCGTCAGCAAGGGTGGCAAGCTCGTGCACGCGACCTTTCTCATCGGCCCTTCAAGTCAGATCGTGGCGACGGACTTCGAGACGGCTGACGACGAGCTCATCGATGCCGTGGTGGTGGACGAGCTGCGTCTGCTCACACGCAGACTCCGACCTGTCGGGTTCCCCGCTGAGCAGGAGGATGTGTACGTCGACGAGTACGAGTGAGGCCGGCGGGGTTCAGCCTGCGCTTTTCGCGTGACGTCAGCCTGCGCAGCCGAGCCGCGCCTGCACGGAGGCCATCGCCTCGATCTCGGCGGTCTGCCCGGCCTTGATGGATTCGGCGACGGCGAGCACCCGCGGGACCGAGCCGAGCTCGATCACGGCGTCGGCCATCGGGATCGCGCCCTCGTGGTGGCGGATCATCAGCTCGAGGAAGAGGCAGTCGGCCTCCGTGCCGGTCGCCGCGGCGAGGGCGGACAGCTCGTCGGCAGAGGCCATGCCCATCGCGGCTCGGAGCTCTTCGTCGGTCGATTCCGCATCGCCCGCGCCGTGGCCGCCGTGGCCACCGGCATCCGTCATCCATGACATGAGCGGATCGCCTGCCTGTGGAAGACCCCACTGCACGATCCAGTCGTACATCTCGCCCCGCTGCCCCGCCTGGCTCGTCGCGATGTCGTACGACATGCGCCGCACGTCGTCATCCTCGGTCTTGCGATAGACCTCCATCGCCATCTCGACCGCCTGCGTGTGATGGACCTGCATGTCGCGCGCGAAGCCGATATCGGCGGCATTCGGGCCGGCCGCGACCGAGCCGCCCGAGCCGAAGGTCGAGAACCGGCCGATCGCGAACGCGAGAGCGGCGATCCCGACCGCCACGAGGACGTACACCCACCAGCGCGGACGAGACGGAACGGATGCCGCAGCCTCCGCTGCCGCCGCGGGCGGTGTGCCGGTCATCGCGGTCAGGACACCTTGCCCGGCGCGTCGAGACCACCCGAGCACAGCGCACTGGGCTCAGGGACGTCCTGGCTGCGCCAGTACTCGTCGAAGAACTCCCCGATGCGCTCGTCGTCGACCGAATCCAGCGCGAGCTGGTGGTTCCAGTTCGACAGCACGACGGGGGAGTCCAGGCCCTCATAGGGAGAGAGGACGACGTACGTCGAGGGCAGCTGCGCCTTCAGGGTGGAGAGCTCGTCGGCCGAGAGCGCGTTCGCATCGTAGGTCACCCACACGGCGCCGTGCTCCATGGAGTGGACGGCGTTCTCGTTCGGCACCGGCTGGTCGTAGATCCCGCAGTTCAGCCAGACCTGGTTGTGCGGTCCACCCGCGGGGGGCGTCTGCGGGTAGTCGACGGTGCCCTCGACGTGCGACGTCTCGTTCTCGAAGGTCTGAACGCCCTCGATCTTCGCGCCCGTGCCGCCGGCTTCGTAGGACGGCGGCGGGGCAGGGGCGAAGACGATCGAGGCGACGATAGCGGCGATCACGAGCACCGCGGCGAAGGAGCCGGCCGTCCACCACACGATCTTGCTGCGCTGGCGCTTGGCGAGCTGGCGCTGGTACTCGGCCAGCTTCTCCTGGCGCTTCTGCTCACGCTGCTGCTTGACGGTCTGGTTGATCTTGGCCTGGGTCGCGGGGTTGCCGCTCGTGCGGGCATCGTCGGGGCGCTGTGATGTCGGGGTCATTGATCGATCTCGGCTAGGGCGCCCACTCGGGTGCGGCACGGGCTGCGGGAAACGCGACCAGCTTATGCGAGTGCATGGGAACGCGACTGGGAACGTGCCGACAGCCCACCTCCCGGTCCGGGTCGTCCCGGCCGTGTTGTCCCGGCGGGAAGGCGTCCGGTATCCTGGTAGCTCCGAATCGATTCGATGCCTTCGCCGGAGGTCGATCCGGCCGGTTCGCGATCCGCCGCCGCCTCGTCGCCGTTCCGCCCCTCTGCGCCTGAGCCGCTCTCCCGGTGCCACGCATTCCCCCCTTGCTCGCCATCGTCACCGAAGTGAAGTCGCCTTGCTCGAGACCGCACCCGTTCCGACCCACCCCGAAGGGCCGAACCACACCGCCACGGGCAGCATCCGCCTGCCCGGGTCGCCGACCGGAGCCATCCGCACCCTGGGTCCCAACCCGGCGACCGCGCCGATCATGCTGCACCCGGGGGATTCGATCCCGAAGCGGCGCCGCACCCTCTACATCGTCCTGCTCGGAGCCCTGACGGCTCTCGGTCCGTTCACGATCGACCTCTACCTGCCGGCGTTCCCCGTCCTCGAGGCGGACTTCAACACCACCGCGGCGGCGATCCAGCTCACTCTCACCGGCACGATGCTGGGCTTCGCGCTCGGCCAGCTCATCGTCGGGCCGCTCTCCGACAAGGTCGGCCGCCGCATCCCGCTCCTGTCGGTGACCGCGCTCCACGTCGTCGCCAGCACGTGCGCGGCCCTCGCGCCGACCCTCGGCACCTTGTCCATCGCTCGCGTGTTCATGGGTGCGGGAGCTGCCGCGGGCGGCGTCGTCGCGGCCGCGATCGTGCGCGACCTGTTCGGCGGGCGGCGGCTCGTCGTCATGCTGTCGCGTCTCGCCGCGGTCTCGGGAGTCGCGCCGGTGCTCGCGCCCCTCGTCGGCTCAGCGCTGCTGCTCGTCATGCCCTGGCGCGGCATCTTCGTCGTGCTGGCGATCTATGGCGCCGTCATGCTCCTCTCGGCGGCGATCTTCCTGCGCGAGACCCTTCCGGCCGCCCGCCGGGGTGGCAAGGGGGCGACCACGATCTGGCAGCGCTATCGCAGCGTCTTCAGCGACCGGGTCTTCATCGGGGTGCTCATCATCGGCGGCATGACCTTCAGCGGACTCTTCTCGTACCTCTCGTCGTCGTCGTTCCTCTTCCAGCTCGGCTACGGCTTCGATGCGCAGCAGTACGGCATCCTGTTCGCGGTCAACTCGCTCGGCGTCGTGCTCGGCGTGCAGGCCGCCTCACGCCTCGCCGCCCGCTTCGGACCGCAGTGGGTCATGGCATGGTCGACGGCCGTGCTCGTGGTGGCCGGATCGATGATCATCGTCTTCGACCAGCTGGGCTTCGGCCTCTGGGGCACCGTCATCCCGCTGTTCTTCTTCATGACGGCGTGCGGCTTCACCTTCCCCTGCGTGCAGGTGCTGGCGCTCGACCGGCACGGCAAGGCGGCGGGTACCGCGCAGTCGATCGTCGGTGCGACGAACTTCGGCGTCGCGGGGATCATCTCGCCGATCGTCGGCTGGCTCGCCCGCGGCTCGGGCATCACCCCGACCACGATGGCCGCCGTCATGGTCGCGTGCGCGATCATCGCGGTGCTCTCGCTCTGGCTGGTCGTCCGACCGAAGACCGTCGCCCAGCTGGCGCCGTAGCCCCCACGCTGCAGGGGCGCCTCGATCCCCGTCGGTTCAGCGGCGGACGGGCTGCAGCACGAACAGGCGCGCGGTCCGGCCCGACAGGCGCTCGTACTCCCGGAAGCCGGGCCACTGCGCGTCGAGGATCGCCCACGTCGCCTCGCGCTCATGATCGGCGATGAGCGTCGCGCGCACGGCCAGGCGCCGCCCACGGACGGTGATCTCGGCATCCGGGTGGGCGAGCAGATTGGCTGTCCAGGCGGGGTGCCGGGCACCCGCCCAGTTGGTGCCGGCGACGATCGCGCGCCCGCGTCCATCGGGTGTGTACATCAGGGGCGCGTCCCGGGGCTCGCCGGACTTCGCCCCCACCGTGTGGAGCGTGAGGGACGGGACGATGAGGTCGGTGAGCTGGAGCCGCCCGCGCGTGACGCGCGTCAGGAACCGCTCGAGCGGGGGCAGCACGTGCGGCCCCACGAAACGCCGGAAGAACGTCAGCCGCGTGATCGGTGAGAGGACACCGCGCATGATGTCGATCGCTGTCGCCATGCCCCCATCCTCGCCGGACCGGTCATCGCGGGGCGCGTGGCGATGCGACGGATCGCACAGGGCGGGTGAGAATGGGCGGATGGATCAGCCGGCCGCAGATGTGGACACGAAGGAAGCCGCGCCCCTGCGGCGGGCGGTGCTGCTGGTCGTCGGCATTGTGCTGCTGGCCGTCTCGGCGGCGCTGGGGGTGTGGATCTACTTCCACGGTCAGCCGCCGTTCATCACCGACGTCTGGTGGAACAGTCTGCTCGCCGCGTGGGCGTCACCGGTCGCGCTGGCGATCTCACAGGTGATGAACTTCATCGGCGGGGGACTGATCGGCGTGTTCGTGATACCGGCCGTCATCGCCGTCATCCTTGTCATCGTGCGGCGGCCCTGGGGCGCCGCGTACCTCGTCGCCTCCTCGATCCTGTCCTCCGCGGCGGTGCAGCTCGTGAAGCAGACCGTCGGTCGGGCGCGACCCGACGACATCCTGGTCACGACCGACGTGGGCTCGTATCCGTCCGGCCACGTCGCGGCCGCGGCCACCACGGTCGCGGTGCTCGCGGTCCTGTTCCCCCGACTCTGGGTCTGGATCGTGGGAGCGGCGTACGTCATGCTCATGGCGTTCAGCCGGACGTATCTGCACGCCCACTGGCTGACCGACACGATCGGCGGTGCCGCCCTGGGTGCCGGCGTTTCGCTGGTCCTCGCCGCCGCCTTCGCCGTGGCGCTCGCCCGCGAGCCGAGGCCGAAGCGGCGGCGCTGACCCCGCGCTGAGTCGGTGGCGGGCATGCCGGCGGCGACCGAGTCGTGCCCGGATGCCGCTGCCCACCGACTCCGGGCACCGACGCCAGGCACCGACGGCCCTCACCGATGCCGCACCGACGGCCGGCGCTCGGCGCACGCCTGCGTACCGACAGCCGTGGCCGAGCCCGTGGCTAGGCTGTGCGCATGACCGACCCCGATCCGGCCGCGACCGCCGCAGAAGCCGACCTCGCGCGCCTGCGCGCCGAAGCCGAAGCTGCCGAAGCAGAGCTGCGAGCGGCCCAGGCACGCGCCGCCCTCGCCGCCGCCGAGGCGGCCGCCGCCAGGGCCCGCGCCGCCCTGACTGCCGCCTCGCCAGGCCCATCCAACGTCAGCGGCGGGCCTGCGACGACCTCGAGCGGGGACGAGACCCCGAGTGCCGAGGAGGTCATCCCCCCGGCATCGAGCCGGGCGACTTCGGGGCCCGCGGGAGCGCCCGTGTCGGCTGCCGAAGCCCGGGAACCAAAACCCGAT
This sequence comes from Microbacterium sp. P5_B6, assembly GCF_056400345.1. Classification (NCBI taxonomy): domain Bacteria; kingdom Bacillati; phylum Actinomycetota; class Actinomycetes; order Micrococcales; family Microbacteriaceae; genus Microbacterium; species Microbacterium sp. P5_B6. The sequence goes on along the minus strand of NZ_JBFULL010000003.1, from coordinate 241,674 downwards.
CTTGAGGCCGCACCCAATCCCAATCCCAATCCCAATCCCAATCCCGAATCGGAATCCACATCAGAATCCAAATCACGACCGATCCCTGAACCAGGACCCGACCCCGCATCCGCATCAGAATCCACCCCCCTGACCCCCACACAGATCGACAAGATCATCTCCGGGTACACCTTCGACGGCCCCACGCTCGATCTCGGAGCCCTCGTGAACGGCGATCCGGTCCCGTCGGCGCAGATCCGCATTCCGCTCGGCATGATGAACCGCCACGGTCTCGTCGCGGGCGCGACCGGCACCGGCAAGACGCGCACGCTGCAGGGACTCGCCGAGCAGCTCGCCGCCAAGGGCGTGCCCGTGTTCGCGGCCGACATCAAGGGTGATCTCTCGGGAGTCGCGACACCGGGGCAGCCGAACGAGAAGCTGCTCGCGCGCACGCGGGCGATCGGTCAGGAGTGGCGCCCCGAGGCGTCGGCCACCGAGTACTTCGCGCTGGGCGGAATCGGCAGGGGCGTGCCCGTACGGGCGACGGTGAGCGGCTTCGGCCCGCTGCTGCTGAGCAAGGTGCTCGGGCTCAATGAGACCCAGGAGTCGAGTCTCGGGCTCGTGTTCCATTTCGCCGACGAGCACGGGCTCGCCCTCGTCGACCTGTCCGACCTCAGGGCCGTGCTCTCCTATCTCACGAGCGAGGAGGGCAAGGGCGAGCTCAAGAGCCTCGGCGGCCTGTCGGCTGCCACGGCGGGGGTGATCCTCCGCGAGCTCATCACCTTCGCCGACCAGGGCGCCGACGTGTTCTTCGGCGAGCCCGAGTTCGAGGTCGCGGAGTTCCTGCGCGTGGCCGCCGATGGACGCGGAATCATCTCGCTGCTGGAGGTGCCCGGCGTGGCCGACAAGCCCGCCCTCTTCTCGACCTTCCTCATGTACCTGCTGGCCGAGCTCTTCGAGATCCTGCCGGAGGTGGGCGACCTCGACAAGCCGAAGCTGGTCTTCTTCTTCGACGAGGCGCACCTGCTCTTCCGGGACGCGTCGAAGGACTTCACGGCGGCGATCGTGCAGACCGTCCGGCTCATCCGGTCCAAGGGCGTCGGTGTCTTCTTCGTCACCCAGACGCCGAAGGACGTGCCGAGCGACGTGCTCGGCCAGCTCGGCTCTCGCGTGCAGCACGCTCTGCGGGCGTTCACGCCCGACGACGCCAAGGCGCTCCGCGCGACGGTCGGCACCTATCCCACCTCCGGCTACGACCTCGAGCGCACGCTGCAGGAGCTCGGCACCGGAGAGGCGATCGTCACGGTCATGAGTGAGAAGGGCGCCCCGACGCCCGTCGCCTGGACGCGACTGCGCGCGCCGCAGGGGCTGATGTCGCCGACTCCGGATGCTCAGATCGACGCCGCGGTCGCAGCATCCCCTCTGCTGGTGAAGTACGGGACCGCCATCGATCCTGAGTCGGCGCGCGAGATCCTCACGGCGAAGATGAACGCCGCAGCAGAGGCCGCAGCCGCGGAGGATGCCGCTCTCGCCAAGGCGAAGGCGGATGCCGAGTACGCCAAGCAGCAGGCCGCCATGGAGAAGGCGCAGGCCGCTGCCGACAAGAAGGCGCAGGCCGAGTACGACCGGCTCCTGAAGAAGACGTCGGGGTCGTCACGGACCACGCGCAGAACGGAGAAGTCGCCGCTGGAGTCGATCCTGAACTCGAGGTCGACGCAGACCATCCTCTCGAGCGTGATCCGGGGGGTGTTCGGCACAGGCCGGCGCTGACGCGGGGGTGAGTCCCCGCCCTCGCGTCGCTCCGAGCGGGTCCCGGCCCTCTGGCTCGCCGGATCGACAGGTCAACCACGGATCTACAGGGTCCTTTCGGCGGAAACGTCCTGTGGACGCGTGGTTGACCTGTCGCGGCGAGTTGAGAGGGACGAGCGAGCCGAGCCGCGCCGCGCCGACCGGGCAGCGCCGACCTAGCATGGAGGCAGGCCCGGGCATCCGTCGTCCGGACCGCGAGGCCACGCGAGGAAGCACCGGTACGCACCATGGCGAAGCGCGCCCCCACCGCCGACATCGACGAGTCGAAGGTCCGGCACTCGAAGACGAAGAAGGTCGCCGTCGGGGTGCCCGCCGTGCTGCACGCCTTGCAGATCGCGAACGACCAGATGGGCCTCGCCCGCAGCGTCGAGACGCTGCTGCGCGTCAACCAGAAGGACGGCTTCGACTGCCCGGGGTGCGCGTGGCCGGAGGAGGACAAGCGTCACGTCGCAGAGTTCTGCGAGAACGGCGCGAAGGCGGTCGCCGAGGAGGCGACGCTGCGCCGGGTCACGCCGGAGTTCTTCGCCCAGCACTCCCTCGACGAACTGCGCGCGCACGATGACTGGTGGCTCGGGCAGCAGGGGCGGCTGACCCAGCCGGTGATCCTCGAGGAGGGCGCCACCCATTACCGCCCCATCTCGTGGGACGATGCGCTCCGCAAAGTCGCTTCGGCCCTGCGCGGGCTCGACGACCCCGATGAGGCGGTCTTCTACACGTCGGGGCGGACCTCCAACGAAGCGGCGTTCCTCTACCAGCTGCTCGTGCGCGGGATCGGCACGAACAACCTTCCGGACTGCTCGAACATGTGCCACGAGTCGTCCGGCTCGGCCCTCACCGAGACGATCGGCATCGGCAAGGGGACCGTCTCGATCGAGGACGTGCACGAGGCCGACCTGCTGATCGTCGCGGGGCAGAACCCGGGGACGAACCACCCGCGGATGCTGAGCGCACTGGAGAAGGCCAAGCGCAACGGCGCCACGATCATCGCCGTGAACCCGCTGCCCGAGGCGGGGCTGATGCGCTTCGAGAACCCGCAGACCCTGCGTGGTGTGGCGTTCGGCGGCACCAAGCTCGCGGACGAGTTCGTGCAGATCCGCCTCGGCGGAGACCAGGCGCTCTTCCAAGCGATCGGCAAGCATCTGCTCGAGGCCGAGGCATCGACCGGCGGTGTGCTGGACCACGCATTCATCGCGGAGCACACCAGTGGGTTCGCCGAGTACGAGAAGGCGATGAGGGATGCCTCGTGGGCCGAGTTCGTCGCGGCCACGGGGCTTCCCGAGAAGGCGCTGCGCCGCGTCGGCGAAGCCGTGCGCAACTCGAAGGCGACGATCGTCTGCTGGGCGATGGGCCTCACCCAGCACAAGCACTCCGTGCCCATGCTGCGGGACGTGGTCAACGCCCTCCTGCTGCAGGGGAACATCGGGCGGCCGGGCGCCGGGCTCTGCCCGGTGCGCGGTCACTCCAACGTGCAGGGCGATCGCACGGTGGGGATCTACGAGAAGCCCTCCGAGGCCTTCCTCGATGCCCTCGACACCGAGTTCTCCTTCGCCGCGCCCCGCGAGCACGGCTACGACACCGTGCAGGCCATCCGCGCGATGCGAGACGGGCGGGTGCGGTTCTTCATGGGCATGGGCGGCAACTTCGTGTCGGCGACGCCCGACACGGCGGTGGTCGAGGCGGGCATGCGCGACGTCGAGCTCACGGTGCAGGTGTCGACGAAGCTGAACCGGTCGCACGTGGTGACCGGACGGCGGGCGCTCATCCTGCCGACCCTGGGCCGCACCGATCGTGACAAGCGCGGCGGCGTCGAGCAGCGGGTGTCCGTCGAGGACTCCATGGGGGCGGTCCACTCGTCACGCGGCCGACTGGCCCCGCCGTCGGACGAGCTGCTGAGCGAGGTCGCGATCGTGGCGCGGCTCTGCGCGCTCGTGTTCGGCTCGGGCGACGCCGAGCCGCCGGAGCCGACGGGGACCGGCATCCGGGATCCCGAGGCGGTCGATCGCGCCCAGGTCGAGCGGCCTCCGGACCATGAGGCGAGCGGGCCGGACGCGGCCATCGTCGAGCACCCGCTCAATGCACCGCGCGCCGACTGGGCTGCCCTCGAGGCGGACTATGCGCTCATCCGTGCGCACATCGAGAACGTCGTGCCCGGATTCGACGACTACGAGGAGCGCATCGACAAGGGCGGCACCCTGTTCCTCCCGAACGGTCCGCGCGACGCCCGTCGCTTCGCGACCGCGGACGGGAGGGCGCGGTTCACGGTCAATCCGCTGGAGTATCCGCGCATCCCGCGAGGGCGCCTGCTGCTGCAGACCCTGCGCTCGCACGACCAGTACAACACCACGATCTACGGGAAGGACGATCGGTACCGGGGCATCCGCGGTGGCCGGCGAGTGGTGATGGTCAACGCGAAGGACATCCGCTCGCTCGGGTTCGAGGAGGACGACGTCGTCGATCTCGTCTCCGAGTGGGTGGCGCCCGACGGAGTCGTCCAGGAGCGGCGCGCAGAGGGGTTCCGCATCGTCGCCTATCGCACGCCGAGAGGCAACGCCGCCGCCTACTATCCCGAGACGAACGTCCTCGTGCCCCTGGACTCGGTCGCCGACGTCAGCGGAACGCCGACCTCCAAGTCGGTCGTCGTGCGGCTGCAGCGGCGCGAGTAGCCCCAGCCGCGGCCGTTCGCATGGCTGATCGGCGGATGCAAGCCCTGGCCACGGGGTGGCTCGCCACGTAGCGTCGAGCCGTGACCGACATCTCCTCGCCGACGGGGCATGAACCAGACCTGCGCGCCGAGCCGCGAGCGGACGGTCGCCCACGGCGGGCGCTCGTCCTCGGCGCGACAGGCTATATCGGCGGCCGGCTCGTGCCGCGACTGCTCGAGGCGGGCTATGACGTGCGCGTTCTCGCGCGCGAGGCATCCCGCGTGAAGACCTTCGACTGGGCCGAGCGGGTCGAGACGGTGGTGGGCGACGTGACGGATGCGGCAGCCATGACGGAAGCCGTCCGCGACGTCGATGTGCTCTACTACCTCGTCCACTCGATGGCCGCCGGCCGCGACTTCGAAGACGCCGATCGGCGCGCCGCCCGGAACGTGGCCGAGAAGTCGGCTGCGGCATCCGTCTCGCGGATCGTGTATCTCGGGGGCCTGCATCCCGGTGATGCCGAGCTGTCACCGCATCTGCGGTCCCGCGTCGAGGTCGGCGAGATCCTGCTCGCCTCCGGAGTGCCGACGCTCGTGCTGCAGGCCGGCGTCGTCATCGGGTCGGGCTCGGCGTCGTTCGAGATGGTGCGTCACCTGACGGACGTGCTGCCGTACATGCCGGCGCCGAAGTGGGTGCGCAACCGCATCCAGCCGATCGCCGTCCGGGATGTGCTCCACTATCTGCTCGGTGCTGCCCGCGTGCCCGCCGACGTCAACCGCGCTGTGGACATCGGCGGCCCCGACGTGCTGCGGTACGGGCAGATGATGAACGGCTACGCCGTCGAGGCGGGGCTGCCGCAGCGTGCCATTGCGGCGCTGCCCGTGCTGACTCCGCGGCTCGCGTCGCACTGGGTCAACCTCGTGACGCCGATCCCGCGATCGATCGCGAGGCCGCTCGTCGAGTCGCTCCAGAACGACTGCGTCGTGAAGAACCGCGACATCGACGACCTGATCGCACCGCCGCCCGACGGGCTGACCCCGTACCGTCGCGCCGTCGCTCTCGCGCTGAGCCGCGAGGAGGCCGACCTGGTCGAGACGAGCTGGCTCGACTCCGAAGTGCTGGGCGTGCCGAGCGACCCGCTGCCCAGCGACCCCGAATGGGCGGGCCGCACGGTGTTCACCGATCTGCGGACCGTGCACTCCGAGGCCACGCCCGACCGGCTCTGGCGGGTCATCGAGGGGATCGGCGGGGTCAACGGCTGGTACTCCCAGCCGCTGCTGTGGGCACTGCGGGGCTGGATGGACAAGCTCGTCGGCGGAGTGGGGCTTGCGCGCGGGCGCCGCAGCCGCTCACGCCTCGAGGTGGGTGACGCTCTCGACTTCTGGCGGGTCGAGGCGATCGAGCCCGGGCACCTGCTCCGCCTCCGCGCCGAGATGAAGGTGCCGGGCCTGGCCTGGCTCGAGCTGCGTGCCAGCCCGGACGGCGACGGCTCGCGGTTCGACCAGCGCGCCGTCTTCTTCCCGCACGGGCTTCCGGGACGCCTCTACTGGCTTGCCGTCCTGCCGTTTCACGGCTTCATCTTCGCCGGCATGGCGAACCGCATCACCGCGGCGGCCGCGAGCACCGACGTGGGCGCCGGATCGTAGGCTGGGCGGATGAGCCACGCTGCTGCCGTCATCACGGTGTCCGATCGATCCGCGGCAGGTGATCGCGCCGACACCGCGGGCCCGCTCGCGGTCGCGGAGCTCGTGCGCGGGGGCTTCTCGTGCGCCGAGGCGATGGTCGTCGCCGACGGCGCTGACAGCGTCGAACGGGCGCTGCGGGCGGCGCTCGCAGCGGGCGCGCGGCTCGTCGTCACGACCGGCGGCACCGGGGTCGGCCCTCGCGACGAAACGCCTGAGGGAACCGCGCGGGTGATCACGCAGGATGTGCCGGGCATCGCCGAAGAGCTGCGGCGTCGTGGGGCATCTGAAACGCCGGGCGGGATGCTGTCGCGCGGCCGCTCGGGCGTGGTCCGTCCCGTGCCGGGGGTGAGTCCGGGCGCGCTCATCGTGAATCTTCCGGGCTCGCCGAAGGCCGTGGCATCCGGAATCCCGGTCGTGCTCTCGATCGCACGTCACGTGATCGACCAGCTCGCCGGTGGTGATCACTCGTGAGCGGCGTGCGGATCGCGGCCATCAGCGATCTCCCGCTCGATGTCGCAGCGCACCTCGATGCGGTCTGGGACGCGACGATGGGGGCCGAGACCACGTTCGTGGGGCGCGTGCGCGACCATGATCCGGATGCCGCTGCCGCCGTCGTCGCGCTCGAGTACTCCGCCCATCCCGATGCCGAGCAGACCCTGCGCCGCATCGCGGAGGAGGCGATCGGCGGGACAGGCGCCGTCGTCGCCGTGAGCCACCGGGTCGGCCGGCTCGAGGTCGGCGACGCGGCCGTCGTCATCGCGGTCGCCTCATCGCATCGGGCAGAGGCGTTCGCCGTGTGCCGGACGATCATCGAGACGATCAAGACGGATCTGCCGGTGTGGAAGCGGCAGGTCGAGGCCGACGGCACGACCGTCTGGAAGGGCATCGGGGGCTGAGCCTCGGCGGCTCCTCGGTGAGCTGCCGCGGCGGGCTCGGTCAGCCGCCCGCGAAGGGCGGGAGCACCCTCGGGCGCGCTAGGTCAGCCGCCCGCGAAGGGCGGGAGCACGTCGACGAGCTCCTCCGCGCCGAGCGGCGTCTCATCGTCGACCCGCGCGCCGCCGACGAGCACGGCGCAGCGGGGCAGGATGCCGCCGAGCCCCGGGTGCGCCGTGGCGACCGCTCTGCGCAGGTCGCCGAGCGTCGCCTCAGGGCGCTGCTCCACCTCGACTCCGGTCGCCTCGGCGGCGGCCGCGAAGTAGCGGACGACCGCCATCAGGCCTCCCAGGTCGCGGCGAGGGCCGAGATCGCGGAGGCGGCCGCCTCGATGTCGGCGCGCGATCCGCCGGCGCGGCCCGCAACGAGGCCTGCGACGAAAGCGCTGAGCGGGGCAGCAGGCCGGGCGACGCCGTTCGCCGCGTCGCGGGCGAGGTCGAGGATCAGCGTGATCGGCACGTCGTCGGCGCCGAGATGAAAATGCTCGCGGAGCGCTGCCGCCCACGCGTCCAGCGCTTCGGGCGGGAGCGTGCGGGATGCCTCGGTCATGAGTCCTCCAGGGGTGCATCGCCCGCAGCGGCACGGGCTGTGTCGAGATCCTCCCACGTGTCGACGTCCGCGGTCAGGTCGTTCGGCGCTGCGAGCGCGGCGATCGCCAGGTCGTCGAGGAGCACGCGGACCGGGGCGTCGCGCCCGGCATCCGGAACCGCGCCCGCGGCCCGGCGGAGCGCAGCCGTGCGGTACGCGCCCGTGAGCCACTGGGGCCGGCTCGACGCATCGGCGAGGCACACGCCTTCAGTGCTGTCGGGGAGGAGCGGGATGTCGCTCGCGAGCCGCGCGACAGCGGCGTCGACGCGCGGGAGGTCGCACGCGAGCACGAACGTCCACTCGGGGTCGGGCGCCCACAGGTCTCTGCGGCCCAGCGCGGCGACGATCCCCGCGACCGGCCCGCCGAAAGGCGGGTCCTCGGCGACCCAGTCCACCTCGAGCGACGCGTCGAGCGCAGGGGCGGCAACCACGATCGGACGCGCGCCGGCCCGCGTGACGGCGGCGACGGCCCGCGCGAGGAGGGTCTGGCCGCCGACCTCGAAGAGCGGCTTGCTCGCGCCGCCGACGCGGGAGCCCCGACCGCCCGCGAGGAGGATCGCGCCGAAGAGGGGCCGTTCGGCGGAGTGGAGGTCGCTGCTGCTGCCGGTCACTGCTCGCCCGGCCGGGTCCACGAGCCCGAGCGGCCGCCTTCCTTGGCGGTGATGCGCACGTTCTCGATCGACGTCGCCTTGTCGAGACCCTTCACCATGTCGACGACCGCGAGGGCCGCGACGGACACGGCGGTGAGGGCCTCCATCTCGACGCCTGTCCGATCCGCCGTGCGGACGGTCGCCTCGATCTCGACTCCGTCATCCACCACGAGCAGGTCGACCGCGGCGCCGTGGACGCCGATGACGTGTGCGAGGGGCAGCAGGTCGGGCGTGCGCTTGGCCGCCTGGATGCCGGCGATGCGCGCGACGGCGAGGACGTCGCCTTTCGGGACGGTGTGATCGCGGAGGCTCGCGACGACCTCGGGGGAGCATCGGACGAACCCACGCGCGGTCGCGGCGCGGACCGTCGGAGCCTTGGCCGTGACATCGACCATGCGGGCGCGTCCGGAATCGTCGAGGTGCGTGAAGCTCATGCAATCAGCATGACATCGACCAGATCGCCGGGTGCGACGGCATCGACCTCGGCTCCGACGATCGCGTAGGCCTCGGCGCGTGCGAGCCCGCCGGCGAGGTGCGACCCGGAGCCGCCGGCCGTCGCCGGCGCGATGGTCCACCGGCCGGGCTCGGTGCAGTCGATCACCGCGGGCAGGTACTGACGACGGCCCGGCGGGGTGCGCCATCCGACCTTCGCCGCCAGTCGGATGAGCGGCCGGTGCAGCGACGTCCTGCCCTGGAGGGCGAGGAGCGCCGGACGGACGAACGTCTCGAACGAGACGGCGGCGCTCACCGGGTTTCCGGGGAGGCCGAAGAGCAGCATCCCCTCTTCCGCGACACCGAATCCCTGCGGCTTGCCCGGCTGCATCCGCACCGCGGTGAACTCCATCGACGCGCCGAGGCTCTGCTTGACCGGCTCGTAGGCGCCTGCACTCACGCCCCCGGTGAAGATGACGACGTCGGCTCTGAGAGCCGATGCCTCGGCTACCGCGCGCAGCGGTCCGTCGCCGTCATCGGGAACGGTCAGGCGCAAGACGACCTCGGCGGATGCGCCTTCGACGAGCCCGGCGAGCAGCTGTCCGTTGGACTCGGGGATCTGACCGCGCTCGAGCGGCGAACCCGCCGGGACGAGCTCGGACCCGGTCGAGACCACCGCGACGCGTGGGGCGCGCGAGACCACGACCTCGGCGATTCCGGCAGCGGCGGCCGCCGCCAGCTGCAGCGGCCCGAGGAGGGAGCCGGCGGGAAGCAGCTCGGCGCCGACGAGGGCATCCTCGCCGCGACGGCGGATGTGCGCGCCCGGTGCGCGGGGAGCCCTCTGGACGACGACGTCGCGGAGCGAATCAGCGAGGCCTCCGGCGGTGTCTTCGAACGGCACGATGGCGTCTGCGGAGGCGGGGACGGGCGATCCGGTCATGATGCGGGCGGCCTCACCGGCTGCCAGCGACGGATCGAGCGCCGTACCGGCGGGGAGATCGGCGACCACCCGGAGTGTCACGGGGCTCTGGGGTGAGGCATCTGCGACATCGGCGAAGCGCACGGCGAAGCCGTCCATGCCGGAGTTGTCGAAGACCGGGATGTCGACCTGGGCGCGAAGCGGCTGGCGGAGCGTCCGTCCGAGCGCGGCCGCCACCGGCACGGCCATGGTCTCGAGCGGCTCGACGCGCGCCAGCACGAGGGCCAGGTGCTCTTCGACTTCTCGGAGCGGCGCCGGGCTCACGCCGGGACCCGCTCGGGGTCCGCCAGCGTCTCGGGCCACGCGTCCAGGCCTCCCGAGAGGACGGATGCCTCGACCCCGAGCGCGCGGAGGGCTTCGGCGGCGCGACGTGCCCGTACGCCGATCTTGCAGACGACGACGACGCGCCCCAGGCCCGTGAGCGCTTGCGGCTCGGCGAGCACGGCCGCGAGCGGCATGTGGAGGGAACCCGCGATCATTCCTGCATCGACCTCGTGCTGCTCGCGCACGTCGAGGATGACCGCGCCCACGAGAGCCTCGGGCCCGACGAGCGGCGGGCTGCTCGGGGGTGCGGGGGTGGCTGCTGCGCTGGGGGCGGCCGCGTGCCCGCTCGCCGGCGCGACGGCATCCGTCATCACCGAGCGGAGGCGCACCTCGTGCTGTCGCGCCCGCAGGCCGTCGATGACGAGGATCCGCCCGAGCAGCGGCTCGCCGATCCCGGCGATGAGCTTGATCGCCTCGGTCGCCAGCAGCGATCCGACCTGCAGGCAGAGCGCACCGAGCACCCCGACATCGGCGCAGGTGGGCACATCCCCGACGCTCCCGTGCGGGTAGAGATCCGACAGCACCACGGCGCCGGTTCCCGATGGAGGACGGTTCCAGAACACCGTGACCTGGGCGTCGAAGCCCTGCACCGAGCCCCACACCAGCGGGATGCCGAGCTGCTCTGCGGCGGCGGCGACGGCCTCGCGCGTCTCGAACGTGTCGGTGCCGTCGATCACCAGATCGGCCCCCACGAACAGCTCGGCCGCGTTCCACGGCGAAAGCCGTTCGCGCACAGCGCGCACGGTGGTCTCCGGTGAGAGCTCGGCCGCCGCGCGCACCGCGCTGTCGACCTTCGGGGCGCCGATGTCGCTGAGCCGGTGCATGACCTGCCGCTGCAGGTTCGACTGCTCGACCACGTCGTCGTCGATGACGATGAGCTCGCCGATACCGGCCGCGGCAAGGGCGAGGACGGTGGGGGATCCGAGACCCCCGGCGCCGACGACCGCGATGCGCGCGGCGGCCAGGCGGCGCTGGGCGATCTCGCCGAATCCCACGAGACGCGTGTGCCGGGCCGTGCGGGTCCGCTCGGCGTCGCTGAGGGCGGCGACCGGCTCGACCAGCGGCGGGAGCGGCATGAGTCAAGGGTAACCACGGCGACAGGCGTCGGGCTCCGCGTGCAACCCGGGGAATGCCGAGAGGCGCACGCAGTCTTACCGCAGATGCGGAGGAATTTCAGCCGTTTGACCGCATTCGCGGTGCTACCGTGATCACATGCCCGACTACAAGATCGCGGAGGCCGCTCGCCTGCTCGGAGTGAGCGACGACACCGTGCGGCGCTGGGTCGACCAGGGGCTGCTTCCGACCACCCGGGCCACCCCGGCGGAGATCGCCGGAGACGCCCTCGCCGAACGTGCCGTCGAGCTCGCGCGTGCAGCATCCGACCCGACCGACGTCCTCTCGAGTGCCCGCAACCGCTTCGTCGGGCTGGTCACGCGGGTGCAGGTCGACGGGATCATGGCGCAGGTCGACATCCAGTCGGGACCTCATCGCGTCGTGTCGCTGCTGTCTGCCGAGGCGGTGCACGATCTCGGCCTCGAAGTCGGCTCGCTCGCGGTCGCCGTCGTCAAGGCGACGAACGTGATCGTCGAGACACCGCGAGCGCACGCGTGAAGCGCGTCGTCGCGGCCGCGGCGCTCGTCGCCTTCGGGCTGCTCATGGCGGGATGCACGTCCGGTGTCGAGAGCCGTGACGACAGCGACCCGACGGCGATCGACACAGGCGCCGGCGCCGATCCGCAGGCGCTCCCCGACGTCTCGGGCGAACTCACCATCTACGCCGCCGCATCGCTCAAGCAGGCGTTCGACGACCTCGCCACCGCCTTCGAGGCGCAGCATCCCAGCCTCGAGGTCCTCCCCATCGTCTACGACGGCTCGAGCACTCTCGCCACTCAGCTCATCGAAGGCGCCCCTGCCGACCTCTTCGCCTCGGCAGACGAGGCGACGATGGAGCGTGTGACGGCGGCCGGCGTGGCCGGCGGCTTACGGGTCTTCGCGACCAACACGCTCGTCGTCGTGCTTCCCGCCGGCAATCCGGGCGGCGTCGAGAACCTGGGCGATCTCGCGGACGACAGCGTCACCGTGGTGCTGTGCGCGCCCGAGGTTCCCTGCGGGGCCGCATCCCAGACTCTGCTGGCGAATGCGGGCGTGTCCGTCGTCCCCGCCAGCTCGGAGCAGAGCGTGACAGCGGTGCTCACGAAGGTGGCGGCGGGCGAGGCGGACGCCGGCCTCGTCTACGCCACCGACGTGCGCGGCCGTACTGACCTGGAATCCTTCGCGCCCCCCGGTGCGCCTGCTGTCGTCAACCGCTACCCGATCGCCCCGCTGGCCGGCGCCGCACACCCGGAGGCGGCTGCGTCGTTCGCGGAGTTCGTCCTCAGTGCCGACGGCCAGGCGGTGCTCGCCGGGCGGGGGTTCGGACCGCCGTGAGACGCGAGGGAGCCGGGTTCGTCCCGCAGGTGCTGCTGATCCCGGCGCTGCTCGGGCTCGCGCTGCTCGTCGTGCCGCTCGCGACCCTGGTGGCACGCGTCGACTGGTCGACGCTGTGGACGGATGTCACCGCGCCTGAGGCGGTCTCGGCGCTGCTGTTGTCGCTGGGAACAGGACTCGTCGCGACGGCCGCGTGCGTCATCCTCGGGGTGCCTCTTGCGCTCGTCATCGCCCGGAGCGCACCCCGGTGGGCAGGAGTGCTGCGCGCCCTCGTGACGGTTCCGCTCGTGCTGCCGCCGATGGTCGGGGGCATCGCGCTGCTGTTCCTCTTCGGCCGGACGAGCTCGCTCGGGGGGATCCTCGCCGAGGCCGGCATTCGGATCCCGTTCACCACGACCGCCGTCGTCCTCGCGCAGACCTTCGTGGCGCTTCCGTTCCTCGTGCTCGCGGTCGAGGGATCGCTGCGGACCACCGGGGTCGGCTACGAGCACACGGCCGCCGCGCTCGGTGCCGGGCGCTGGACCATCCTCCGCCGCGTCACGCTGCCTCTGGCGGGCCCGGGCCTTCTCGCGGGCGTGATCCTGTGCTTCGCCCGCGCCATCGGCGAGTTCGGGGCCACCGCGCTCTTCGCCGGCAACGCCCCCGGGGTGACGCAGACCATGCCGCTGGCCATCTACACGGCGTTCAACGGGGCGGGCGTCACGCGGGGCACGGCCGTGGCGCTGTCTCTGCTGCTGCTCGTCACGGCGATCGGGGTGCTGCTGCTCGTGCGGGCGTGGCGGCCGGAGACCCCGCGATGACCGGCGCTGCGCTCGACGCCCGCATCGTGGTGGAGCGCGCGGGCTTCGTCCTGGACGTCGCCCTCCATGCCGCGGCCGGCGAGGTCGTCGCGGTGATGGGCCCCTCGGGAGCGGGAAAGTCCACGCTCCTCGGCGCGCTCGCGGGCCTCATCCCGCTCCGTGACGGACACGTGCGGCTGGGGGAGCGGACACTGGATGCCGCGCCCGGCGCCCGCGCGCACGTGACGCCGTCTCGGCGGGGCGTCGTGCTGCTCGGACAGGACCCGCGGCTCTTTCCGCACCTCAGCTCGAGTGAGAACGTCGCCTTCGGGCTGCTGGCGCGCGGCATCCCGAAGCGGGTCGCGCGAGACGAAGCGGAGCAGTGGCTGGCGCGCGTCGGGCTCGGCGGAATGGGCGCCCGGCGCCCCGCCGAGCTGTCGGGCGGCCAGCAGCAGCGCGTCGCGATCGCGCGAGCCCTGGCCACTGCACCCGCGGCGCTGCTCCTCGACGAGCCGCTGACCTCGCTCGACACCGAGACCGCGGCGGACCTCCGCGCGCTGCTGCGCGAGCAGCTGTCCGCCACCCACACGACCGCGGTCGTCGCGACGCATGACGCCGTGGACTCGGTGTCACTCGCCGACGGACTCGTGGTGGTCGAGGGCGGGCGCGTGACGCAGGCCGGTGCGGTGCGGGATGTGCTGCGGGTTCCGGCATCCCGGTTCGTGGCCGCCGTCTCGGGTCTCAACCGGGTCGTCGGGATCGTCGAGGGCGGATCGTGGTCGAGCGGCGGGATGTCTCTCGCCCATCCCGCGGGAAGACCCGGCGATGCGGCGGCGATCTTCCCGCCCGCGGCCGTTCAGCTCGAGCCCGCCACGGCCGAGCCTGTCCGAAGCGGCCCTGGTCAGTGGATCGCCAGGGTCACGCGGCTGGAGCAGACTCCTGCCGGCGTTCGGGTGCGCACCGCTGAGCCGGAGGTCGCCGTGGACCTGCCCGCTGACCGGGTCGCCGAAGCGGGTCTGGCGCCCGGGGTCACCGTCGCGCTGCGAGTGGATCCCGAGAGCGTCCGGTTCGTTCCTGCCTGACGGTCGTCACCGCGGCTGCGGCTGCTCCGACTCTAGAATCGGGCGGGTGACGCGCATCCGCCCCTTCCGACCCGGCGATGAGCCCGCCCTCGCCGACATCTGCCTGAAGACCGCCGACAACGGCGGCGACGCGACCGGCGTACTGGAGGACGACGATCTGTGGGCGCAGATCTTCGTCCTGCCCTACATCGCGCGGCATCCCGATCTCGCCTTCGTGGTCGAGACTGACGACGGTCGCATCGCTGGTTACGTCGTCGGCGCCCCCGACACCGCCTCGTTCGAAGACTGGTTCGCGGGGGAGTGGTGGCCCGCCTTCGCCGAGCGGTGGCCGAGACCCGAGAGCGAGGGCACGCGGCAGGACGGCGTCCTCATCTACGCCTACGGCCGGCGTGCGGGCGCGGAGCCTTACGCGCAGCAGGGCTATCCCGCCCACCTCCACATCGACCTGCTGCCCGAGCTGCAGGGGCAGGGCTGGGGTCGGCGGCTGATCGAGACGCTCGCCGGGGCACTGCGGGAGCGGGGGGTGACCGGACTCCATCTGACGGCCTCGACGGGAAACAGCGGTGCCATGGCGTTCTACCCGCGCCTGGGTTTCGCGCCGCTGCCGTCGCACGCCGGGGTGCAGGCTTTCGCGATGGGGCTCTGAGGAGCGCCCAGCTGAACTCCGGCGCCTCCGCCGCGTCAGCCGACGATCCGGCCGCCCTCGAGCCGCACCACACGGTCCACCAGCCCGGTCGGCACCGTCACGTGCGAGATCAGCACCACCGCCTGATCGTCGCCGACGGCCGACAGCAGGTCCGTGAGGAGCGCCTCGGATGCCTCGGGGTCGACGCCCGCGGTCGGCTCGTCGAGGACGAGCACGGGAAAGCCCCGCAGCAGCGCCCGCGCCAGCGCGATGCGCTGCGCCTGCCCGCCCGACACGAGGGCGCCGCGCTCGCCGACCCGCGCATCCAGTCCGCCTCGCTCGCCGACCCAGGCTCCGAGCCCCACGCGGTCGAGAGTCGCCAGGAGCTCGGCATCCATTGCGGAGTCGTCGGCGAACAGCAGGTTCTGCCGGATGTCCTCATCGAAGAGCATCGGATGCTGTTCGCACAGCCCGACGGCCAGCCGGAGGTCGTCGCTAGCCAGCGTCGCCACCGATCGCCCGCCGATCTCATAGGTGCCGGCCATGTCGAGGAAGCGCACGAGGACGTGCGCGAGGGTGGTCTTGCCGGCGCCGCTCGATCCGACGATGAGCACCCGCTCGCCTGGGCGCACGTCGAGGTCGATCCCGTCGAGTGCGATGCCGGCCTCGGGCCAGTGGGCGGACACGCCACGCAGACGCAGGCCGTCGCCGAGGGCAGGCGCCGAACCGGTCGCCGCCGCCGTCTCGGCGACCAGACCGTCCGGAAGGGCGGCGGGGAGCGCGCCGGCGATGCGCTCGGCCGACGCCCGCACCTGGCGCCAGGCGGAGGCGGCCATCGGCACGGCGCCGAACACCTCGAACACCGCCATGGGAACGAGGACGGCCACCGCGAGCCATGGGCCGGTCAGGCTGCCGTCCGCAAGGGCGGGCGCGGAGACCCACACCGCGGCGATCGAGGCGATGCCGGCGAGCAGCGACACGACGGCGGTGGTGCCTGCCTGCGAGGCCGTGCGGCGCGTCACCGCGCGGCGGAGCTCGGCGTCGGCAGACGCGATGCGGGCGCGACTCGCGGCGGCTGCTCCGTATGCCTCCAGCACGTCCAGGCTCGCGAAATGGTCGAGGACGGAATCCGCCAGTCGAGCCCGCAACGGCGAGATCGCCCGCTCGGCGCGGGAGCCCGAGGCCCAGCCCCAGAGCAGGGATGCGGCACCGGCGAGCAGGAGGCACGCGAGCAGCGTCACCGCCGCCGGCCACCAGACGAATGCGACGAGCACGACCGCACCCACCGCGACCGCGCTCGAGGTGATGAGCGGCTGGACGACCCGGAGGGGCAGGTTCTGCAGGTCGTCGACGTCGTCGACGAGGGCTCCGAGCACGGATCCCCGGCGGGTGCGGGCCAGGCCGTCGGGCGCGAGCGGGATGAGCCTTCGCACGAGTGCGGTGCGGGTCGCGGCCAGCTGCCGGAGCGCCGCATCATGGCTGGCGAGTCGGTCGGTGTAGCGGAAGGCCGCCCGCGTGATCGCGAAGAGCCGCACGCCGACGACCGCCATCGAGATGTACAGCACCGGGGGCTGCTCGCTCGCCCGCACGATCAGCCAGGCGCTGACCGCGAGCAATGCCACCGCGGATGCTTCCGACAGGAACCCGGATGCCGCGCCCGGCCAGAACCGCCGTGCGGGCGGCATCGCCCCGCGGAGCACCTGCCGCGACGTCGAGGCCGGGACGCCGACGTGCGCCGTCCGCTGGTCGACCGCGCTCACGCGGGCACCTCTGCGGATTCGAGGCGGACCACGACGTCGGCGATCTGACGTGCTGTGGGGCGGTGCGAGATGAGGAGGACCGTCGCCCCGTCGTCGGCGAGCGTGCGGACCGACTGCCAGAGCCGGCGTTCCGTGGCCTGATCGAGCGCCGAGCTCGGCTCATCCAGCGCGATGACAGGGGCGCGGCCGCGCAGGTGGCGGTAGAACGCGCGGGCGACGGCGACGCGCTGGGCCTGGCCGCCCGAGAGCCCCGCGCCCTGCACCCCGAGCTCCTGGCTGTCGTCGAGATCGCCGGCGCACGCGAGCTCGAGGGCTCGCACGATCATCGCGGCGTCAGGTGCGGCATCCCCGAGCGAGACGTTGTCGCCGATCGTGCCCGCGATGAGTCCCGGATGCTGACCCGCCCAGGCGAGCCACTCCGACGGCGGCAGCGAGCGGATGTCCCGGCCGCCGTACTGCGCCGTTCCTTCGACGGGCGCGGCCGCGCGCAGGGCGGCGAAGACACTGGATTTGCCGGCCCCGCTCGGTCCCTCGAGCAGCACCACCGTGCCCGGGAGCGCGGAGAGGTCGACCGGTGGGAGGATTCGCTCCCCGCGCCGGACCTGGAGGCGGTCGAGGACGAGCGCGGGTACGCCTCCCCGTCCTTCCTCCCCCTCGTCCCGTCCTTGCCCTTGCCGATCGCCCGTGCTCTCACCGAGAGCCCCCGCTATCCGCGTGATTCCCGTGTGCGCTCGGCGAGGGCCCGGGCGATCGACAGCCAGCCCCACGCCGGAAGGCCCGTGTGACGCGACCGTATGCCGACCGTGGACCAGGCGCGCGGCATCCAGCACCTCGAACACATCGTCCGTCGCCGCCACACCCTCCGCGGCAGCGTGGAACTGCACGCCTACCTGCCGGAGCGGCAGGTAGGCCTCGGGTGCGAGCAGCAGCACGAACAGCCCGACCATGAGAGCGAGCGATCCGTCGAGCAGCCGGAACCCGATCGAGACGGCCACGATCGCGACCGAGATCGATGCGAGGAACTCGAGTGCGAAGCCCGAGAGGAACGAGACCCGCAGGACCTTCATCGTCTCGCGCCGGTAGCGCTCGGTGACCGAGGCGATGGATGCCGCGGCCCGGTGCTGCCGCCCGAAGACCTTGAGCGTGGCGAGCCCCTGGACGGTGTCGGCGAAGCGCGCGGCCAAGTGGTGCAGGGTCTTCCACTGCCGCTGCTGCACCGACCGGGTGGCGAGCCCGATGAGAACCATGAACAGCGGGATCAGGGGGAGAGTCAAGAGCACGGTGAGGCCCGAGATCCAGTCCTGCCACCACATGACCGCGACGAGGATCGGAGTCGCGATGATCGTCTGGACGAGCTGGGGCAGGTAGCGGCCGAAGTAGGCCTCGAGCGCCGTGAGGCCGCGGCCCGCTGTGACGGCGAGCTGGGCGGAGTTGCGCGCGGCGAGCCAGCCGGAGCCCAGCATCCCGACCGCCTCGACGAGGCGGCCCCGCAGCTGCGCCTCGACCCGCGATGCCGCGCGGGCGGCCACGGTCTCGCGGGCCCAGAGCAGCACGGCGCGCAGCGCGACCACGGCCGCGAGGGCGATGAGGGTGGCCGAGAGGTCGCCGAGCGGCATCCCGTCGATCGCACCGACGATCGCCCGCGTCAGCAGCCACGCGAAGGCGATGATGACCGCGGTCTGCCCCACGGCGATCACGGCGATCGCGAGGAAGAACCAGCGCGAGGCGCTCGCATGCCGCAGCAGCCGCGGGTCGACCGGCGGTGTGCGTTTCGGCGCGGGAGGCGCCGGGACCGTCTCACTCATTCGCTCTCGACCCTACTCACCGCCGCGCGTCCCGCACGGTCCTCCCCAATCCACCCTTTCCCCGCGAATCCACCCGAGATCGCGCACGAGAACGCGTGGTCTCGGGCCGAACGGGTGGATTCGGCAGCACGGGGGCGTGTCAGTGCACCAGCGCCGCCGCGCGCTCGATGCGCGTCCGCGACACGCGCTTGCGGAAGATCCAGTACGTCCAGCCCTGGTACAGCAGCACGAGCGGCAGGAAGATCAGGGCCGCCCAGCTCATGATCGTGAGCGTGTATTCGGTGCTCGAGGCGTTCTCGATCGTCAGGCTGAACGCCGGATCGGTCGAGGACGGCATGACGAACGGGAACAGCGCGAACCACAGCGCCAGCACCGCCGTGACGATGGTGAAGGCGCCCAAGCCGAACGCCCAGCCTTCGCGGTCCCGTGTGTTCGCGATGACCGAGCCGATAAGCAGGACGGCGGCGATGGCGGAGAAGATCACGACCAGCCAGGCGAGCGGGCGTCCTTCGCCGAAGGCGAGCAGGATCGTCCAGACGAGGAAGACGGCCGCGAAGACGACGGTCAGGATGCCGCTGCGCCGGGCGAGCGCCCGGGCATCGTCGTGCACCTGCCCGTCGGTCTTCAGCGCCACGAAGTACACCCCGTGCGTGAAGAACAGCAGCAGCGTGGTGATGCCTCCGAGGAGGCCGTACGGATTCAGGAGCGTGATGAGGCTGCCGGTGAACTCGAAGTCGGCGTCGATCGGCACGCCCTGGACGATGTTGGCGACCGCGACGCCCCAGAGGAGCGCCGGAACGGCGGAGCCCACGACGATGAGGGTGTCGAAGCCCTTCTTCCAGCGCAGTCCGTCGCGCTGATGGCGGTACTCGAACGAGACGCCGCGGAGGATGAGCGCCAGCAGGATGAGCAGCAGTGCGAGGTAGAAACCGCTGAACAGCGTCGCGTACCACTCGGGGAACGCCGCGAACAGGCACGCGCCCGCGACGATGACCCACGTCTCGTTGAGGTCCCACACCGGGCCGATCGTGTTGATGATCTGACGGCGGCTGATGTCATCCCGTCCCAGGAAGGGGAGCGACATGCCGACGCCGAAGTCGAAGCCGTCGAGCACGAAGTAGCCGACGAAGAGGAATCCGACGATGAAGAACCAGAGGTAGGCGAGATCCATGGCGTCCTCCTAGTAGACCGTCGTGGGCGTCTCTTCGAGCGCCGCGTCGAAGGGATCGGGGTCGTCGGGTCCCGGCAGCGGTTCCGGTCCCTGCTGGGCGGTCCGGGTGATGAGACCGATCTCGACCACCGCGAGCGCCGCGTAGATGAGGGTGAAGGATACGAGCGAGATCAGCACCGTCCAGCCCGGCACGCTGGGCGAGACCCCGTCCTCGGTCAGCATCAGGCCGAACACGATCCAGGGCTGGCGGCCCATCTCGGTGAAGATCCAGCCGACGAGGATGGCGAACAGCGACGCGGGCCACGCCCAGATCGCCAGCTTCCAGGCCCATGCCGGCACCTCTCGCTTGGCCTTCTTGCGCGTGAGCCACAGCCCGACGACCGCGGTGAGTGCGGCGACGCCGCCGAGGCCGATCATCCAGCGGAACGACCAGTAGGTGACCCAGAGGACGGGGGCGAAGCTGCCGTCGACCTGATCGGCGAACTGGGGGAACAGCTCGTTGGTGTACAGCGCGTTGAGGTCGTTGATGCCCTCGACGCAGCCGTCGAAGGAGTGGGTCGACAGGAGTGCGAGCAGATAGGGGATGCGGATCGAGAAGAGCTCGCTCGTGCCGTCCGGGGTACCCAGCGTGAAGATCGAGAACGACGCGTCCGCCCCGCAGGCGGTGTCGAACAGCGCTTCGGCGGCGGCCATCTTCATCGGCTGGGTCGAGACCATGACGAGGCCCAGCTGGTCGCCCGAGAGGACGACGCCCGCGAACGCGATGATCATGCCCCACAGGCCGTAGCGCAGTGACGAGCGCATCATCTCGACGTTCTGCCGACGCGCGAGCTGCCAGGCCGAGACCGAGATGATGACCCCCGCCGTCATCATGAACGCCGCGAAGAGCGTGTGAGGGAGCGCCGCGAGTGCGACCGGGTTCGACAGCACGGCGAAGAAATCCGTCATCTCCGCGCGCGATCCGTCTGAGGCCATCTGGTACCCGCGCGGATTCTGCATGAAGGCGTTCGCGGCCAGGATGAAGTAGGCCGAGAACCACGCGCCGATCGTCGCGATCCAGATGGTCGCGAGGTGGAGGCCCTTGGGGAGTTTGTCCCACCCGAAGATCCACAGGCCGATGAAGGTCGCCTCGAAGAAGAACGCCATGAGGCCCTCGAACGCGAGGGGAGCGCCGAAGACGTCTCCGACGAAGCGAGAGTAGGACGACCAGTTCATGCCGAACTGGAACTCCTGCACGATGCCCGTGACGACGCCCATCGCGAAGTTGATCAGGAAGATCTTGCCGAAGAAGCGGGTCAGGTGCAGCCACTTCACGTTCGCGGTGCGGAACCACGCCGTCTGGAAGATCGAGACCGTCAGCGCCATGCCGAGGGTGAGCGGCACGAACAGGAAGTGGTACAGCGTCGTGAGGCCGAACTGCCAGCGGGCGAGCAGCAGCGGATCGAGCCAGTCCATGTGTCCTCCACAGCAGGAGTGGGTGTGGGGCCCACGGTACACAGGATGCTCCCAGGTTTCGAGGCCGCGAGCCGTGGATGGCTCGACGTCGAAACATATGGTCTGACCACCCACCCCTGATCGTCGCGACTACCCTTGAAGAAAGGGCGGGAGGTGTGTGACATGACGACGATGCTCGGGATGCCGCGCCCCCGCGCCGCATCGCCCTCCGATGCGGAGTCACGTGGTGCCGAAGCATCCGGTCCGCTGGTCGACACGTTTCGGCGCGTCCACCGCGACCTGCGGATCTCGCTGACCGACCGCTGTTCCCTCCGCTGCACGTACTGCATGCCCGAGCAGGGGAACGAGTGGCTCGCGAGGACCAGCATCCTCACCCTCGATGAGATCGTGCGGGTGGCGACGGTCGCCGCCGCCGCCGGCGTCACCACCTTCCGGCTCACGGGCGGCGAGCCGCTGCTGCGCGGCGACATCGTGGAGATCGTCCGTCGTCTCGCCGAGATCGAGGGCCCAGACGGCCGCCCGGTCGAACTGGCGATGACGACGAACGGCATCCGGCTGCCCGAGATCCTCCCCGGGCTCATCGACGCCGGCCTCGGGCGCCTCAACATCTCGCTCGACACGCTGCGTCGCGACCGCTTCCGCGACCTGACCCGCCGTGACCGGCTCGACGACGTGCTGGCCGGCATCGCGGCGGCAGCGGCATCCGGTCTCCGTCCCCTGAAGCTGAACGCCGTCGCGATGCGGGACGTGAACGACGACGAGCTCATCGACCTCGTGCAATTCGCCCTCGATCACGAGGCCGAGCTGCGCTTCATCGAGCAGATGCCGCTCGACGCCGGCCACACCTGGGACCGATCGCGCATGGTGACCCGCGACGAGATCCTCGAGGCTCTCTCGGATCGCTGGGCACTGACCCCTGTGCCCGGTCGCGGTGGGGCGCCCGCAGAGCGGTGGACGCTCGACGGCGGTCCGCGCACAGTGGGAGTCATCGCTTCGGTGACCGCACCGTTCTGCGGCGACTGCGATCGCCTGCGACTCACCGCCGACGGCCAGCTGCGCAACTGCCTGTTCTCGACCACGGAGTACGACCTGCTGCCGATCCTCCGCTCCGGAGGGGGAGACGACGGGATCGACGGGATGCTGCGCTCCTGCGTCCGCGGCAAGCTCCCCGGGCATGCGATCAACGACCCCGGCTTCCTGCAGCCCGCGCGCGGGATGAACGCGATCGGCGGCTGAGCGTGGGACGCATCACCACACGCAAGCCGGTCGTCCGCATCACACTCGGCGCAGGCGAGACGCGACGACCCGACACGCTTGCCGTGGAGGAGCCGCTGGAGATCCGGGTCGGAGGAGCGCCGCTCGTCGTGACGATGCGCACGCCTGGCCACGACGTGGAGCTCGCCGCGGGGTTCCTCGTCTCGGAGGCCGTGATCTCTCGCGGCGACGAGTTCCGCTCGGCCATCCACTGCGGCGGGCCGGGCACGGCAGGCCCTGCGGCCGAGAACACCTACAACATCCTGGACGTGTCGCTCGCCGCCGGGGTGCGCCCGCCCTCACCCGACATCGCGCGCAGCTTCTATACGACGAGCTCCTGCGGGCTGTGCGGCAAGGCGTCGATCGATGCCGTCGAGACGGTGTCGTCGTACGACGTGTCGATCGATCCGGCAGTGGTGGACGCAGAGATGCTCGCGTCGCTCCCCGCGACGCTGCGCGCCGGTCAGGCGGCCTTCGACAAGACGGGCGGGCTGCACGCCGCCGCCCTGTTCGACGCGGTGACGGGGGAGCAGCTCGTGGTGCGCGAAGACGTCGGCCGGCACAACGCGGTCGACAAGGTCGTCGGCTGGGCCGTCATGAACGACCGGCTGCCATTGCGCGGCATGGTGCTGCAGGTGTCCGGACGCGCGAGCTTCGAACTGGTGCAGAAGGCTGTGATGGCCGGCATCCCGATACTGGCGGCGGTGTCGGCGCCGTCCTCGCTCGCCGTCGAGCTCGCCGAGGCATCCGGACTCACCCTGGTGGGATTCCTCCGCGGCGAGTCGATGAACGTCTACTCGCGCGCGGACCGCGTCGGAGTGCCGGCGCACGCCTGAGGTCGAGGCGGAAGGGTCAGAAGACCCAGAGCTGGCCGACGACGAGGATCGCGATCACGAACACGGCGATGATCCCACCGACGATCGCCAGCGTCCTTCCGGACAGCTTCGCCACGGCGAAGCCGACGAGGAACGGGATCGCGATGAGCAGCGCGGTCACGAGCCACCAGAAGAGCCGGTATCCGCCGTCCGTCGCCTCTGAGAGGCGGTCGCCGAAGAGCTGCTGCGTGTTCGGGTGCGTCGCGAACGCGAACGACGCGGACAGCGGGACCGCGATGAAGGCGGCGACGATGATTCCGGCGAGGAAGCCCCAGAGGGTGGACTTGCTTTCGAGCTCGTACTCTTCTTCGGCGGCGGGGCGGGTGCTCTTGGTGGCCATGCTGACGACTCTATAGCCGCGCGCCGGGCGGCCCGGCCGGGGTCGCCCGGCGAAGGGGAGGCGTCCTCGCCCGGTCGGCACGGACTCGCGAGGGCGCTCGTTACGCGGCATGACGACTGTGTGACGCCGGGTGTCGCGCAGCGAGACATGCACGCCATCGCCCGCCGTACCGTCGGACCATGACGATCTCCGACGGCTTCGACGCCTCCTCCGTGTTCGACGGCGCGCTGCGCCGGCCGCTGAAGGTGGTGGGGGTCTCGGGGTCGCTGCACGAGCCGAGCAAGACCACGGTGCTCGTGGAATCGATCATCGAGGCCGTGGGACGGCGAACGCCGATCGAGGCCGAGGTCATCACCCTGACCACGCTGGGCCCGTCGCTGGCGGGCGCGCTGCAGCGCGACCACCTTCCCGACGAGGTGGAGGACGCGCTTCTCGCGATCGAGGGCGCCGATCTGCTCATCGCCGCGAGCCCGGTCTACCGCGCCTCCTTCACCGGCCTGTTCAAGCACCTCTTCGACTTCGTCGATCAGTACGCGCTCGTCGGCCAGCCCGTCCTGCTGGCGGCGACGGGCGGGGGTGAGCGCCACGCGCTCATCCTGGAGCACCAGCTGCGGCCCCTGTTCGGCTTCTTCCAGTCGCTCACCCTCCCGCTCGGCGTCTACGCCAGCACGACGGACTTCGACGGCTATGCGCTCCGGAACGGCGCAGCGCAGCAGCGCATCGAGCAGGCCGTCGGCCGCGGGCTTCCGCTCGTCGAGCAGGCGGCGAAGCAGCGCGTCTCGGACTACGTCTCGACCTGGTGATCGCGACGCGGTACCGACATGGTTCAGTTCCTTTCGTTGCCAGCGAGGTCCGGTGAACGCGGTGTCCGCGCGGGTGGTCAGCTGATCTGCTCGATCGCGAAGAGGAAGAGGAGCAGCAGCGAAGAGGCCACGATGATCGCTCCGAAGAGCCAGAGGAACGCCACATTGCGGTTGTGGACGTTCTTGGACGCGAGTGCGCAGATCAGCATGGCGATGTAGAAGAGCACGACGAGCACKATCCCGGTGAGCGCGATCGGCGGGTTGAGCTCGAAGGTGCCCAGGAACAGCACCACGGCCACCGCCGCGATGATCCCCGTCGGGATGAGCCAGTGTCTGCGGCGCTCGTCGCCCCGCACCGGAGGTGCCGCGTCAGCGGGGCGGACATGCGTGTCAGCGACGGGGCTCATCTCAGGCGTCCCTTCCAGTCATCCGGTGGATATGAAGCTAGGGACGGATGCCGCGCGGGACATGCCCCTTGACACGCTGACGCTCACGGGAGTACCTGTGATCCGCGGGGCGGACGCCGGCTCGCGGCGACATAACACCGCGGCCTTCGGACACGCAAGCCCCAGTCGGTCGAGCGTGAGCAGGCCCGACAGTGTGGGGATGGCACTGGATCCGGAAGGTGTGACGAGCGTCGCCGAGGGCGTCTTCAGGCTGCACCGCGCGGGGGTGAACTGCTATCTGATCAGGGATGCCGGGGGCCTGACCCTCGTGGACGCGGGCCTTCCCGGTATGTGGCCGCTGCTCGAGCGAGCGCTCCACACGGTGGGGGCCAGGCCCTCCGACATCGACGCGCTCCTGCTGACCCACGGCCACTTCGATCACGTCGGGTTCGCCGAGAAGCTGCGCGACGATCACGGTGTCGCCTCCCACATCCACCCGGTCGACGGGCCGCTCGCGCGGCATCCGTATCGATATCGCAGCCAGTCTTCGCGGGTGCTCGCTCCGCTGCGTCACCCCGGCGGGCTGCCGATCCTCGCACGGATGATGGCCGCGGGCGCGCTCCGTGTGAAGGGGACGCCCGCCCGCACCGACGTGACGCCCGGGCAGCCGGTCGATGCGCCGGGTGGACTGGTGCCGATCTTCTCGCCCGGTCATACGTACGGGCACTGCGGTTTCCACCTGGCGTCCCGGGGCATCCTGTTCTCAGGCGATGCGCTCGTGACCCTCGATCCGTACACCAGCCTGACGGGTCCGCGGGTGGTGGCGAAGGCGGCGACGGCCGATGCCGGGGCCGCGCTGGCGAGTCTGGATGCACTCGCGGCCACCGGTGCGACGACGATCCTTCCTGGACACGGGAGCCCCTTCGAGGGCAATGTCGCAGATGCCGTCCAGTCGGCGCGACGGGCCGGCGTGGCGTAGCGCCGGCCGCACAGGATCAGGCCCGCGTGCTCTCCCAGCCGAGAGAGGGTGCGACGTGCGTCGCGAAGGACTCCACGATGCGCAGGTTGAACTCGGCCCCGAGCTGGCTCGGGATCGTGAGCATCAGCGTGTCGGCGCTCGCGATCGCCGCATCCTCGGCCAGTTGCTGCACGAGCACATCGGGCTCGGCCGCGTAGGTCTTGCCGAACGTGGAGCGGAAGCCGTCGATGTATCCCACGCCCTCCCCCTCGTTGCGCCCGCCGAAGTAGAGGTGGTCCTCAGCCGTCGTCAGCGGGAAGATCGACCGGCTCACCGAGACCCGCGGTTCGCCAGGGTGCCCGGCATCCCGCCATGCCGTTCGGAAGGCATCGATCTGCTCGGCCTGCAGCACATCGAACGGCAGCCCGCGATCCTCGGTGAGGAGCGTGGACGACATGAGGTTGACCCCGACGCGACCCGCCCATTCCGCGGAGTCGCGATTGCCGGCTCCCCACCAGACGCGTGAGCGCAGGCCGGGCGAATGCGGCTCGATGCGCTGCATGCCGGTGCCTCCGCCGAACGGGCTGGAGGCGTCGCGCTCCGCGAGGCCCTCGCCCTCGATGGCTCGCAGGAAGCGCGAGAAGTGGTCCCGGGCGATGTCGGCGCCGCGTGGGTCCTCGGCGCCCGTGTAGCCGAAGGCCTCGTAGCCGCGCACCACGGTCTCGGGTGAGCCGCGGCTCACGCCCAGCGACAGCCGGCCGCCGCTCAGGAGATCGACGGATGCCGCTTCCTCGGCGAGGTAGAGGGGGTTCTCGTAGCGCATGTCGATGACGCCGGTGCCCATCTCGATGCGCTCGGTGCGGGCCGCGATCGCGGCGAGCAGCGGCATCGGCGAGGACTGCTGCCGGGCGAAGTGATGCACGCGGAACCAGATGCCGTTCACACCGAGGTCGTCCATGCCCTGGGCCAGGTCGATGGCCTGCAGCATCGAGTCGGCCGCGGTCAGCTCGCGGCCACCGCCCAGCGGACCGTAGTGGCCGAACGAGAGTGTTCCGAAGCGCTTCACGGTGAGTGCAACGGCGGGTCTGCGGCATCCATTCCGGGGAAGGAAGGTCGATGATGCGACCGACGCGCGATCGGCGCAACCCCCGTTCCCTCCCGTGAGGCGCGCGCCTACGATTGCTCCAGGCTCAAGACCGAGCGGGGGTGTGAGCGATGCAAGTCCGAGTCGCCGGAGTCGCGCTGGACCCTGCCGGTCAGCATGTCATCCTGCTGAAGCCGATGGATGAAGAAGCAGGATCGGGGTTCGTGCTCCCGATCTGGATCGGCGAGCAGGAGGCGACGTCGATCCTCGTCGCCATCGAGGGCGCGGTCGTTCCCCGGCCCCTCGCCCACGACCTCATGCGGGAGCTGCTCGCCGCGCTCGATGCCGCCGTGAGCCGCGTCGACGTGACCCGGATCGACGGCGGCACCTTCTATGCGGCCATCACCGTGACCTCCGCCTTCGGCGATCGCGTCGTGGACTCGCGGCCCTCGGATGCCATCGCGCTGGCCTCGCGTGTCGGCGCGCCCATCTGGGTGGCCGATGCCGTCATGACCGAGGCGGGGGTACTCGACACGCTCGTCGAGAACGCGGACGACGACGATGACGACGAGCCGGACGTCGATCGCAGCCTCGACGAGTTCAAGCGGTTCATCGACGACGTCGAGCCCGAGGACTTCCGTTGACGTCGTCCTCGGCGCCGTGCGAGGTGCGCGAGGATGGAATGGTCGCAAGGAGTCCCACATGGCCACGCCCTCCATTGATCGGGCCCCCGCGCTGCGGTCGCGCCTGATCGCCGCCGCGTTCGCGCTCGACGTCGTGCTCGTGATCGTGTTCGCGGTGATCGGCCGGGCGAGCCACACCGAAGACCTGACGCTCGCAGGCGTCGCTCAGACGGCGTGGCCGTTCCTGGTGGGCCTCGTCCTCGGGTGGCTCCTGACGCGCGCGTGGCAGCATCCGCTCGCCGTCCGCCGCGCGGGAATCGGCATCTGGGCGCTGACCGTGATCACGGGGATGGTGCTGCGCGGCGTCTCAGACCAGGGAGTGGCGGTCGCGTTCGTCGTGGTCGCGAGCGTCGTCCTGCTGCTGTTCCTGGTGGGCTGGCGGGCGGTGGTGGCGCTCGTCCGCCGACGCCGATCCGCGCGGGCCGACGTCGAGGTCACCCGGTGATCGATCGCGCCCTCGAAGGCGGAGCAGTGCTGCGAGCCGCCCGCAGCGGCGACGAGACCGGCATCCTGGCCTGCATCCAGGGGCTCGCCGACTACGAGCGCGAGCCTGATGCCGTGCTCAACACGACCGACGCGCTCGCCGAGACCTTCTTCGGAGACGACCCGCGGGCGTCCGCCCATGTCGTCGAGGAGGGTGGCGAGATCGTCGGCATCGCGATCTGGTTCGTCACGTACTCGACCTGGACGGGCCGGCACGGCATCTGGCTGGAAGACCTGTTCGTCTTCGACCGACACAGGGGTCGGGGGTTCGGGCGGGCGCTCATCGCGTCGCTGGCCGAGGTCTGCGTCGAGCGAGGGTACTCGCGCCTCGAATGGACGGTGCTGGACTGGAACGCTCCGTCCATCGCCTTCTACCGCTCGCTCGGCGCCCTCCCGATGGAGGAGTGGACGACGCAGCGCCTGGTCGGCGGAGACCTCGAGGCGCTCGCGCGGCGCTGAGGAGGCGCGTGCTCGGCACGTGAGCTCTGCCGATCAGGCCGGGCTCGCGCCGCGCAGCCGCACGACCGCCTGCACCGGAAGGTGATCGGACGCCCAGCGGCCCTCCAATCGCGTCGCGTTGATCGCCGCGCGCGTGACCTCGACATCCGGGGTGACGGCGATCCAGTCGATCCGGGCCCGGCCCTCCCGGGGAGGCCGATAGTTGGCGAACGTGCCCCACTCGGGCGTGAGGCGCTCGGAAGCGGCGGTCCAGGCATCCCTCGCCACACCGCCGCGAAGGAGCTCTCGGACAGGGCGCGAAGACTCCGCCGCGTTCAGGTCGCCGATCACGATGACGGGCAGCGTCTGGCTGGCCACCCGATCGTGGATCAGCTCGGCACTCCGCACCCGGGAGCGCGCCGACAGATGGTCCAGGTGGGTGTTGATGACGAGGAGCTCTGTGCCGGTGGCGCGATCCCGCAGCCGAGCGCTCACCATGATGCGCGGAATGAGGTTGCCCCACGACGTCGATCCGCTGACATCGGGCCGGTCGGAGAGGGCCTCCTGCCGCCACTCGAGCAGTTCGAGCCGCTCGCTCTCGTAGAAGAGCGGGCAGCCCTCGCCGCGGCCGTCGGCCGCCTCGCGACGGCCGGCGAACCGGTAGCCCAGCGCGGCGATCGCGTCGGTCTGGTCGGGCCGTGCCTCCTGCACCCCGACGAGTGAGGGGCGTTCCGATGTCAGGAGCGCCTCGAGCGCCGGGCGCCGCACCTCCCACCGGTCGGCTTTCCGCCAGCCGGGGCGGTCCACCCGGCGCCGCACATTGAGGGTCATGACGTGCAGGTCAGGGGGCGAGACGGGCCCGATGATCGCTTCGCCTGTCATCGCCCGCAGTTCCCTTCGGTGACGGATGCTGTCGCCGCGTGGGTGCGTCCGCAGCGCGCAGGGTCAGGCTAGCCGTCGGACCTCTCGGCGGCCTCGTGCTTGACAGAAAAGGGACGGGCGCCCTCTCGCTCCCTCATAGCGGTCCGCCGGGCGGTCACGAGGCGCGCACGCGCGGCGGTCACGCGCCACGCACCCGGGGTCGGCGCGTGACGACCAGCACCGAGGCCCACGTGACCAGGAGCAGAGCGGTGAGCACCAGGCCGAGCTCATCGATGCCCACCGACGCCAGCCAGGGGAGGGGGCCTCCCAGCCCGAGATTCGCGACGAGCACGCCCGCGAGCTGCACCACGGCGATGAGAATCGCAGCGACGACGGACAGTCCCGTCATCGCCGTCGCATACACCTCGGCGACTCTTCGGCGACCGGGCTGCCACGTGTATGCACGTCGCATGATCGCGCCCTGGGACGTGTCGAAGGCGCTCATCCCGGCCGCGAACAGGATGGGCAGGGTGAGGGCCGCCCACCACGGGACCGACACGAGCGTGGCCGCTCCCGCGAGAGTGAGCAGACCGATCTCGGTCGCGGTGTCGAAGCCCAGGCCGAAAAGGAGGCCGACCATGTACATCCGCCAGGGGCGGTCCACGGCCTTCTCGAAGGGGCCCAGCAGTCGGAGGACCGGCCCGCCGCGGTGCCCATGCCGATGACGGAATGCAGAGATGTTGACCGCGGCGATGATGAGCAGGAAGACGC
Organism: Microbacterium sp. P5_B6; assembly: GCF_056400345.1. Classification (NCBI taxonomy): domain Bacteria; kingdom Bacillati; phylum Actinomycetota; class Actinomycetes; order Micrococcales; family Microbacteriaceae; genus Microbacterium; species Microbacterium sp. P5_B6. Next base: position 211,614 of record NZ_JBFULL010000003.1, on the reverse strand, counting down.
CCGAGACGCTCGGGCCGATGACCCCCGTCCACGTGCGCAGGGCTGAGGAGTCGTCGGCGATCGACGAGCCCACGGCTGCGACCCCGAGGGTCAGCAGGATGCACAGCACGACGACGACGGTGGAGTGGCCGAGCGAGAACCAGAAGCCGACCGTGGTGGCGGGCCTTCCGAGCCCGGCCAGGCGGCGGGTGGTGTTGTCGATCGCGGCGATGTGATCGGCGTCGAACGCGTGCCGGACCCCGAGGGCGTAGGCCGTGAGACCGACGCCGACCGTCACCACCGCGCCGCCGCCGCCCCCCAGCGGAATGCCTGCCGGAATGACGACGAGCGCGATCACTCCCCAGCCGAGGACGTGGAGGAGGGTGATGAATGCGACCACTCCGAGGGTGCTCCGGCTGAGGCCCGCGCGACCCTCGTCCAGGGACGTCGCCGCTGAAGGCGCGGTCACGGTCCGGCCACCGGCTCGGCCTCGCGAAGGCGTGCCTCCGCGTGCGCGGCCCAGGCATCCCACACCGGATCGAGGGGCGAGCTGTGCGTGTGATCGGAGAGGTGGCGCGCCATCGCGCCCGGGCGCTCGAACTCGAGGTCTCCCGCGTGCGTCGGTGGGCGGAATCCCACAGCAGTCACGGCATCCAGCACGCGGTTGTCGCCGAGAACTCCCGGCTCGGGCGCACAGCCGTCCGCTTCCATCCTCTCGAGCACGATCGGCCCGGCCTCGTCGACCACGGCCAGGGCGGACACGAGCCGGCCACCGCGCTCGCTGTGCCGGCCGAGCACCAGCGTCTCGCGGATGAGCGCCCGCGCATCCGGTTCGAGGGTCAGGGAGCAGCGGCGCTCGACGTCCGCGCCGTCCGTCACCACGAACGGCAGCCCATTCCACAGCAGCGTCGCTCCGCGTCCGATCCTCGCTTCGAGGATCCACGAGGACGGCTCCCCGGGGTATGCCACTGTGCCGCCGACATCCTCGATGGCGAGCGTGCACCCGGCACCCACGTCGACGCGCACGTGCACCCGGTCACCGCCCAGCAGCACCATGCCGGCCGCGGCGACGGCGACATGGGCGTGGCGGGCGTCCCGCGAGATCAGGCGCGGAGCGAGCGCGCCGACCGCGAGGTCCACGTGCGCGCGGGGTTCGGCTGCCGTCACCGCGATGTGCGTGGCGGTCACCGGTGGGGATTCCTCCCCGCGACGACCTGCGTGCGTGCGGCGTCGTGGTCGTGGTCGTGGTGGTGGTGGTCGTGGTCGTCGTGGTGGTGGTCCTCGTGTCCCGACGGCTCGGCGCTGTCAGCATGCGCGTGGATGAACCCGCCTTCCGGATGCTCCTCGTCGGCGTGGAAATGCGGGGCCATCGGTCCCGGGTCCTGGGCGATGTGGGTTCCGGCGCGATGACCGGCGAGGATCGACAGCACCCACGCGCGCAGCGCTGCAACCGAGGCTGCATCGTGGCGCGAGAGCGCGAGGACCGCCCGGCCGTCGCGGGCGGCTTCGGCATCGGCCACCATCTGCGGCACGTCGACGCCGACATAGGGCGCGAGGTCGGTCTTGTTGACCACGAGGAGGTCGGCGCGTCCGATGCCGGGACCCCCCTTGCGGGCCACGTCGCCGCCGCCGGCGACATCGAGGACGAAGATCTGCGCGTCCACCAGCGCGGGCGAGAAGGTCGCGGTCAGGTTGTCGCCGCCCGACTCGATGAGCACGACGTCGAGCGGCGCGAAGTCCCGCTCCAGGTCCTCCGCGGCGAGCAGGTTGGTGGTGATGTCGTCGCGGATCGCCGTGTGCGGGCAGGCACCCGTCTCGACGGCGCGGATGCGGTCGGGGTCGAGCACTCCGGCCGACCGGAGGAACCGGGCATCCTCATCGGTGTAGATGTCGTTCGTGATGACGCCCAGGCGCAACTCGTCGGCGAGAGCGCGGCACACCGTCGCGATCAGCGAGGACTTTCCGGTGCCGACAGGGCCGGCGACGCCGAGCCGGAGGGCGCGGGGGATGAGAGGGGAGTCAGGCACGGAAGAGTCTCCTGTTCGTCACGGCGTGGGCTTCGGTCCACGCCTCTGCTTGGGGGGCGCTCGCCGCCGGGATCGCCTCGGGAGAGTCGAGTGCGGCGAGCTGGGAGATGAAGGGCTCGACGGTGGCGCACGCGCTGAGCACGAGCCGCACGCCGTCGACGGGATCGCCGGGTTCGAGCTTGAGGAGGGCCGCGACCCCGCCCGCCATGTCGTCGTACACCGCGACGCGCACCAGCGTCTCGGCGTCGAGGCCTGCATGGGCGGCGACCGCACCCAGCACGATCGGGCGAGGGGGCGTCGTGTCCGCGCGCGTCAGCGGGGCGATGGCCGGAGCGTGCGGCCAGAGGCGCTCGGCGAGTCGGAGCAGTCCGCGGCCGAGGTCGATCGAGGCGACGCGTGCCGCGCGACTCGGAGTGCGCGCCGCCCATGCCTGCTCGACGGCTGCGTACGACGACCCGCGGAGGCCGGCGTGCCGCGCGACCACCGCGGTCGCCGCATCGACCAGCGTCGTCGTCCGCGCCCTGGCCCGCAGGAATGCACCCACGTCGGCCCGCGCCAGCCCGCCCTGGATGGCCGGCTCGACGCCCGCCGAGAAGGCGTGACCGCCCGAAGGCAGGCGCGCGTCGGCGAGCAGCATGGCGACGGTGTGGGGGGCGGAGTCCATGGGCCGACTCAGAACATGTTGTACAGCTGGGCCAGGGGGAGGGATGCCGCGGGTGCGGGCTCGACGTCCTCGCCGTCGATCGCGATCTCGAAGGTGTCGGGACGGATGCGGATGGAGGGCAGGACGTCGTTGTTCTTCATGTCGGCCTTGCCGATGTGGCGAGTGGGCTCGACCGCGGCGAGTCGGCGGCGCAGCCCCAGCGTGTCGGCGAGACCGGCATCCAGCGCCGCGGGCGAGACGTACGTCACCGACAGGTCGGCTCCGATCGTGTCGCCGAAGGACGGTCGCATCATCACGGGCTGGGGCGTGGGGATCGATGCGTTCGGGTCGCCCAGCGCGGCCCACGCGATCGCGCCGCCCTTGATGACGACCGCGGGCCGCACCCCGAAGAACTTCGGGTCCCACACGACGAGGTCCGCCAGCAGGCCCACCTCGATCGACCCCACGTCGTAGGCGATCCCGTGGGCGATCGCGGGGTTGACCGTGTACTTCGCGACGTACCGCCGCGCCCGCTCGTTGTCTGCCGGCATCCCCCCGGAAAGCGCGCCTCTGCGGTGCTTCATCACGTGCGCCACCTGCCAGGTGCGCGTGATCACCTCGCCGATCCGCCCCATCGCCTGCGCGTCCGACGACGTGACGGAAAGCGCTCCGATGTCGTGGAGGATGTCTTCCGCGGCGATCGTGGTGGCACGGATGCGCGACTCGGCGAAGGCGAGATCCTCTGGCACTGCGGGGTTCAGGTGGTGGCAGACCATCAGCATGTCGAGGTGTTCGGCGACGGTGTTGACGGTGTGCGGAAGCGTGGGGTTGGTCGAGCCCGGGATCACATTCGGCAGGCCCGCGATCGAGAGGATGTCGGGGGCATGGCCGCCGCCGGCGCCTTCGACGTGGAACGCGTGGATCGATCTGCCGGCCATCGCGTCGATCGTGGATTCGACGAAGCCCGCCTCGTTCAGCGAGTCCGAGTGCAGCGCGACCTGCAGGCCCCACTCTTCGGCCGCCCGCAGCGAGGCGTCGATCGCGGCGGGCGACGAGCCCCAGTCCTCGTGCACCTTGTACCCGGCGGCGCCTGCGAGCGCCTGCTCCTTCAGCGCGGCCATCGACACCGTGTTGCCCTTGCCGAGCAGCAGCACGTTCATGGGCAGCGGGTCCAGCGCCCGGTGCATGGCCGACAGATGCCACGCTCCGGGGGTGACGGTGGTGGCCTTGGATCCCTCCGAGGGGCCCGTCCCGCCGCCCACGATCGTGGTGATCCCCGTAGCCAGGGCTTCGTGGATCTGCGACGGCGAGAGCAGGTGCACGTGCGAGTCGATGGCGCCTGCCGTGACGATCCGTCCCTCACCCGAAACCACATCGGTCGAGGGGCCGATGATCATGTCGATGCCGTCGCTGACATCGGGGTTGCCCGCATGCCCGATTCCGACGATGCGACCATCCCGGATGCCGATGTCGGCGCGGATGATGCCCCACCAGTCGAGGATGATCGCGTTCGTGATGACGGTGTCGAGAGCGCCGTCCGCTCGAGTGGTCGTCGCCTGCGCCATGGACTCGCGGATGGACTTGCCCCCGCCGAAGATCGCCTCTTCGCCGCCGACCGTGAGATCGCGCTCGATCTGGATCCACAGATCGGTGTCGCCGAGACGCACCTCGTCTCCGACGGTGGGCCCGTAGATGGCCGCATACCGCGATCGATCAAGCCACACCATCGAGCAGCTCCTCACCATCGGCTTTGATCTGGATGCCGGGGACCCGGCGCGCCCCGCGCAGGGCCACCGCGTCCAGCGCCCGCGATGCTCCCGGCTCGAAGCGCTGGGACGTGCCGGCGGGGATGTCGAGACGGAAGCCGCGTGCGAGGTCGCGGTCGAACTCGAGCGCGGCGTTGACATCGGGCAGGTGGATGTGGGAGCCGATCTGGATCGGGCGGTCGCCCGTGTTCACGAAGACGAGCCGGATGCGCTCGGTGTCGCCGCGGTCGGCATTCAGCTCTATGCGCCCGGGCTGGATGCGGTAGGCGCCAGGGCCCTGTGAGGACGGGGATGCCACGGCGACTCCTCAGTCGATCGGGTGGTGGACGGTGACGAGCTTGCGGCCGTCGGGGAAGGTGGCCTCCACCTGGACGTCGGCGAGCATCTCGGGAACGCCCGGCATGACCTGATCGCGCCGGAGGACGGTGCGGCCCTCCTGCATGAGCTCGGCGACCCCCCGGCCTTCTCTGGCTCGCTCGATGACCCAGCACGACAGCAGGGCGACCGTCTCGGGGTGGTTGAGCAGCACGCCCCGCTCGAGCCGGTCTCGGGCGACCATCGCGGCGACCGAGAGCAGGAGCTTCTCGGCTTCGGCGGGAGTGAAGTGCATTCGGGCCTCCGGCGGGTGATGTCAGAAGTGTGCCATATGGGAGTCGCGCCTCAGGGATGCCGCTGACGCGTGACGAGGGTCGGGGGCGGCGTACTCCCGGAATTCCGCGGAATGAGCCGTCCCGCCCACTCGACGATTAACAAGATCGGAACAATCGAGAAATGGCAGAGCAATGTCACGGTCCCATGCTGACAACAACCGCAGCAGTCGGCGGGACACCATCCGCCGATCCGACCCGGCACGCGAAGCCCGGCACCTCAGGCCTCGAGACGCACGCAACACCGGCACCACCCTGCAGCACGCCCTGACCCGCACATCAGTCCGCTCCGCCGCTCGTCCGGCACGCCTTCCTTCGGCGTCCCCCTGCACAGCGACGGGGCCGTGGCGCTGTTCGGCGCGCCCGCAGCACGCACCGCACATCCCGAGAACGCACCACCTGCACCACACAGAAACGGAGATCCACATGACAACGACCCGCAATCGAAGGGCCCGCACCCTTCTGGCGCTTCCCGCACTCGCGGCGGCGGCGGCCCTCGTCCTGGCGGGCTGCGGCGCCCGCGCCGGCAGCTCCACCGAGCCTGCGAGCTTCGAGGACTCCGCCGCGGCCGAGAGCTGCATCGACACGTCCGGGGACACGGTCAAGCTCGGCTTCCTCAACTCGCTCACCGGCGGCATGGCGATCTCCGAGAAGACGGTCTCGAACGTCCTGCACATGGCCGCGGACGAGATCAACGCGGATGGCGGCATCCTGGGCAAGCAGATCGAGTACGTCCAGGAGGACGGCGCGACCGACTGGCCGACCTTCGCGGAGAAGACCGAGAAGCTGCTCACCCAGGACTGCGTCGCCGCCATCTTCGGCGGCTGGACCTCGTCGTCCCGCAAGGCGGTGAAGCCGGTCGTCGAGGAGAACAACGGCCTCTTCTTCTACCCGGTCCAGTACGAGGGCCTCGAGGCTTCGCCGAACATCTACTACACCGGTGCGACGACCAACCAGCAGATCCTGCCGGCGATGGACTACCTCGCCTCGCAGGGAGTGAAGACGCTGTTCCTGGCCGGCTCCGACTACGTGTTCCCCCGTACCGCGAACGCCATCATCAAGCTCTACGCGGCGGAGCTCGGCATCGAGATCGTCGGCGAGGAGTACGTGCCGCTCGACAAGGACGACTGGACCACCCAGGTGTCGAAGATCGTGGCGGCCGACCCCGACTTCATCTTCAACACGATCAACGGCTCGTCCAACGTCGGCTTCGTCAAGGCCTACTACGACGCCGGTCTCAGCCCTGAGACGACCCCGATCATCTCGGTGTCGATCGCCGAAGAGGAAGCTCCCTCGATGGGTCACGAAGTGACGGGCAACTACGCATCGTGGAACTACTTCCAGTCGATCGACTCTCCGGCGAACACCAAGTTCATCGAGGACTGGAAGGCGTACCCCGGCAGCAGCGGGGTCACGTCCGACCCGATGGAGGCCGCGTACATCTCGCTGTACCTCTACAAGGAGCTCGTGGAGAAGGCCGGTTCGTTCGAGGTCGACGATGTCAACGCGGCCGCGGCGGCCGGCGGGATCAGCTTCGACGCACCGGAGGGCACCGTCACGCTGGACGGCGAGAACCACCACATCTCCAAGGTCGGCCACATCGGCCAGATCAACGCCGACAACCAGTTCGACATCGTGTGGTCGTCGGACGCGCCCATCGAGCCGGACCCGTTCCTCGAGGCATACGACTGGTTCCCGGCCGACGTCCGTGACGCCCTCGTGGCGGCAGCCGGCTGATCTCACCCGGGACGTGGGGTTCCGTGCCCGAAACGGCACGGAACCCCGCGCACTCCACCCACCATCCGCACTCGAACCCAGAGAGAGCGACAGCACGTGGACGCACTCATACCGCCGCTCCTGAACGGCACGGCGCTCGGCGCACTGCTGCTTCTGGCAGCGCTCGGGCTCACCCTCACCTTCGGGCAGATGGGGGTGATCAACATGGCGCACGGCGAGTTCATCATGGCCGGCGCCTTCATCGCCTACGTCACCCAGCTCGTCGTCAGCTCCAGCAATGTCTCGATCCTGCTGGCGCTGCCGCTCGCCTTCCTCGGAGCCGGGCTGCTCGGACTGCTCCTCGAGATCGGCATCATCCAGTGGATGTACCGACGGCCCCTGGACACCCTTCTCGTCACCGTCGGGGTCGCGCTGATCCTGCAGCAGATAGCCCTGCAGATCTTCCCCGCCCAGGGCGTCCCCGTCGAGGCCCCCGGCTGGCTCGACGGCCAGCTCGAGATCCTCGGCTACGCATGGCCCCTTCGACAGGTGTTCACCATCATGCTGGCGGCCGTGTGCCTCGTCGCCCTCGCGGCGTGGCTGAAGTACTCGGCTTTCGGACGCCGGATCCGCGCGACGGTCCAGAACCGCGACCTCGCTGAGACCAGCGGCATCCGCACCCGCAATATCGACCGCATCACGTTCTTCGTCGGGTCGGGCCTCGCCGGCGTCGCCGGCGTCGCCGCATCCCTCATCGGCGGCACGAACTCCCAGATGGGGACGCAGTACATCATCCCGGCCTTCCTGGTCGTGGTCGCCGGCGGTGTCGGCCACATCAAGGGAACGGTCATCGCCGCGTGGGCTCTGGGCATCGCCCTGTCGTTCTTCGCGGACTGGACCACCGGAAGCATGGCGCAGGTGCTGGCCTTCGTGCTGGTGGTCGTGTTCCTGCAATTCCGTCCACAGGGCCTGTTCACGGTTCGTACCAGGGGGCTGACATGACGAGACTCAGACCATGGCTTCCGCTGATCGGCATCGCAGTGTTCGCCGTGCTGCTGCTGGTGGTGGCCCCCGCCGTGCTCTCGATGCACTGGATCAACAACCTGGGCAAGTACTGCTGCTGGGCGATCGCCGCGGTGGGCATCGGCCTGGCGTGGGGGCGCGGGGGGATGCTGGTCCTCGGCCAGGGAGTCTTCTTCGGCCTGGGCGCCTACGCCATGGCGATGCATCTCACGCTGGAGAGCACGGCGCCCGGAGGCCTTCCCGTCTTCATGATCCTCTACGACCCGACCGCGGCGCTCCCGGCCTTCTGGGAGCCGTTCCGCAGTGACGCCTTCACGCTGGCGGCGATCCTGCTGTTCCCGATGATCGTCGCGGGAGTGCTCGGCTTCGCCCTGTTCAAGCGCCGGATCAAGGGGGCGTACTTCGCGATTCTGTCCCAGGCGCTCGCCGTGGCGCTCGCCGTCCTGATCAGCTCGACGATCCGTGAGACCGGCGGCGACACCGGGCTCAGCGACTTCAAGTACTTCTTCGGGTTCGTCCTCAACGACGACACGAACAAGCTCATGGTCTTCATGATCGCGGCCTCGCTGCTCATCCTGTGCCTGCTCGCGGTGTGGCAGCTGAACCGCAGCCGCTTCGGCGAACTGCTGATCGCCACGCGCGACGCCGAAGAGCGCGTGCGATTCCTCGGCTACGACCCTGCGAACATCAAGCTCGTCGCCTACGTGGTGGCCGCCGTCATGGCGAGCATCGCGGGGGCGATGTTCGTCCCGATCGTGGGGATCATCACGCCCGCCGAGATCGGCGCCTCCGCCTCGATCCTCATGATCGCCGGCGTGGCGCTGGGAGGCCGCGCCTCGCTCTTCGGCCCGGCCCTCGGTGCGATGGCCATCGGATGGGGGCAGTCGAGCCTCGGATCGAGCTGGCCCGATGGCTGGATCTACATCCTGGGCCTGGTCTTCATCCTGGTGACGCTGTTCCTTCCGATGGGACTGTCGTCGCTGTTCGCGAGAGCGAAGGGACTGCTGTGGCGCCCGCGAGACACACCCCMCGCCGCACTCGCCGACCCGGCCCTCGTGCTCGAGGACGAGGAACCGGCCTTCGAGCCTCTGAATGAAGAGCCCGTCAGTGAAGAGGTGAACAAATGACCGGAACGGAGGGCTCGCTCGTCGTCACCGATCTCAAGGTCGAATTCGACGGCTTCGTCGCCGTCGGCGGCGTATCGTTCGACGCCCATCCCGGGGAGGTCCGATTCCTGATCGGGCCGAACGGCGCCGGCAAGACGACCTGCATCGACGCCATCACGGGCCTGTCGAAGGGCACGGGATCGGTGAAGCTCGGCGACGAGGAGCTGCTCGGCAGATCCACGCAGAAGATCGTCCGGCTCGGCGTCGGCCGCACCTTCCAGACGGCGAGCGTGTTCGAGCAGCTCTCGGTCCTGCAGAATCTCGACATCGCGGCGGGGCTGCATCGCTCGTCGTGGTCGCTGCTCCGTGCTCGCCGGGGCGTCGATCCTGCGATCGAGATCGCACTGGAGGAGACGGGGCTCAGCAAGGAGCGCGACACTCTTGCCGGCATCCTCTCCCATGGTCAGAAGCAGTGGCTCGAGATCGGCATGATGCTCGTGCAGGAACCGCGCGCCCTGCTGCTGGACGAACCCGTTGCCGGGATGAGCCAGGACGAGCGGACCGCCACGGGGGAGCTGCTGCAGCGGATCGCCCAGCGCCGCATCGTCCTCGTCGTCGAGCACGACATGGACTTCATGCGCCGCTACGCCTCGCGCGTCACGGTGCTCCATCAGGGGAAGGTCCTCTCCGAGGGAGCCGTCGCCGAGGTTCAGGCCGACCCGCGGGTGCAGGAGGTCTACCTCGGCACCGCGGGCGCCGCGACCACGGCCGCGATGTTCGTCGTGCCGGATGCCCCGATACYGGCGACTGAAGCCGCAATGCAGGAAGAGGGAGCCTGACGTGCTCGAGCTGAACGATATCCAGGCGGGCTACGGACGCACGCTCGTGCTGCACGGCGTGACGCTTCCCGCCGCCAAGGTGGTCGCCGTCCTCGGACACAACGGCGCCGGCAAGTCGACGCTGCTGCGCGTCGCCATCGGACTCATCAAGCCGCGCAGCGGTCAGGTGATCTTCGACGGCGACGACGTCACCTCCCTTCCGCCGAACAAACGCGTCGCGCGCGGCATGGGCTATGTGCCGCAGGGGCAGCAGTCGTTCCCGCAGCTGACGACGATGGAGAACCTGCAGCTCGTCGCCGACGGGCGCCGGCGCGGCAAGGCCCTCATCGAGCAGCAGCTGTCGCGCTTCCCCGCACTGGAGAAGTTCGCGGGCCGCAAGGCGGGGCTGCTCTCGGGTGGTCAGCGCCAGCAGCTCGCGATCGCCCGCGCGCTCATCACCGAGCCGAAGCTGCTCATCCTCGACGAGCCGACCGAGGGCATCCAGCCGACGATCGTCGCCGAGATCGAGCACACCGTGATGCAGCTGGCGAGCGAGGGCCTTTCGGTTCTGCTGGTCGAGCAGCACATCGGCTTCGCGCTCGAAGCGGCTGACAAGTACCTCGTGCTGGCGAGCGGCTTCGCATCGAGCACGGGGGAGGGCGGGGCCGCCGCGGCCGAGGGGGTTCGCATGGCGATGGCCATCTGACGTCGGAACTCGCCTCGACTTTCGGAACCAGCGCCCGGAATACTCCGACATCCGGCGAATTCTCCGACTTATGCCGCTTCCCCCGCAGATTCGTCATCTCCCGCGTCAGGGACGCAACGCCGCTGTAACACGCGACCGGCACAATGAGCCCGACGTGCGAGCGCAGGGAGTGCGACGTGGCGAGGGCAGACAACGCGCGGGCAGCCGCCGAGGACAGCCTCGAAGACTATGCCTTCCGCTATGTCCCGCGGACGTTCCGCCGCTGGAGCGCCGGCGCCATCGGCGTCACCGCGCTCGGCTCCATCGCCTTCCTCGCGGACTTCTCGATCGGCGCCAGCATCGGGCTCGAGCACGGCACGGCGAACGCGGTGCTCGGCATCCTGCTCGCGTCCGTCATGATCTTCATCGTCGGCGCGCCGATCGCGTACTACGCGGCCCGCTACAACCTCGACCTGGATCTCATCGCCCGCGGCTCGGGCTTCGGGTACTACGGATCCTCGATCGCCACGGTGATCTTCGCGGTCTTCACGTGCATCTTCTTCGCGCTCGAAGGCGCGATCATGGCCCAGGCGCTCCACGTGGTGGCGGGCGTCCCCCTGGCCATGGGGTACCTGGTCTCCACGATCGTGGTCATCCCCATCGTCATCTACGGCATGCGGGCGCTCGAGCGTCTGCAGTTCTGGACCACGCCGCTCTGGCTGGTGCTGGCGCTCGTGCCGCTGCTGTGGGTCATCCTCTCGGATCCTTCCGCCGTCAGCGCCTTCCTGTCGTTCACCGGCGAATCGGACGGCGAGATCCGGTTCGAGGCGATCGTGTCGAGTGCCGCGGTGTGCTTCGCGCTGACCCCGCAGCTCGCGGAGCAGATCGACGTCATCCGGGCGATGCCGCCCAGGACCCGGATCAACAAGCGCTCCTGGCGACGCTCCCTGCTGTTCGCCGGGCCCGGGTGGGTGATCTTCAGCGGCATCAAGCAGGTGATCGGGGTCTTCCTCGCGGTGTATCTCGTCGTCCGGGTCGACCCGACGCTCGGCGGTCTTGCCACCGAGCCGGTGCGTCAGTTCGTCGCGCTGTACCGGGCGATCATGCCGGAGTGGCTCGCGCTCGTGCTCGCCCTCGTGCTGGTGGTGGTGGCGCAGGTGAAGATCAACGTGACGAACGCGTACTCCGGATCGCTCGCGTGGTCGAACGTGTACACGCGACTCACCAAGTCGTACCCGGGCAGATCGGTCTTCATCTTCTTCAACCTGAGCATCGCGCTGGGTCTGATGTGGATGGATGTCTTCAGCCTCATCGGCTTCGTGCTGAGCCTGTACGCGAACGTCGTGATGGCCTGGCTGGTGACGATCGCGGCCGACATCGTCATCAACAAGCATGTGCTGCGCCTCTCGCCGCTCTATCCCGAGTTCCGCAGGGGGATGCTGCACGACTGGAACCCGGTCGGGCTCGTGTCGGTGACTCTCGCGTCCGCACTCTCGCTCGCAGCATTCGGCGGGCTGTTCGGCGAATCTGTGCGCCCCTTCTCGGTGATGATCGCCATCGCGGTGGCCGCCGTCGCCACGCCGCTCATGGCGATGGCGACCGGCGGTCGCTACTACCTTCGACGGCGCACGGACGGGATCGCCTCCCCGCTCCTCGACGCCGAGGGCAACCCGTCGAGCGAGCGACTTCGCTGCCATGTCACCGGCTACACGTTCGAGCGCCCGGATATGCTGGCCTCGGCCCAGCGTGGTCCGCACGGCGAGCTCCAGTACGTCTCATCGCTGGCACTGACGCTGGACGGTTCGGACCAGTACGTGCTCCCACCAGAGCCGCTGGCGCTTCGACAGAAGGCCGCCAGCCGCTAACCGGCCGAGCCCCGCACCGGAGGAGAGGACAGTGATGGCCGAGACCGTCGACACTCCCACCGCGATCCTGGCGAGCGCCGCAGCCACCCTCCGCGAGCACTCCTTCGACGACGTCTCGTATCGAGCCCTCGGCGACGCGGTCGGGGTCTCCGAGCGCACCGTCTACCGCCAGTTTCCGACCCGCTCCCACCTGCTGGAGAGCCTGGCTGCCTGGCTCGAGGAGACGGAGTTCGCGCTGCCGGACTTCGTGACGATCCCGCAGTTCCAGGCCGCCGTACGCGACAGGTTCCTGGCGTTCGATGGGGCGCCCGCGTTCGCCTTCGTGTGTGCGCGCGCGGCAGCGATCTCGCCGACGGGGGATGCCGAGCCGACGTTCCTGACCCGCACCATCACCGCGATGCTCGAGACGAGCGGCCCGGGGCTGAACGCGCGAGACCTTCGCCGCGCGGCCGCGGCACTGCGCTATTTCGCGTCTGCCCAGTTCTGGGCGCGGATGCGCACGGGCCTCGATATGGACGCCGGCGAGATCTCGGACGTCTTCGACCGCACGGCGGCGCAGGTGCTCGCCGCGCTGCCGGCCATGTCGCCGACGTCCCGATGAGCCGATCCGTCGCCCAGCGGGCGGCGTCATGACCGGCGACGCCGGACCCGCGCCGACGAGTGCCGCGGAGATCAACCGCACACAGGAGGCGATCCTCGCCGCCTACGCCGAGCTCATCGAGGAGCTCGGCACGGACGACGTGTCGTTCCGCCTCATCGCCCGCCGCGCGGGCGTGGGCGAGCGCACCGTGTTCCGCAACTACGCGACCCGCGTGGACCTGCTGCTCGCGACGGCCGCGTGGGTCGAGCAGACGGTGTTCGCGAGGGAGGATGCGCCGTCGATCTTCGACATGCCGCTCGTGATCCGCGAGGCGATGGAGCTCTACGACCAGCGGCCGGAACTCGCCCACGTCGTGGCCGAGACCGCCATGCGCGGCGTGAGCGGAGCGGCCCCTTCCCCGCGCCGCGCGCACCTCGAGGCGATGCTGATCGCGGAGGTGCCTGCCCTCGAGGAGCCGGAGCGCCGTGCGATCGTGGCGGCGCTCGCCCATATCGACTCGGCCGCGACGTGGGTCACGCTCCGGCGCGAGCTCGAGATGGATCGCCGTGACATCGCCGACGCCGCTGCCTGGGCCGCCGAGGCCGTGCTCGATCCCATCCGCGGTCGGGTCGGCTGAGGCTGGCCCGAGCATGCGGGGGAGCGCGGCATGCCTGACCGACCCCGTCCCGCACGACCTCCGATCGATACGCTGAGCCCATGACAACGCTTGTGCTCACCGTCGTCGGCGACGATCGCGCCGGACTCGTCGCCGCGGTGGCCGCGGTCATCGACTCCCACGGCGGCAACTGGGAGAACAGCCAGCTGGCCGAACTCGCCGGCGCCTTCGCGGGGATCATCGAGGTCTCGGTCGCATCCGAGCGCGCGGACGCCCTGCAGGCCGCGCTCGAAAACGTCGAAGGCCTCGTCACAGTGGCCGTCCCGGGACGTGCCGTGACGACGGATGCCGCGCCCGCCCACCGCCTGACCTTTCAGGTTCTCGGCAACGACCGCCCCGGCATCGTGCGCGAGCTCTCCTCGACCCTCAGCAGCCACGGCGTCAGCATCGAGCGGATGACGAGCGAGACCCGTGACGCAGCGATGGCGGGCGGCCGCCTCTTCGAAGCGGTCATCTCGGCGACGGTTCCGGCATCCGTCGACCTCGACGAGGTGGTCGCGGAGCTCGAGCGGCTTGCCGCCGAGCTTCAGGTGGACGTGGCGCGACGGGACTGACCCGCACGAGGTCGTCGGCCGTCACCAGCCGCTTCGAGGGCCACCGCCCCGGGGCTCACCAGCCGCTTCGGGTCGGGGTGTGCCCGTCTCTGGCGTCTTCCGGCATGGCCATCTCGGCGCGGACGCCGAGCAGCCGCACGGGGCGACCTGCCTCGATCTTGACCACCAGCCCCATGATCTCGTCCGCCACCGTCTGGGGATCGGACGTCGCCGCGATCTTGTGCGTGAAGGTCTTGGTGACGAACGGGGCGTAGCGCACCTTGAGCCCCACTCCCACGACGGGCCTGTCTTCTGCCGCGACATCCCCCATCACCTGCGCGATGAGCTCCCGGGCGGCCTCCTCGATCTGCGCGCCCCCGGCCAGGTCCTGCTGGTAGGTCGTCTCTCGGCTGTGGCCACGCGGCACCCACGGTGTCGGGTCGACGGTCGACGAGCCGTCGCCCCGCCCGAGCTGCCGGTACCACGGCCCCATCCGCGGCCCGAACTCGGTCGCGAGGGCCGAGAGGTCTGCGACGGCGAGTTCGTGCACGGTCCGGATGCCGAGCCCCGCCAGGCGTGCGGAGATCTTCACGCCGATTCCCCAGAGTTCGCGGGTCGGTCGCTCGCCCATCACCTCGAGCCAGTTCTCGGCCGTCAGGCGGAAGGTGCCGCGCGGCTTGCCGAAGTCGGTCGCATTCTTGGCGCGGACGAGCGTGTCGCCGATTCCGACGCTGCAGTGCAGCCGGGTGCGCTCGAGCACCGCCGCCTGCAGGCTGCGGGCGACGCCTTCGGGCTCTTCGGTGTGGACGCCCACGAAGGCCTCGTCCCAGCCGAGCACCTGCACCACTGCTCCGGGGTGCTCGCGCAGGGTCGCCATCACCTCCTCCGAGACCGCCGTGTATGCCGGCGCGTCGACCGGCAGGATGACGGCATCCGGAGCCTTCCTCGCGGCGATGCGCAGTGGCATCCCCGAGCCGACCCCGAAGGCGCGCGCCTCGTACGAGGCTGTCGAGACGACCGCGCGTTCGGTCGGATCGCCTCGCCCGCCCACGATCACCGGCTTTCCGGCGAGCTCAGGGTGCCGCAGCACCTCGACAGCGGCGATGAACTGGTCGAGGTCGACGTGAAGCACCCACGGCGTCGGGCTCATGGCCTCCAGTGTGGCCGCTGGTCCCGACACGCGCGATCCTCTTGCCAGCCATCGCGCTCGAGCGCAACCCCCTCTGCGATTTCCGGCACCTCAGGGAGGGTGTCGGGAAACCGACAGGGAGGCATGGAATGAAGGCGATGACCTATCGCGGACCGTACAAGCTCCGCGTTGACAGCAAGCCCGATCCGGTGATCGAGCACCCCAACGACGCCATCGTGCGCGTCGAGCTCGCGGCGATCTGCGGCTCGGATCTGCACCTGTATCACGGCATGATGCCGGACACCCGCATAGGCCATACGTTCGGGCACGAGATCATCGGGACGGTCGAGCAGATCGGCGGATCGGTGCAGAACCTGAAGATCGGCGACCGGGTCATGGTGCCGTTCAACATCTACTGCGGATCATGCTTCTTCTGCGCGCGCGGACTGTTCTCCAACTGCCACAACGTCAACCCGAACGCCACCGCGGTGGGCGGTATCTACGGCTACTCGCACACGTGCGGCGGTTACGACGGCGGCCAAGCGGAACTCGTGCGCGTGCCGTTCGCCGACGTCGGGCCGTCGGTGATCCCGGACGACATCGAGGCGGAGGATGCGCTCCTGCTCACCGACGCCTTCTCGACCGGATACTTCGGCGCACAGCTCGCCGACATCGTCGAGGGTGACACCGTCGTGGTCTTCGGCGCGGGCCCGGTCGGGCTCGCGGCCGCACGCTCCAGCTGGCTCATGGGTGCAGGCCGGGTCATCGTGGTCGACTACCTCGACTACCGCCTGCAGAAGGCCCACGATTTCGCCTTCGCGGAGCCGATCAACTTCGGTCAGGTCGACGACATCGTGCGGACCCTGAAGAAGGAGACCGAGGGTCTCGGAGCGGATGTGGTCATCGACGCGGTGGGCGCGGAGGCCGACGGGCACGTCCTCCAGCATGTCACCGCCGCGAAGCTGAAGATGCAGGGCGGCTCCCCGGTTGCGGTGAACTGGGCGCTGGATTCCGTGCGCAAGGGCGGGACCGTTTCCATCATCGGCGCGTACGGGCCCCTCTTCAGCGCCGTGAAGCTCGGCGACGCCATGAACAAGGGCCTCACGATCCGGACGAACCAGGCGCCCGTCAAGCGTCAGTGGCCGCGGCTGTTCGAGCACATCAGGGCGGGGCACATCAAGCCCAGTGAGCTCATCACCCACCGCATCCCCCTCGATCACATCGCCGAGGGCTATCACCTGTTCTCGTCGAAGCTCGACGACATCATCAAGCCGGTCGTCACGCCGGCGGCGTAACCCCTTCAAAGGAGATCACCATGCCCTACACATCCGAGAAGCCCCGACTGACGCCGGATTCCGACACCCTGCGCGAGCGCATTCCGGGCTGGGGCGCCGACCTCGACCCCGCCGATCGGCCCGCCTTCCCGCGCGAGCAGCCCGGCATCCCCACCGGCGCCCATTGGGACCTTCCCCCCCAGCAGTCGACGGTGCCGCGTCGGGAGAAGTCGGTGGAGCACACCCGCCTCACGCCGGTGTACGGGTCCGCGCAGCCCCTGCACGGCCTCTCCGGCGTCATCCGGCGCTTCGCGTACGACAAATACAGCGAGGGGCAGACCGCGCACTGGCTGCTGCTCGTCGTGGGTGACCGGGTGGACGCGATCACGTCGCACGCGGCCTCGCTGGTGAGTCGTCGGCCAGACGATCCGATCACCGAGTCGGGCGTCCTGGGCGAGCGCGGCCACCGGCCCCTCTCGTCGCGCTTCCGCAAGGGCCGCATCGACCTCAAGCATGCGTGGCTCGACCCGCTCATCGTCGTCGGACCGTGGCTGCTCGTGATCGGCGGGCTCGCGATGGTCGGCAAGTCGATCGTGGGTCTGGCGGTGAGGAGGACGGCCTGACGGATGCCGGGCGCCCGGGGCGGTCGGCGCCCGCGCCCCGCGGGCTCAGGAGGAGTTGTCCCGGATCGGAGGAGACTTCGGGCCGGGGGATCCTCCGCTGGAGGACATCTCCTCCCGGGGCGGTCGGCGCCCGGGCTCGGCGGCTTCGGGAGGAGTTGTCCCGCCGGCGGCTTCAGGAGGAGTTGTCCCCGATCGGAGGAGAGTTCGGGCCGGCGGATCCTCCCCTGGAGGACATCTCCTCCCGGGGCCGTCGGCGCACGGGCCCGGCGGCTTGAGGAGTTGTCCCGCCCGGCGGCCTCAGGAGGAGTTGTCCCGGATCGGAGGAGAGTTCGGGTCGGGGGATCCTCCGCTGGAGGACATCTCCTCCCGGGGCGGTCGGTCTGGGTCGAATGGGCCCGACGCTCCCAGTGCCCGGGCTCCGGCATCCGCTCGCTCAGCCGTACCGGTAGTGGTCGGCGCTCGCGTTCACCCAGGCGACGAACTGCCGTGCGCGCGACTCGTCGAGCGGGGAAGCAGGTGTCAGCCACAGCTGGTCGGGCCCCTGGATCGCGATGTGCAGGGAGCGGCGATCGACGCGCGCGAACTGCCGTGAGGTGATCGGGCCCCCGGGACCGAACAGCGTCCGTGTCCGCGCCGCCATGACGAGAGCGGGGCGTTTGGCGAGCTCGGCCGCGGTCGTCAGGGTCGCCACGACGCGGCCGATGGGCTGTGTGTGCGATCCGAGCCGGATGCTGCGCCCATCAACGATGATGCCGCCGAACTCGTCGGCGGGGCCGGCGGGCTGGGGCTCCGACCTCAGTTCCACCTCGGGCGCGCTGAAGTCCGCGTACTCTTCGCTCCAGCGCGCGCCATCCCACCATCGCTGCTTGCCGGTGCCGTCGTCGTACCAGCCGGGCTCCGCCGTGACCATGCGTCGAGAGTACCCGGACGATCCCCGAGGCGGACTCTTCCGACGGCTCCCGGCAGGCTGTGAGCGCGCCGTGAATCACGCGGAATCACTCGACCTCGCCCACACGTAGCGATATATCGTTATGTATCGTCCACATTCGGACGCATCATCTGAGGAGGTTCAATGATGAGCGGTTCATTCCCAGGAGACCCCTTCGGCGGGCGCCACCGTGCCACGGGATCCGGCAAGCCCGGAGCCAGCCTGTGGGACGCGATGGAGCAGCTGCGCGAGGGCATCGAGAAGGGCTTCAGCAGCACCGTCGGCGCCGGTCGCATGGCCAAGGGCGACGTGCGCGCCGCCGTGCTGACGCTGCTCGCCGAGCAGCCCATGCACGGCTACCAGATCATCCACGAGATCGAGGAGCGCAGCGACGGCTCGTGGAAGCCGAGCCCCGGCTCCGTCTACCCGACGCTGCAGCTGCTCGCCGACGAGGGCCTCATCACCGCGAACGAGTCGGCCGGCAAGAAGACGTACTCGCTGACGGAGACGGGCCGTGCGGAGGCCGACGCCTCCGAGGGCAAGCCCGCGCCGTGGCAGTCGTCCTCGACGCAGGATCCGCGCACGGGTGCCCTTCCCAAGGCCGGTATGAAGCTCGCTCAGGCTGCCGCGCAGGTGGGTCGAAGCGGGTCGCCCGAGCAGGTGAAGCACGCCGTCGATGTGCTCGACGAGGCCCGGCGTAAGCTCTACTCCATCCTCGCCGAGGACTGAGCCTGACGAAGTCTGAGCCCGCCGCACCCTGACCGGGATGCCCCCGGTACGTCGGCTTCAAGGAGAATCCATGGCCGACGTCGCCGCGTCGCGCGCCCGGTATCGCCGCATCCTGCGGTTCGCGTGGCGGTACATGGCGCAGGCGTGGTGGTACGAGCTCGTCCTCCCGCGGATCGGCCTGAGCAGTCTGGCCGCGCGAGGACGAGCCGCACGCCTCACGAAAATCGCTCGCAGCTTCCATGGCCTTGCGCTGTCGCTCGGCGGACTGATGATCAAGGTCGGCCAGTTCATGTCGTCACGGCTCGACGTGCTCCCGCCCGAGATCACCAAAGAGCTCGAGGGCCTCCAGGACGAGGTGCCTCCCGTCGATTTCGCGGCGATCCGGGTGCTCGCCGAGGCCGAGCTCGGCCTGCCGCTCGAGCGCGCGTTCGCATCGGTGGATCCCGTCCCCGTGGCTGCGGCATCCCTCGGTCAGGCGCATCGCGCGCGCCTCGCCCCCGATGTCGCCGCCGACGCCGGCTTCGCCGACGTCGTCATCAAGATCCAGCGTCCCGGGATCGACGAGATCGTCGACGTCGACCTCGCGGCACTGCGCAAGGTCGCGGGCTGGCTCAACCGGGTGCGCGTGATCTCGGATCACGTCGATCTGCCCGGCCTCGTCGAGGAGTTCGCGCACACGAGCATGGAGGAGATCGACTACCTCCACGAGGCGCAGAACGCCGAGCGGTTCGCCGAGAACTTCGCCTCGGATGCCCGGGTCGGGGTTCCCGAGATCGCCTGGGAGCGCAGCACCCGGCGGGTGCTCACGCTCGCCGATGTCACGGCGATCAAGATCAACGACGTGGAGGGGCTGCGGGCCGCGGGCATCGATCCGAGCGACGTCGCACACGAGTTCGCGACCGTCATGTTCGATCAGCTGTTCGTGGACGGCTATTTCCACGCCGATCMGCACCCCGGCAACATCTTCGTCACGCCGCTCACCGAAGGGACGGATGCCGCACCCCGCCCCGGCACCGAGGGCCCGCCGCCCCGCGCCTGGAAGCTGACGTTCATCGACTTCGGCATGATGGGCGAGGTTCCCGACCGCCTTCGCCACGGGCTGCAGCGCCTCCTGATCGCGGTCGCCGGGCGCAACGGGCGGCAGCTGGTGGACAGCATCCGGGATGTCGGTGTGCTCCTTCCCTCCGCAGACACGAATGAGCTCGAACGGGCGATGACCGAGCTCTTCGCCCGATTCGGCGGCATGGGCTTCGCCGAGCTGCAGCGCGTCGACCCGCGTGAATTCCGCGACTTCGCCGTGGAGTTCGGCGATGTCGTGCGTGCACTGCCGTTCCAGCTGCCGGAGAACTTCCTGCTGATCGTCCGCGCGATCTCGCTGACATCCGGGATGTGCAGCTCGCTGGACCCGGAGTTCAACATCTGGAGCGCCGTCGAGCCCTATGCCGCGCAGCTGCTGCGCGACGAGCGCGGCAATGTCGCCCAGGCCGTCGGACGCGAAGCGCTCGACGTGGCCGGCATCGTGGCGCGCATGCCGCGTCGGATCGACGACCTGGCGACCCGGCTGGAGAGCGGGCGCGTGGCCGTCGAGACTCCGCGGCTCGACCAGCGCATGCGTGCTCTCGAGCGGATGGGCCGGAGGGTGGTCTCGGCCGTCCTGTTCGCGGGACTTCTGATCGGCGGGATCATCCTGCGGTCTCAGGATGCCGTCATCGGGACGATCCTCCTGGTCGCCTCGGTTCCCGCGCTGCTGCATGCCCTCTTCGCGAGCTGGGCCGGCCGCCGAGTGCCGTGACCGCTCGTCTCGAGTCGGCCCGTCGGTGATGAGCCGGCGCGTGGACGGGTGTGCGACCCCTTTCCCGTGCGCTGGCAGGTCCGTATCCTTTCCCCATGTCGGTGCGTTCCGCCCTCCGCACAGCGCTCGGCGCGGCGCTCGTTGTCAATGCCGTGCCGCACGGCGTCGCGGGGGTGCGGGGCGAGCCGTTCCCCTCGCCGTTCGCCGACCCACCGGGTGTGGGCAGCTCTCCGCCCGCCGTCAACCTGGGCTGGAGCGCGGTGAACGTCCTCGCCGGCGCGCTGGCGCTGCGGCGCGGCATCCGGACCGTGGGCGAGGCCGTGGCGGCAGCGCTCGCGGGCCTCGCGATGGCGTGGATCCTCGCCTTCCACTTCGGCGACGTGGCACGCGGCGGGCAGGGGCTGCGCGGTCTGGGGAGGGACGGATCGGGGCCGCCGCGGGCTCTCGTCCGGTTCACAGAACCCGTCGCTCGGGCGCTTGCGGGGCGCCGCTGGATGCCCGTGTGGGGCGTCATCCACCACCGCGGCCGCCGGAGCGGAACTCATTATGCGACGCCGATCGCCGTCATCCCCACTCTCGACGACCGCGTCGTCCTCATCGGTCTGCCGTGGGGAGCGCACACCAACTGGGCGCGCAACATCCTCGCGGCCGGTGGTGCCCGACTCACGTGGCGGGGCCGCGAGCAGTCGGTGCGTGAGCCGCGCATCGTGGAGGCATCCGACGCCGCTTCGCTGGCCAAGCCGATCGTGCGGTTCATCGTCCGGCGGATGCCGGCCGCCATCGTCCTCGAGCGTCGGTGATCAGCTGTCCCCGACATCGGGATCAGGGCTGCGCGTGCCCGCCAGGTGACGCTCGCGCATCGCGAGGAACAGCGGGAACGTGAAGGCGAACGCCGTCACGACCGCCAGGGCGAGGTAGAGCCAGGCACGCTTCATGCCCAGCCGCCGCGCTTCGACGACGATGAAGGTCGCACCCGCGATCGCGACGACGAGCAGGTCGACTCCGATGGAGGAGACCGCGGGACCGCTGCCGAAGATGTCGCCGAAGTAGTCGCGTCCCTGGACCACCGTCCAGGCATTGAGGACGAAGGTGCCGACGAGGCCGGCGAGTGACAGCACCAGGTAGGTGATCGCGAGCGGCGTCCAGTGGCGGTTCACGGGGTCTGCTCGACGGCGACCCGCAGCTCCGCCATGATCGAGGCCCAGCGCAGCAGGAAGCGCGGCTCATCGAGCCGCCGGCGCCGCATCCATGACGTCACCTCGTCGTTGCATTTGCTCGCGTTGCACGATCGGCACGCGGGCACGACATTCTCGAGGGTGTAGCGGCCGCCGCGCGAGATCGGCAGGACGCAGTCCTTCTGCAGGGCGGGTCCATCGGCGCCGCAGTACGCACAGGCCGCCCATGCGTCGAGGATGGCATCCCATTCGACCGCGGTGAGATCGCTTCCGGATGCCGCGACCCGGCGCGCGCGACGGCGCGACGCTCGCGCTCTGCGCGTCTGACGGACCACCATGGGCCCGACCATACCGCTCTCGCAGTCGGCAGCTCAGGCGGCACTCGGCAGAGGACGCGGACGACAGGCATGCCGTCCGGCGTCGGTCAGCCCAGGCCGCGCACGTCGCGGACGAATCCCTCGACGTGCTCGCGCAGTGACTCGATGCGCCGGTCGCGGGCTGCTTCGCGATCGAATCCGAGGTAGGCCGAGGGTGGCAGCCTGCGCACGTTCTGCGGGCACTCGAAGTTCTCGCAGATGAGGGTGCCGACGGTGTCGCCGCGTCGTCCGGCGTCGCCCGCCCGCTTGGTGGTGTACAGCACGACGTCGTTCGGCAGCAGGACGTCCGCGCACCACGAGCACTGGGGTCGAGAGCGTGCGCGGCTTTCGCCTTGGCGCAGCAGGAGTCCGACGAGTTCGCCGTCCAGTTCGGCCACGACGTAGCCGATCTGCGGGAACTTCGGATCCCGCCATCCGAGGAAGTCGAGCCGATCCCACGCGAGCTCGGCGAAGTCGGCGGGCAGGCCGAGGTTCTTTCGCTCGCTGCGCGAGGCGTTGATGAAGGATGCCCGGATCTGGGCGTCGTCGAGGGGACGCATGTGCGTGCTTTCTGTGCGGTCGCCACCGCGGGCGACGGTCGTGGAAGGAGGAATCGCTCGGAGCACGGAGGGGCTCAGACAAGCGGTCTAGAGAAGAGCCTCAGGCTCTTTCCGCCGTCGACGCAATGCGCGACGACGACCTCCCTACGCCCGGAGGCAGCACACGATGACACACGCACGCGAGTTTATCCGAGGGCGCCTGAACGACGGGTGAAAGACGGATGCCGCGACCGAGGCCGCGGCATCCGTCGTCTCGATCCTTACGCGGTGGCGTCGGCGCGCTTGGGCAGCACCCATCCCGCACGCGGGAAGTGGCAGGTGTACCCGTTCGGATAGGTGATCAGGTAATCCTGGTGCTCCGGCTCAGCCTCCCAGAACGGACCTGCCTGCTCGATGGTGGTGACCGCCTTGCCGGGCCAGAGACCGGAGGCGTCGACATCGGCGATCGTCTCCCGCGCGACGCGCTCCTGCTCCGGAGAGAGCGGGAAGATGGCGGACCGGTAGCTCGACCCGATGTCATTCCCCTGGCGATTCCTGGTCGACGGATCGTGGATCTGGAAGAAGAACGCCAGGATGTCCCGGAACGTGGTCTGGGACGGGTCGAAGACGATCTCGACCGCCTCGGCGTGGCCGGGGTGCTTTCGGTAGGTCGCGTGCGCGTTCTCGCCGCCGGTGTAGCCCACACGAGTGTCGAGCACGCCGGGCTGGCGCCGGATGAGGTCCTCCATGCCCCAGAAGCATCCGCCGGCGAGGACGGCCGTCTCGGTGCCGTGGGTGCGGGTGATCTCGCCCTTGTCGAAAGGTCCGCTGGTCATGATGCTCGCTCCTGAGTGTCGTTCGTGTCGGCGGCGTCCGCGGTCGCGGATGCTCCGCTGGTGGGGAAGAGGCGCCGGTACTCGCCGTAGCCCTGCGCCTCGAGGTCGGCCGCCGGGATGAACCTCAACGAGGCCGAGTTCATGCAGTATCTCAGGCCACCGGCATCCCGTGGGCCGTCGTGGAAGACATGGCCGAGGTGACTGTCCGCGCCCGTCGAGCGCACCTCGCTGCGCGGCATGAGCAGCTTCCAGTCGGTCTTGCTTCTGACTGCTTCGGGCTCGATGGGCCTGGTGAAGCTCGGCCAGCCTGTGCCGCTCTCGTACTTGTCGTGCGACGAGAACAGCGGCTGACCAGAGACGACGTCGACGTAGATGCCGTCGTCGTGGTTGTCCCAGTAGCGATTGCGGAAGGCCGGCTCGGTGCCGTCCTCCTGGGTCACGCGGTACTCGAGACTGCTCAGGCGGCTGAGGGCCTCGGGGGTCTTGCGATAGTCGGTGGACACGTTCGTTTCCTCCTTGACGACGCCGCTGGCTGTGGCGTCACAGAAGAGAACGGATGCCGAGCGGGTTTTGGTCCCGCCAACCTGGGAACGCGGTGTGAGTTCTCGCTCGGCATCCCGAGTTCTCCTCGGTCACCGATGTTGCACACGGCCGCGAGGGCGTCAACCCCGGCTCACCCATCCGCCCCGAGAGGTGAGGCTGTGCGTTCTCGACCGAAAGGAACGACATGTCATCTCGCGACACACTCATCCGCAGCTTTCACGACGTCGGCCTCGCCGCGTGGTTCGGCGGCACGCTCATGGGGGCTGTCGGCCTCAACGGGGGCGCCGCCACCGCTACCTCGCCGACCGAGCGCCTGAAGATCTCATCCGCCGGGTGGATGAAATGGGCGCCCGTGCAATGGGCTTTCATGCTCGCCCATGCCTTCGGAGGGCTCGCCCTCATCTACACGAACAAGGAGCGGCTGAAGGTTCAGGGTGAGGCCCGCACCAACACGCTCGTCAAGGCGGCCCTCGAGCTCGTGGCCGGTGTCGTCACGATCTATTCCGGCTTCCTCGGCGCCAAGATCGCCAAGAACGCGAACGAGGGCGGAGAGGGAGTGACGGAGCCTTCGGCCTCCGCGTCGACGGAGCTCAGCTCCGCCCAGAAGCAGCAGAAGGTCCTGCAATGGGCGATTCCGGCTCTGACCGCGATCCTGCTCGTGCTCGGTGCACAGCAGGGCGAGCAGCAGCGTCCCTTCGCGGGGCTCCTCCAGAGCAAGAAGTGAAGCGAAGCCGGGTCCCGACCAGGTCGCTCCCGGCCGAACGGTGACGCCCGCGGAGTCACTGGCTGCCCTTCGCCGGCAGCGGTGACCCCGCGGGCGTCTGCCTGGGCGAAGCGAGCCGGCGACCGCGTTCGCGGATCCGGTGTCGGCATCCCTGCATCCAAATCCTGCCTGTCGCCGGAAAGCACTGTCATAGGGCGATGATCGATCGCCCCTCTCGAAGGAGGAAGACAGTGCGCAAGACAGCAGCCGCCGGACTCGTGGTCGGCCTGACCGCCGCTCTCGGATTCGCCCTCGCCGCACCCGCGACGGCAGCCACGACCGACAACGCGCAGCTCTCGGTGCTGCACGGCATCCCGAACACGCCCGTCGACGTGTATGTGAACGGAGCGCTCACGCTCGACGATTTCCAGCCCGGGGACCTCGCCGGTCCTCTTGATCTTCCCGCCGGTGACTACGAGGTGGCGCTGACGGCAACGGATGCCGCCGATGCCTCGTCGCCGGTGCTCGGTCCGGCCACGATCACCCTTGTCGCAGGCAAGAACTACACCGCCGCGGCGTACCTCAGCGAGAGCGGTGCCCCCTCTCTCAAGCTGTTCGAGAACAACACGGCGACGACGGCGCCCGGCCAGGGCCGCCTCACCGTCCGCCACATCGCCGCAGCTCCGGCGGTCGACATCCTCGCCGGCGGTGCCCCCGTCATCGAGGACCTCGCCAACCCGAACGAGTCCACGCTCGACCTGCCGGCGAGCACCGTCTCGGCGGCCGTCGCGCTCGCGGGGACGACCGAGCCCGTGCTCGGCCCGGCAGACGTGCCGATCCAGGACGGCGTGCTGACGATCGTGTACGCGTGGGGGAGCGCTGCGGACAAGAACCTGGCCCTCGCCGTGCAGAGCGTCTCCGGCCTCCACTCGAACCCGGGCGGAGTCCCGTCGGGCACGGCCGGATACCTCGCTCAGCGCGACGCGACCACCTCGCTCGTGGCCATGGCAGGCGCCGGCGCGCTCGCCATCGCGGTCGCGGCCGGATCCGCGTTCGCCCTCCGGCGCCGGCACCAGGCGCAGCGCTGATGCGACAGGGCACGCCGCGAGTGCACGCCCGGGACGGAGTGGCGATGGCCACCCTCATCGGCACGGCGCTCGCGGCGTGCCTGGCGGCGTGTCTTGTGGCGTGCACGCCGTCAGATGCGGGGGAATGGAGGCCGAGCCCCACGCCCTCTTCCCCCGCATCCCTGCCCTCGCGCACCGCCTCACCCACGCCTCTCGTGCAGGTCCCCGTCGCCCCGGCCCAGCTTGCGCCCGCAACGACCCCCATCGAGCCCCGCAGGCTGCGCATCGACTCGGTCGGGGTCGACATGCCCGTGACCGGAGTGGGTGTGGAAGCCAACGGTCAGATGCAGCTCCCGAGGGATCCCGCCGTCGCAGGCTGGTACCGATACGGTCCGGATGCCGCCGCCACCGCGGGCCACATCGTGGTCGCCGCGCACGTGGATGCCCCGGACTACTCGATCGGCCCGCTCGCGCGGCTGCGGGACATCGGCCCAGGAGCAGTGGTGACCCTCGATGGCGCGGACGGATCGACACGGACTTTCGTCGTCGAGTCGCTTGATCTCTACGAGAAGACCGCGTTGCCGACATCCGACCTGTTCGCGCGAGAGGGCGACCCCGCACTCGTGATCATCACGTGCGGCGGCCCGTTCGACAGCGCGACAGGGCACTATCGAGATAACGTGGTGGCGATTGCGAGGCCGCAGTGAATGAACCCGAGGACGCCGAGGCCCTCCTCAACGAGGGTTTCGTGGCGGGCGACGAGCGGGCGCTCGCCGAGGTGTACCGGCGCTGGTCGCCGGTGGTCTTCACGCTCGCCCTCCGATCGCTCGGCGACCGCGGCGACGCCGAGGACGTCACACAGCGCACCTTCGTCTCGGCGTGGACCTCGCGCGCGAGCTATGACTCATCGAAGGCGCGTCTGTCGACCTGGCTCGTCGCGATCGCCCGCCGGCGCATCGCGGACATGCACGAATCGCGCGCCAAGATCCGCGCACTTCAGGCGGAGATGGAGCGCGTGACGCGCCCCGACGACCTGGTACGCGAGCCGCCGGATCTCTCGGAGTCGCTGCTCGTCGCGAACGAGATGCAGCAGCTCGAACCCGACGCCCAGGCGGTCATGCGGCTGGCCTTCTTCGACGATCTCACTCACGAGGAGATCGCGCGCCGACTCGATATGCCGCTGGGTACCGTGAAGAGCCACATCAGACGAAGTCTCATCCGCATGCGCAACCGATTGGAGGTGACTGGTGTCACACCTTGACCCGGAACAGCTCGCCCTGATCGCGCTGGGGGAGCCCGTTGCCTCCACCGATGAGCGCGAGCATCTCGAGTCCTGCCCGCAGTGCACGGCGGAGGTCGCCGAGATGTCTCACGCGGTGCTCGTCGCGCGTTCCACCATGGACGAGGCCGAGCTCGACGTGCCGCCTGCGCGCGTGTGGGACCGGATCGCCGAAGAGCTCGCGTTGAGCCCCCCCGTCGCATCCCCGATGCACGACGCCGGCTCGGAGAGGACCGAAGGCGGCGGGCATGCCGACGTGCCCGTGGATCACCGCGCGACCTGGCAGTCAACCCGCGATGGCGCTCCGGATGCCGCGGACCCGCCTGCTGCCGCTGTCGCCGCGTCACCCGCACCCGCGTCACCCGCACCCGCAACACGCCGCCGCCGCTCGATGGGAGTGCTGTGGGCTCTCGCGGCCTCGGTCGCGCTCATTCTCGTGGTCGGCGCGGGGCTCTGGGTCGGGATCGGGCGCCTCGCGCCCAGCCCCATCGCGACGGCTGCGCTGGAGGCGTTCCCCTCGCACCCCCAAGCAGCGGGGACCGCCGAGGTCGAAGAAGGCCGCGACGGCACTCGTACCCTCACCGTCACCCTGGAAGGCGAGGTCGACGCTGACGACTATCGCGAGGTGTGGCTCATCCGCAACGACGGCGCCGCCCTCATCAGCGTGGGCGTCCTCCAGGGGAGCTCCGGCTCGTTCCCGATACCCGAAGGCGTGGACCTCTCCGAGTACGACCTGGTCGACATCTCGTTCGAGCCCATCGACGGCGACCCGACGCACTCCGGCGACTCCATCGTGCGGGGGCAGTTGGAGTTCGTGTGACGGGCAGAGCACCGCGGCCGCCCGGACCCGGCGAAGGGGTCATCATGGGCTGGAACCCCGGGCTGTGGGATGAGTGGCCCGGCTCCTATGCCGCCGTCGTCGACAGCGTGACGCGTGGGACGCCGTACGTCACCCAATGGTCTGTCGGGTCACGGCGTGCGGTCGACCCGGGAACGGATGCCTGGCTGCTGCGGCAGGGCGGATCACACGGCATCATCGGGCACGGCCTGGTGCTGACCGACACCTACGAAGACGTGCACTTCGCCGATCCCACGCGCACCGCGAGATTCGTCGACGTCGCGTTCGACTCGCTCGTGGTCGAGAGCGACCGCGTCCCGCGCGACATCCTCGAGGTCGTCGTGCCGGAAGTCGCCTGGCGGTTCCAGTTCCGTTCCGGGAACCGGATCTCCGCCGAGGCGAACCGCCGGCTTCACGAACTGTGGCGTCAAGCGGTCGAGCCGTAGATCAGTACCAGCCGGTCGACTGCGAGTGACCCCACGCGCCGCAGGGGCTGCCGTAGCGACCTGAGATGTACCCGAGGCCCCAGTTGACCTGGGTGGCGGCGTTGGTCTGCCAGTCGGCTCCGGCGCTGCCCATCTTGCTGCCAGGGAGTGCCTGCGGGATGCCGAAGGCGCCACTGCCGCGGTTGTAGGCCTGGTAGTTCCAGCCCGACTCCCTGTTCCAGAGCGACACGAGGCACCCGAACTGGTCGCTTCCCCAGCCGTACGCCCCCAAGCGCGATGCCGCGTACGCCTGTGCGCCGGCCGGGCTGTTATCGCCGTTCCCGTTGCCGCTGGGGATCGGGACGGACGGGGCAGAGGTGCTTCGTGCCGGCGCGGCGGCCTTGGGGGCAGCGGGAGCAGCGGCCTTGGCGGCAGCGGCGGCAGCGGCCGCGGCAGCTTCCTGGCGCGCCTTCTCCTCCGCCTCCTTGCGGGCCTTCTCCTCGGCCTCCTGCTGGGCCTTGAGCGCGATCGCGGCGTCGAGGGCGCCCCGCAGGCTGGCGACCTGCTCGTCGACGGAGGTGGCGAGCTCGCTCACGTCGTCCGCGACGTCAGGGAGCATGACGTCCGGAAGGTGCCCGATGCCGAGCTCGAGCCGGTCGGCGGCCTCGGTGAGGGCGGTCGCGTCGACGGAGGTCGTGGGTGCGTTGACCGGGAGGCCGGACGCCGCGACATCGGACGAGACGGCCGCGGCGGCGGCGACGGACGCATCAGCGGCGGCGACGACTTGGCGGGCGTCAGCGGTGACAGCATCCGGTGCCACCTCCGCGACGACCGGAGTGGGTACGGCGGTCGTGCTGTACGAGGCGAGCGCGAAGGTCGGATAGGTCCCCGATGCCGAGGCATAGGAGACGGGCACGGCTCCCGCGAATCCCACTGCCGTGAGAAGCCCAGCGGCGATGCCGCCAGCGACGATCGCGGGGCGGCGACGGGCACGACGTTCGACGTTTCTCTGGGTTCTGCGAGTAGGCGTGGAAGACGAGCTGGAGCGCATAGATTCGGGTTCCGTATCAGTCGTTCGCGCCATCGGATAGACGCGTCGCAGCCGCTTTGCGGATACAAAACCCTGATCCTGCATGTCTTTTCTGGACGTTATCTGAACGTTACCTGGGTGCGGCCGCTCTCGCTCCCATTGCAGCCGACCCGGATCGGCCCGTCCTGGACACGTGCCCACGCGGGGAATTCGAGCGGTTCGAACGGCCTCACGCCCTCGGCGAAATGGTCTGCGCGCGTCTTCGCCGGCCAGTCGTAGACAGGGATCGCGCCGACGTTGAGCACCGTGCGTCGGCGGAGGATCCGTCCCTTCCCGGGCGCCCATCCCGGGTCGTTCGCAGCACCGCGGATGCACCGGCTGCAGCCGGCTTCTGCGCGTATTGACGCAGACCGGCGTAAAATCCCCTCGTGACCTACCGCGACAGCGCCGGCCGCGCACTCGAGGAATACGTCCGGCCGTCCGTCGCCGTCGACACCGCGGTGCTGACCCTCCGCGAATCGCGCCTGAGCGTGCTGCTGACCCTGACGAACGATGCCGTGCGCGGCGGCCCCCCGCACTGGCGCCTGCCCGGCACTTTCGTCCATCCCGGCGAGCGGCTGGCGGAGGCAGCGCTGCGATCGCTGCGCGAGAAGGCGGGGGTGGACGGGCTCGAGCCTCGCCAGCTGCGCGTGTTCGACGAGCCCGACCGCGATGACCGCGGCTGGGTCCTGAGCGTCGCGCACTATGACGTCGTGCCGGTTCGTCAGCTGCCGCTGAGGGACCGCACCCAGCTGGTCCCCGTCGACGAGCTGCCGGCGCTGACGTACGACCACGCCGAGATCGTGGCCTTCGCCGTCGACGCTCTGCGTGAGGACTACCGACGCTCGCCCGATCCTTCGCGGCTGCTCGAGCAGCCGTTCACGATGCGGCGCCTCCGCCAGGTGCACGAGGCCGTGCAGGGCGAGCCGCTGCTGCCCGACACGTTCCGGAGGTCGATGCTGCCCGGCCTTCGGCCGACGGGTGATCTGTTCAGCGAGGGCCGAGGTCGCCCCGCCGAGCTGTACCGGACGGCGGAGCGAGACGCTGCCACCGCCCCCCGCCCGTGACCCCCGCGACTCCTTACATCCTGTGCCAGTCGGCCGAGGACGTCGCCTCGCACGCGTAGCCTGATCACGTGCGCGTGCCGTCGACCTCCTCGAGCGCCCGGGCGCAGCTCGCAGCCCTCGCCGGACGCGCGGCCGCAGGGGAGGGCCGGCCGCTCATCGACCTGCCGGCAGTCCCGGATGCCCGCCCCGCCGCGGTGCTGCTCCTCTTCGGCGTGCTCGACTCGCTGTCGGCCGACCGCGATGCCCGCGACGACGCCGTGTCCCGCGATCTGGATGTGCTCCTCCTCGCTCGCGCCTCCACGCTGCGGTCGCACCCCGGCCAGGTCGCCTTCCCCGGCGGTCGCGTCGACCCCACAGACGACGACACGGTCGCAGCCGCGCTGCGGGAGGCGCAGGAGGAGACGGGGCTCGATCCCTCGGGGGTCGAAGTGCTGGGGGCCCTGGCGGACGTTCCCCTCGTCTACTCGCTGCACGTGGTGACGCCGGTGCTCGGGTGGTGGCGGCATCCGTCCCCCGTGCATGTCGTCGATGAAGCGGAGTCTTCCGCCGTGTTCCGGGCGCCGGTCGCCGACCTGCTGAACCCCGCCCATCGCGGGGTCACGCTGATCCGCCGCGACGGCCAGGAGTGGCGTGGGCCCGGCTTCCTGGTTGGGCACGAGACCGGTGATCACCTCGTCTGGGGATTCACGGGGATGCTGCTGGACGCGCTCTTCGATCAGCTCGGGTGGACCGAGCCGTGGGACCACGACCGCGAGCTGCCGCTCGCCCTCCCGAGCTAGCCGCGATCGCTCTCAGACCACGCGCTGGCGCACGACACGCGCCGTCGCGACGGGGTCGGGTCGATGCATGACCGACTCCGGGACGATGACGAGCTCGGCGTGGGGCATCGACTCGGTGAGCCGATCCGCCGCCGTGACGAGGATGGGGAAGGTCTGCTCGCCCCGGATCACGGTCACGGGTGGCGCGACGCGGAGCATCTGCGGAGTGGGCACAGAAACCTGCCGGGTCAAGGCGACGTCGTACACCGTTGACTGGCCCAGCGGCGCGAGCGACGCGAGCTGCCCATTGGCGCGGCCGGCCTCGACCATCTCGCGCGGCAGCTCGACCCCCTCGATCTGGAAGGTGGCGACGGCATCCTCGCCCTTCCCCTCGTCGACCAGGCGCTGCAGCCTGTCGGCGAGATCCGCCGCAGGTTCGTCGACGCCGAAGCGGAACGGGGGCTCGGAGAGGAACAGTGCACGGACCGGAACGCCGAGCGAAGCGGCGAAGAGCGCGAGGACCKCCCCGGACGAGTGCCCGAGGACGATCACCTCCCCGCCGACTGCCTCGATGACAGCGGCGAGGTCGGCGACCTCGTCCTCGGGCGTCGAACCGCGGCGGTCGCCGCTCGATCCGCGCGCACGCCGGTCCCAGGTCACGGCGCGGAAGCCGGCCTCCGCGAGCGCATCCGCAATCCCCGCCGCGTCGGCGGCGAGCGAAAGCGCTCCGTTGACGATCACGACCGCGGGGCCGTCGCCCCGCTGGTCGTAGGCGATCCGGGTTCCGTCGGCGGAGGTCGCAGCATCCATGTCGTCACACAATCACGACCCACCGACACGCGACAAGAGCCGCCCGAGAGCCTTCGCTCAGCGCACGGGCGTGCGGTTCTCGGCGCTCACCATCCAGGCGAACTGCTCGAGCGACTCGAGGATCGCGTGCAGGATGTCGGCGCTCGTCGGATCCTCGTCGTCGACGTCGTCGTGCACATCGCGACAGGTGCCGATCACCGCTTCGAGTCGCTCGGTCACCAGGTCGATGACCTCGGCGGTGTCGATCTCGCCCTGCGGCAGCTCGGGAAGCGTCGTCGTCTCGGCGACCGTGTCGCTGCGCCCGTCGGGGAGCGCGTGCAGTGCGCGCATGCGCTCGGCGATCGTGTCGCTGAACTCGCGGGCAGCCTCGATGATCTCGTCGAGCTGCCGGTGCGTGTCGCGGAAGTTCTTGCCGACGACGTTCCAGTGCGCCTGCTTGCCCTGGCTCGCCAGCTCGATGAGGTCGACGAGCACCTTCTGGAGGTTGTCGCTGAGTGACTCCGTCGCACGGAAGCCGCTCTCGGCGTTCTGCTCGTTCGTCAGCATGGCACCGCTCTTGGCGGGCCGGCGGCGGTTCTTCGCGGCGGTCGAGCCGGCCGTCGTGCTCGAGGTGCTGTTCTTGCTCGGGGCACTGTTCTTGGTCGCGTTGGCAGCCATGACTTCACCTTTCGATCGTGGGATGCCTCGACGCTACGACGCCCCATGCTCCGCATCCCGGGGATTGAGAGTCGCGCATGATGCGTGTATGCGGCCCTGGCCGGCATCGCGACCGCCGCCGAGGAGTCGGGGTCGTCGGATTCCCGTGCGCGGAACCAGGCGACCCGGGAGCAGAACCGGCATACGCTGAGGGTGCTGCGGACCGGAAGGATTCGATGTGAGCACACCCGACGAACACTCCTCTCACCGCCATGTTCCCGGCCCCGATGAGTCCTCCGTCCCCGAGCTCGAGGACGACGAGAATGTCGCGCCCCGTCCCGAGGAGGAGATCGCCGACGTGCTGAGGGCGAAGCCCGACCTCGGCGACCACAGTCGGCACTGACCCCGCGCCGCGCTCCTCCCCGAGCACCGCGGGCAGCAGCCGGACTCCCGACGAGGTGCGAGGAGGAGACGATGGCCGGAGCCGGACACCGCCCCGCGACGGGCTTGAACGAGCGCACCCTGGGGCGGATTGACCTCATCCTGTTCGACGCCGACTATCCCGACGCCCGTGCGGCCCTCGAGGATGCATGGCGAGTCGCTGTGCTCGCGTCCGATCCCCGGATGCGCGCCGATCACGAGCGCGCTCGGGCGGACGCGGTCCGGGCGGCCAATGAGCGACGCGATCCGGTGGCGGCGAGAGTGCGGACATCGACGGACCTGCATCGCGCAGCGCTGGGGGCGGCGTTCGTCCTCGGCACGATCGCCGTGGCGCTGATCGCCACCCCCCGCAGCAGTCCGCTTCCGCTGCAGGACGCCTTGCTGCCCGCCGGGATCCTTGCCGTCGTCTCCGTGTCGCTGCTGTGGTGGCTCGAGCCGCGCCGCGCGAACGGGTCGCTCTGGGGGTCGCGCGCTCCGGCGGTGATCCACCTCATCTTCGGGATGCTGTGGCTGCTGGCCGCGGCCGGCGTGGTGATCTTCCGATGGAGTGAGGTCGACACGTACCGCGCACTTCCGCAGACGGCGGGCCTCACGATGCTGGCATGCGCCGGTGTCGCCGCGATCATTCTCTGGTTCCACGCGTTCCAGGCCGATCGCTCCGGCCGTCAGACCGGGGTCGCCCGGCTCACCGGCGACCTCCTCGATCCGCAGGATGCGGCGGAGGTCTTCGACGCCCTCGACCGGTGGTGGTCGATCGCCGGTCCCGAAGCCATGCAGGGCGACGCCGCCCGAATCCGCACCGTCCGGAAGGAGGCGCTGGCGCGCCTGAGGCTCGCGGCCCTCATCAGCGAGCGCGACGAGCGCTCGGCCGCGTGGGCCTCTCAGCCGCCGGCATGGAGCGAGCGGCGGCGCTGAGCGGGGGAGCGACGAGCGGGATCGGGTTCCCCGCAGGCCGGCGAGCGCTCCTCATTCCAGCAATTCCGCGGCCAGACGGAGATCGTCGACGAGGGCATCGAACGCCGCACGACGCTCAGCATCGTCACGCAGGCGCAGGATGCTGGACGGATGCGCGGTGACCACGACTGGAGTCCCCGCGGGATCGGGGGCCTCGAGCACGACGCGGCGGACTTCCCCGATCTTCACGGTCCTGCCGAGGAGGGAGTGGGCGGCGGTGGCTCCGAGTGCCACGATCACCCCGGGCCGCACAGCATCCATCTCCGCTGCCAGCCAGGGATGGCATGCCACGATGTGGCCGACGGCGGGCTTCTCGTGGATGCGTCGCTTCCCGCGGCGCTCGAAGCGGAAGTGCTTCACGGCGTTCGTCACGTACGTGTCTCGTGGATCGATGCCAGCGGCCTCGATCGCCTCGGCGAGCAGGCGCCCTGCGGGCCCGACGAACGGTTCGCCCGTGCTGTCTTCGCGATCGCCCGGCTGCTCGCCGACGATCATGATGGGCGCGCCCGCTGATCCACGGGAGAACACGACCTGCGTCGCGTCGCGCCACAACTCGCAGCCGCGACACTTCTCGGCCGCCCTCCGGAGGGCATCGAGATCCGCTCCGGGCGGCACCCACCGGTCGGCGCCCGGACGATCGTCACCCTTCGTCGCCTTGGCCATGCGAGGACGTTACGAGTCGAATCTGCGCCCGCCCACCCCCTTGCATGGGAGGACCCGCGCACTTCGCTGTCTCCGGGAGGACTCCGCGGCCGCGCCGCATTCCTCACCGATGGGAGGTGTCACATTTCTCCTGACCACACGGCGGTCGCTCCACTGTGGCCGATGAGAACCGCTTGCACCGTCGTTCCGCCCGCTGCGACCAGGGCGAGGGCGATCAGGGTGATGGCGATCCATCGCGGACCGGCCTTCGCGTCGTGCTCGGATGAGGCGGAGGCGCTCGCCCGCCTTTCTCGGAGGTTCCACCACAGCAGCGCTGCGGCCACGACGACGAGCCCGATGACCCACGGCAAGAGGCCGTCCGCGAGCTCGGCGTGCCTCTCGATGAGTGCGTTCTCACTCACACGCTCTTCCAGCGCCTCACCGGACTCCTTCGAGATCGGTACGAGCACCAGCGCGACCAGCGTGAGGCCGAGCGTCAGGTAGCCGGACCAACGGCGAAAGCGCGGCCAGGCGGCGGTGAGGACCACGAACGCTGCGGCGAGAGGAACGAGGACTTCCGTTGCATGGACGACGAGGGGATGAAGTGGCAGACCGAAAATGGTGTCGAACATCGTGCTCCTCATGAGTGGTGGGTCTGGAATGGCGGTTCGGAGGGCCATCGGCTCACTCCTCGACCAGGTGGTACACCGTGGTGCGGTGAACGAGGTGGGATGACTCGAGCTCGTAGCCCAGGTGCTCGAGCAGGGCGATGTCGGCGGGCCTGTCGGTGCTCGTGGTGAGCTCCACGGCCCACACATCGCCCACGCCGTCGAGGCGGGACACCGCTTGCGCGTTGGGCGCCGTCCGATCCCACAGGTGCGTCCGGCTCTCATAGGCCGCTTCGAGGGCGATGTCCCGCAGACCGGCGAAGGCGCGGGGGTAGAGATCCCGCGCGATCCGCGGATCCCGTGAGGGCTTCGTGGACTGATCGAAGACGACGGCGGCGCCGGGCGCCGCGTTCGCCTGCACATAGTCGGCCACGGCCCTCCAGTCGCTGCCCCCGTCCTTCGCCCATGGCGTGCGCTGCCCGACGTACGCCGGGGCGCTGCCGATCAGCACCGCGCACACCATTGCCGTCACAGCACCGCGACGAGCAGGCCACGTCACGCGCGAAAGACCCCGCACGCCCACCGCCAGCAGAATGGCCGCTGCCGGTGCGCAGAACGAAAGGTAGCGGACGTTGTACACCGGGGCGACGGTGGCATCTGCGACAAGGAGCACGGCTGTGGGGATGCTGAGCCAGAAGACCGCGAGAAGTGTGAGGGCGATCAACCCCTCGTCCCTGGCGCGACTCCGACGGATTGCGGCGACCAGCCAGACGAGCGCGCACACGATCACGAGCCACGCGGCAGCCGCGAGAAGCGGATACCCGAACCACTGCTTGGTGAGAACGTGTGCGGCGGTGGCGTAGTGACGTCGCTCGAGGAACCTGATCTGCCGTCGCTCCCGATAGCCCGCCACGATGATCGGGAGCGCCAGCAGCAGCGACATCCCCGCCGCCCGTGCCCACCGCTGCGCTTCCCGGCGGTGCAGCACCACGACGAAAAGTCCGTGCACGAGCAGCAGCAGCCCGAGATAGAGGAAGTCATACATGCACAGCGCCATCGCCGCGGCATATCCGAACCACCGGCTGCGCGCAGGGGAGCCGCGGAGCACCCTCACCAGAAGCACAGTGGCCCAGACCGCCGCTGCCGCTCCCAGGGCGTAGGAGCGCGCTTCGGTGGCCATGTATGTGGTGCGGGGCAGGGCTGCCGACAGGATGCCGGTCAGCACCGCCATCCGAGCGGTTCCGAACTCGCGCACCAGCACGACCGTTCCGGCCACCATGAAGCCCACTGCGACCGAACTGAGGGCGCGCGTCGCGAATTCGGACGGCCCGAACGTGCCCACCCATACGTGAAGGAGCGCGTAGTAGAGACCGTGAACGGCGTCGACGTGCGCCAGCATCTCTCCGAGGCTCGGCCATGTCCGGGTGGCGGACATGACGCTGGCTGCTTCGTCACCCCAGTACGACGGCACCCACGATCCTGCGAACCCGATCACTCCGCCGACCACCCCGAGGATCAGCGCGGAGCGATCGCCGCGCTGAACACGGTCAGCCGGTGCGGCTGTGATCTCGTAATCGAGTTGCGACACCCTCGCACCCCGCATCCTGGTCGACCGCCGGCCGGTATCACGATGACGGGCGAACATCTGAAGAGCATCGGGCCGACGACGCCCAGACTGAGAAACCTCACAGGAAACATCACCGCGATCGGGAAACGATCGCCGCAGAGACGAAAGATGCCTCGCGACATACGTCGCGAGGCATCTCGGTGCGGAGGATGGGGGATTCGAACCCCCGAGGGCTTTCACCCAACACGCTTTCCAAGCGTGCGCCATAGGCCACTAGGCGAATCCTCCTAGGCCCCAAGGGCCGAAGGACATTCTACCTGGTGCGGGGTGGGCCGCCGAACCGTGGGCGCTCGACGCTTGTCAGCGCGTCGCAGACGCCCGGGCCCCCGCGCCGGCGTAGACGGAGCCGGGACGGATGACGAGCGAGCGTGGGACGAGCACTGCAAGGGCGCGTCTGCCCGAGGGGAGCTCGGCGAGGAGCCCCGCCCGCACGGCCGCGGCGGCATCTGCCATCGAGGCGTCGGCGGCAGTCCTGCCTACGGAGGAGTAGCTCGCGCGCTCGATCGCACTCACCAGGCGGGTGGTGGCCTCGAGCGGAGCCCCGTGGGCATGGATCAGGCGATGGCCGAGCGACCGCGGAGAATCGCTTGCCGGAACGGGGATGCCGAGGTCGATCGCGGCATCCTGCACCACCGTCCAGGCCGCGACAGCGTCGCCCTGCCGGGCGGCACGCAGGAGCCGCCGCGTGCGGGCGCCCTGAAGGAGCGCAGGAATCGCCAGAGCGGCGAGCCCCGCGATCACCATGCCGAACACGGGGAGCGGGTTGATGGTCGTCGACGAGAATCCCGGACCTGCCGCGCCCTGGTCGGGGATGTCCTCGTCCGCCCGGGGGTCAAGTGCCGATGCTGACGCGGAGGGAGCCGGCTCGACGTCCTCGCCCTGCCCGGCATTGTCGCCCAGCGTCGCGGCGGGGGAGAAGCTCGTCGGCGTCCCGAGCCCCACGGTCGGCTCGAACGCGATCCACCCGATGCCCTGGAAGTACACTTCGGGCCACGCGTGCAGCTGACTGCTGGCGACCTGGTAGAGCGTCTGACCATCCACTTCGTCCGTGGTCGCGGTTCCGGGGAGATATCCGACGACGATGCGGGACGGCATCCCGAGCGTCCGCGCCATCAGTGCGAAGGCAGAAGCGAAGTGGACGCAATAGCCCTCGCGCACGTCGAGGAACCGCGCGACCGCCTGCGCGCCGCTGCCGTCGAAGCGATCCTCGACCGGGGAGTCCAGGGAATACCGGAAGTTGCCGGTGCTGCGGAACCAGCGCTGAAGCATCGCGAGGGACTCGTAGTCGCTCCCGGCTCCCTCCGTCACGAGGGCTGCCGTCTCGGCGATGATCGGCGGCATCCCGCCCGGCAGGTCCCGCGTCTCGTCCGTGATCTGGGAGTCCCTCGAGGAGGCGGCCTCGATCTGCTCGAGAGAGGGCCTCGGCACATGGGTCACGACCTCGTAGCGCTGCCCGGAGGTCGTGGACTGGCGGCTGAGCACCGTGCGGTTGAAGGGAACGGCATCCCATTCGCCCTCCAGTCCGGACACCCCCACAGCGGGGTACGGCACCGGCAGCCAGGGTGAGACGAGATCCTTGACCTCCACGGTCGTCGTGTACTCGCTGACCCGGACATCCGTCGCGACTTCCACCTCGCTGAGGGCGAGTTCGCTCGCGAGCGGAACAGAGCGCCCGTGATCGGGCTCCCAGAGCCCGCCGTCGAAGTGCGAGAGCGTCGCCGCACGCAGGTAGGGCGCTCCGGGGAGTGTCGAGCGCACGGTGAGGGCGACCGTCTCGCGAGGTCTGCGCAGGTCGTCCCCGAGCTGCAGGGAGACGTCGATGCCCGGACCGGTCCCGATACCGCCGGCTCCCGGCTGCACAGAGGGCTGCGGAAGGAGCGGGGCCGAGACGATCGCGACGATCACGGCGACCGCGCCGATTCCGAGGGCGGTGGCGGTGGCGCCTGCGGAGCGGGATCCCGCGCGGTCCGCCTTCGGCTCGCGCGTGCGCGTCTCGGCCCGGATCAGGTAGAGCACCGCCCCCGCGAGCATCACGAAGGCCGCCACGTCCACGCCGCGGGGCACCGCGATGGAGGGGATCAGCGACACCGCAATCAACCCGACGGCGGCGAGGAGCGGCATCCGGGCCGTCAGGACGACATGGTCGATGATGATCGCGAGCAGCGCGGTGGCGCCGACGATGAGGAACGCCAGTCCGGCCCCCGCTTCCAGCGGTGCGGCGCCGAGTGCGATCTCGTTCGACGCTTCGGTGAGGGACTCACCGACCGCGCGCACAGTGGCGGGGGTCGGGATGATCCACAGGAGCGCTGTGTCGCGGAAGAACACGAAAGTCAGCGCGAGGGCCCAGGCGGCGGCCTCGAGCAGGCTCACCGCCACCGCCGGGAGTCGATGGCGGCGTGCGACATACCCGACGGCGAGGACCGTCGCCGACAGCAGCGCCGCTCCCAGGAGCCACGGCCACGGGCGGATGACGCCCGTGACGGGCACGAGGGCGGCCACGATGGCGATGAGGACGCCGATCGTCAGCCCGAGATCAGGCGGGCGGCGGAGGTCCCGGTCGTCCGCGGGTCGACGCGGCGCGGCCGCCGAGGTAGGCGACTCTTCGGCGCGCACGCGCTCAGCGGAACGCACGACTCACTCCTCGCTCGACGACAGCCGTCCAGGTGCTCGCGAGGTCGCTCTCCGGAGCGATGGATGCCGCATGCCACCCGACGTCGAAGGCCCGGTCGAGGGCGTCACGGGAGGGGGACACCGCGAACAGGATCGGCAGCGAGCTGTGGTGGACGACCGGTGCGAGGGCCTCGGCATCCGCTCGGTCCAGTCGCCCGACGATCAGGATGACAGGGCCCGTCATGACGCCGTGGAAGACTTTGGGAAGCGCGACGAGGTGATCGTCGCGCCGGGCCGTCAGAGCAGCGAAGTGCGTGCGGACGTCCTCGACGGCGGTCGTGTCGCCGCCCTCGATGCGCTCAGCCAGCGGCGTGCCGTCCGAGTCGATGATGTCGACCGCGTAGCCGTCGTGCACCAGCCGGGCGATGACCGACACCGCGACCGAGACCGCGGCCTCGAACCCGGCATCCGCTCCGGTGGCCCTCATGGCGTCGGCGGAGTAGCGCAGCACGCCCCTGTCGAGGATGACGACGGCATCCGGGGTGGACTCCTGCTCCTCCTGGCGCACCATCAGGTCGCCGCGGTGCGCGGAAGCCCGCCAGTGGATCCGGCGCATCGAATCGCCGGGAGCGTACGGACGCGCGACGAGATTGTCAGCGCCCTGACCGAGGTGGTTGGTCTGCGAATGGAGTGTTCCGCCCGCATCGCCGAGCAGGTTGGTGAGCGGCGAGAGCTCAATGGCGGCGGGGGCGATGGTCGCCTTCGTGTGGTCGCTGAACACGGTCCTCCGCCGGGTCAGCCCGAACGGGTCGGTCGAGGTCACCGTGAGGGGGCCGAGGGAGTGGATGCCGCGCCGGGCGCCCGTGATGGTGTACTCGAGTTCGAGCACCTTCTCCGCGCCGCTGAAGCCGGAGCCGACGGCAGGGAAGGCGCCTCGGGCCGTGCCGTCGATTCCCACGGGAAGCCCGTCCTCCCAGGTGCCGGGCGACATCGCGAACGGCGACCGCACGCCGAGCCGGGCGATCACCGTCGAGGTGCGTCCGACGGTGCCGATGTCGGGGKAGAGCGAGCGCGAGACGCGGTCGGTGCGCCGCACGAGGCGCAGAGACACCCAGCCGGCCGCAAGCACTCCGAGAAGCAGCATCCCGAAGTACATCAGCTCGACGACGCCGATCTCGTTCGCCAGGATGAAGCAGCCGACGCCGAGGGCGAGCGCACCCGTGCCCCGGGCAGTGAGTGGCCACAGCCGTCTCATGACGACCTCACGGCGATTCGGGCGGGCATGTCGGTCCGGACTTCAGGGTCGGGCGGCGATCGGCACGCGCACGCTCTGCGCGATCCGCTCGAGGATCATGGTCACGGCGTCGGCTCCCGAGCGCGCCCGTGAGCCGCCCGCCGAGCGGGTGGGGATCAGGCGGTGCGCGAAGACGGGGATGAGGAGGGCGGTGATGTCATCGGGGATGACGAACTCGCGGCCGTCGAGAGCGGCCCACACCTTCGCCGCCCGCACCAGCTGCAGCGTCGCGCGGGGGCTGGCCCCCAGCCGCAGATCCGAGTGGCTGCGGGTCGCCTGCGCAAGCGCGACCGCGTAGTCCTCGATCGTGGGAGCCACGTGCACGGCGCGCGCCCACGCGATGAGCGCCGAGACCTCGGCAGCCGTGACGACGCCGCGAATGGCCTCGAGCGGGTTGACGGAGTCGCGCTGCCGCAGCATGAGCGCCTCGGACCTGGCGTCGGGGTACCCCATCGAGATCCGCATCATGAAGCGGTCGCGCTGCGCTTCGGGGAGGGCGTACGTGCCCTCCATCTCGAGGGGATTCTGGGTCGCCACGACGAGGAACGGCGTCGGCAGGAGATGGGAGTGCCCGTCGACGGTGACCTGCTGCTCCTCCATGGCCTCGAGCAGGGCGGACTGGGTCTTGGGGGACGACCGGTTGATCTCGTCGGCGATCACGATGTTGGCGAAGATCGCGCCCTGCTTGAACTCGAACTCGCGCTCCAGGGGGTTGAAGACGCTCACGCCGGTGACGTCGCCGGGGAGCAGATCCGGGGTGAACTGGATGCGCCGGACCGTCGCGTGGACCGTGGCGGCAAGTGCCCTCGCCAGCATCGTCTTGCCGACGCCGGGGACGTCCTCGATGAGCAGATGCCCCTCCGCGAGCAGGCACACGAGCGAGGACCGCACCGCATCCGGCTTTCCGTCGATGACACTGCCGATCGAGGCGAGGATGTCGTCGGTCGCACGGGCGAATCCGCTTGCGTCGAGCGCGATCGCATCGGCTGTCAAGGCATCCGTCGTCGCCGTTTCGGTCATGCGATTCCCTCGGGTTCCACTGTCGCGACGGGGCATCGTCGCCCTTCGATCGATCCTAGCCGCGCCTCAATAGCACAGGGCTGGGAAGGGCCTGAACAGCCCGTGCGCTGATACCCGGCTGACATCGACACGTCGTGGGACGGGTAGACTGTTCACAGCTCTCCGCGCGGCGGCATCCAGGCCAACTCCCCCAGGACGGAAACGTAGCAAGGGTAACCAGGCTCTGCCGGGTGCGCGGAGAGTCTTTTCATGCCCGGATGCCGGTGACGCGACGCGGCGGGACTACCGCGCGAACGGGCCCTCGAGCACCGCCCAGTGCAGCAGCATGATCGTCTTCGCGTCCTGGATGCGGCCGTCGCGGATCCACTGGAGCGCCTCGTCGATGCCGAGCTCGACCAGCTCGATGTCCTCGCCCTCCTCGGCGAGTCCGGCACGGTCGTTCAGGCGGGCCGCCGCCGTGAAGGGCGCCGCGTAGAAGTGGATGCGCTCCGTCACCGAGCCCGGGCTCATGTACACGTCGTACACGTGCTGGAGCTCGCCGATCTCCAGGCCGGTCTCCTCAACAGCCTCGCGGCGGATCGCGGTCTCGGGGTCGTCGTCGTCCAGCAGCCCGGCGGCCGTCTCGACGAGCATCCCGTCGGGGTGGTCGTTGACGTAGACCGGGTAGCGGAACTGGCGCGTCAGCAGGACCGTGCGCTGATCGGGCTCGTAAAGCAGCACGGTCGCCCCGTTGCCGCGGTCGTAGGTCTCGCGCTGCTGGGTCGAGACGGTGCCGGTGGCGTCCGTGTACTCGAGCGTGGTCCTGCGCAGCACGTGCCACGCGGAGGCCAGCAGTTCGACATCCCTCACGTGCACGTTCGGGTTGCGGTCGAGATCCAGACCTGTGCGGTCCAGGCCCGTCCGGCCGCGGTGGTCGGGGACGTCGAGGCCCGGAGTCGGAGGCATGATCGCGAGCCTAGCGATGCAGGATGAACGTCCTGTGACAGCCGGCGGGCGCTCTGGTCGCAGCATCCGGCCCGCCCATAGAGTGGGCCTCGTGGCGCAGAGCATCTTCATCACCTCGGCCGAAGGTCACTCAGGCAAGTCGACGATCGCGCTGGGGGTGCTCGATGCGCTGAGCCGCGCGACGGCGCGAGTGGGGGTCTTCCGGCCCATCGCGCGCTCCACGGCGGAGCGCGACTACGTGCTCGAGATGCTGCTCGACCACGACGGCGTCGACCTGGACTACGACCTGTGCGTCGGCGTCACCTACGACGATGTACGCCGTGATCCGGATGCCGCGCTCGTGAGGATCATCGAGCGGTACAAGGCCGTCGAGGGGCTGTGCGACGCGGTCGTGATCGTGGGCAGCGACTACACCGACGTCGGAAGTCCCGCCGAACTGGGCTACAACGCGCGCATCGCGGCCAACCTCGGCGCTCCCGTCCTGCTCGTTCTGAGCGGCCGCGCGGGGCAGGGGGAGGAGCTCGGAACCTCACCCGCCCGCACCCCCGGCGAGCTCGGCCAGATCGCCTCGCTCGCACTCACCGAGCTCGTGAACGGGCGCGCGGGGCTCCTCGCGGTGATCGCCAACCGGGTGGACCCGGAGGTGCTGGTCGACTCCGTCGCCACGGTCCAGTCCGTCGTCGACGCCGCGCACCTGCCCGAGCGCCCCTCGCCGGACGGCAGGCTTCCGGTGTGGGCTCTGCCGGAAGACCGCCTCCTGGTCGCGCCCGCGGTGCGCGATGTCATGCGCACTCTCGACGCCACGTTCACGAAGGGCGATGACGAGCTGCTGTCCCGCGAGGTCCTCGGGGTGGTGATCGCGGGGATGTCGATGGTCAACGCCCTGCCCCGTCTGCTCGAGGGCTCGCTCGTCATCATTCCGGCGGATCGCACCGAGGTGCTGCTCGCCGCGCTCCTGGCGCATCGGTCGGGCACCTTCCCGTCGCTCTCCGGCATCGTGCTCAACGGCCCCTTCCCGCTCCCCGACGACATCGACCGGCTGATCGACGGCCTGGGGGTGACGCTTCCGATCCTCTCAACCGACCTCGGCACCTATGAGACCGCGCTGACGGTCATGTCGACGCGCGGGCGACTCGCCGCCGGCTCGCAGCGCCGCTACGACACGGCGCTCGCGATGTTCGAGACCCACGTCGACACCGAGGCGCTGGTCAGCTCTCTCGGGCTCGCGAAGGCCACCGTCCTGACGCCGCTCATGTTCGAGTACGGGCTCATGGACCGCGCGCGGGCGAATCGCAAGCACATCGTGCTGCCGGAGGGCGACGACGATCGCATCCTCCGCGCCGCCGCCACCGTGCTCTCGCGCGGCATCGCCGACCTCACCATCCTCGGTGACGAGACCGAGGTGCGCGGGCGGGCGCTGGAGCTGGGCATCGACATCGGGGCGGCCCAGGTCCTGTCGCCCTTCGACGCCGCGCACGTCGACACCTTCGCGCACGAGTACGAGCGCCTCCGCGCCCACAAGGGCGTCACCTATGCGCAGGCCGCCGACAGCGTCACGGACGTCTCCTACTTCGGGACGCTGATGGTTCACCTGGGGCTCGCCGACGGCATGGTCTCTGGCGCTGCGCACACCACGGCCCACACCATCCGCCCGGCTTTCGAGATCATCAAGACGAAGCCCGGCGTCTCGGTGGTGTCCTCGGTCTTCCTCATGGCGCTCGCCGACCGCGTGCTGGTCTACGGCGACTGCGCCGTCATCCCCGACCCCTCGGCCACCCAGCTCGCCGATATCGCGGTGTCCTCCGCCGCCACCGCCCAGCAGTTCGGCATCGAGCCGCGCGTGGCGATGCTGTCGTACTCGACGGGGGAGTCGGGCACGGGAGCGGACGTCGAGAAGGTGCGGGAGGCCACCGCGCTCGTCCGCGAGCGGGCGCCCGA
Organism: Microbacterium sp. P5_B6; assembly: GCF_056400345.1. NCBI lineage: Bacteria > Bacillati > Actinomycetota > Actinomycetes > Micrococcales > Microbacteriaceae > Microbacterium > Microbacterium sp. P5_B6. Next base: position 166,895 of record NZ_JBFULL010000003.1, on the reverse strand, counting down.
GCTGCTCGTCGAGGGTCCGATCCAGTACGACGCCGCCGCTGATGCGGCGGTCGCGAAAGCCAAGATGCCCGGCTCCGATGTCGCCGGCCGTGCGACGGTGTTCGTGTTCCCCGACCTCAACACCGGCAACAACACCTACAAGGCGGTGCAGCGGTCGGCCGGCGCCGTGGCCATCGGGCCCGTCCTGCAGGGGCTCAACAAGCCCATCAACGACCTGTCCCGCGGCGCGCTCGTGGACGACATCGTCAATACGATCGCCATCACGGCGATCCAGGCCCAGGGAGAGGCATCCCGATGAGTGTCGTGCTGGTCGTCAACAGCGGATCGTCCTCGTTCAAGTACCAGCTCATCGACATGGATGCCGAGGCCGTGCTGGCATCGGGACTGGTCGAGCGCATCGGCGAGGACGTCGGAGACTCGCAGCACAAGGTGCACTTCGTCGCCGGCGAGGGCGAAGCGTCCGTGACGGCGACGGACGCGAAGTACACGCGGGAGCTGCCGATCCCCGACCACACCGCGGGGTTCAAGGTCATGCTCGACGCCTTCGCCGAGCACGGTCCGTCTCTCGAAGACCGTGCCCCGGTGGCCGTCGGCCATCGTGTCGTCCACGGCGGGGCGCGCTTCTTCGAGCCGACCCTCATCACCCCCCTGGTCGAGATCAACATCGATGAGCTCTCGGTCCTCGCGCCACTGCACAACCCGGGTGCGCTGCAGGGGATCAAGGCCGCGAAGGCGGCGTTTCCGGCGCTGCCGCACGTCGCCGTCTTCGACACGGCGTTCCATCAGACGCTTCCGCCCTCGGCCTACACATACGCGATCGACCGCGAGCTCGCCGAGGCGCACCGCGTGCGCCGCTACGGCTTCCACGGCACGTCGCACAAGTTCGTCTCGGAGGCCGCCGCCGCATTCCTCGGCCGGCCCCTCGCCGAGCTCAAGCAGATCGTCTTCCATCTCGGCAACGGCGCATCCGTCACAGCGGTGGACGGCGGTCGGTCCGTCGACACCTCGATGGGACTCACGCCCCTCGAGGGACTGGTCATGGGCACCCGCTCCGGTGACATCGACGCCGCGGTGCTGTTCCACCTGGCGCGGCGCGCGAGCATGTCGATCGACGACCTCGACACGCTCCTGAACCGGCGCAGCGGACTGCTCGGACTCGCCGGCGTCTCCGACATGCGCGACATCGAAGAACGGGTCGAGCAGGGGGATGCTGCGGCCATCCTCGCCTTCGAGGTCTACCTCCATCGGCTCCGCTCCTACGCCGGCGCCTACCTTGCTGAGCTGGGGGGCGCGGATGTCATCGCCTTCACCGCCGGCGTCGGTGAGAATTCCCCGCTCGTGCGGGCCGGCGCCCTGGCGACCCTCGGGTTCGCCGGTGTCGAGCTCGACCCTGAGCGCAACGAGGCGCGCGAGCGCGGCATCCGCGTGATCTCCGCTGACTCCTCGGCCGTGACGGTGCTCGTGGTCCCCACGAACGAGGAGCTCGAGATCGCCCGGCAGGCGCTCGACGCTGCTGCCACGGCAGCCGCCGCCTGAGCCTCTGCGGAGGCCGACGGCGGCGGCATCAGGCATCCGTTCGATGTCCACTCTGCGACGTCATTCCTGCTGCCCGCGCGGGCCGACTACGCTTGCAGGACGGCGCGACGAAGAGCCGGTCACACCGACACCCGTATCGTTCGCCAGGAGGTTCTGTGCCCACTGCACTGCCCGATCTGACCGGCTATGACGCCGTGCTCTTCGATCTCGACGGCGTGCTGACGCCCACCGCCGAAGTGCATATGCACGCGTGGCAGACGATGTTCGAGGAGCTCTTCACGGCGTGGGGCCTCGAGCCCCCGTACACCGAGCGCGACTACTTCGAATATCTCGACGGCAAGAAGCGCTACGACGGCGTCGCGAGCCTGCTGCACAGCCGCGATGTCGAGGTGCCGTGGGGCGAGCCGTCGGACGCCCCCGAGACCGACACCGTCTGCGGCATCGGCAACCGCAAGAACGCCGTCTTCTCCCGCGTGCTGCGCGGCGACGGCATCCAGCCGTATCCCGGCTCTGTCGCGCTGCTGGACGTCCTGCAGGCCGCGGGCACCCCGATCGCCGTCGTGTCCAGCTCGAAGAACGCCGAAGAGGTGCTTCAGGTCGCCGGCATCCGCGATCGCTTCCCCGTCGTGATGGACGGCGTCATCGCCGAGCGCGACGATCACGCCTCCAAGCCCGCACCGGACGTCTTCCTCGAGGGGGCCCGGATGCTGGGCGTCGAGCCCGCCCGCAGCGCCGCCGTCGAAGACGCCCTGAGCGGCGTCAAGTCCGCGGCTGCGGCCGGCTTCGGCCTCGTCATCGGCGTGGACCGKGGAGTCGGTGCCGATGATCTCCGCGCAGCCGGTGCCCACATCGTCGTCCAGGACCTCCAGGAGCTCGTGCCATGATCGACCGCGATCGCTTTCCCGTCGACCCGTGGCGGCTCGTCGAGAAGTCGTTCTCCATCGCCGAGGCGGGAGTCAGCGAAACCCTCTTCGCCGTCGGCAACGGCTATCTGGGCCTCCGCGGCAACCAGCCCGAAGGGCGTCATGCCCACGAGCACGGCACGTTCATTAACGGGTTCCACGAGACGTTCCTCATCCGCCATGCCGAGCAGGCCTACGGCTTCGCCGAGGTCGGCCAGACGATCATCAACGCACCCGACGCGAAGATCATGCGCGTGTACGTCGACGACGAGCCCCTGTCGTTCGACGTGGCTGACGTGCGCGAGTACGAGCGGTCGCTCGACATGCGCGAGGGCGTGCTCCGCCGCGGCCTGACCTGGGTGACGCCCTCGGGCAAAGAGGTGCGGATCGACTTCGAGCGCCTCGTCTCGTTCGAAGAGAAGCACCTCGCCGTGATGCGGGTCGAGGTGACGGTGCTGAACGCGGACGCCGCCGTGACGGTGAACTGCCAGATCCTGAATCGCCAGGACGGCGAGGACGTCTACGGCGGGTCGCCGCCGCCCTCGAAGAAGGGCGGGTTCGACCCCCGCAAGACGGAGAAGATCCAAGAGCGGGTACTCGACCCGCAGGAGTACTGGCAGGAGGACATGCGCTCCGCCCTGTCGTACCGCACCTCCCAGTCGGGCATGACGCTGGCCGTGGCCGCCGACCACCGGATCGAGACCGCGAACGAGTATTCCGCGCGCCGGATGATCGAGCCCGACATCGCCAAGAACGTCTTCCGCGTGCAGGCCAAAGCGGGCGTGCCGATCCGCGTCACGAAGCTCGTGGCCTACCACACGTCCCGCGGCGTGCCCGCGCGCGAGCTCGTCGACCGGTGCCGCCGCACGCTCGACCGCGCTCTGACCGTCGGCATCGACGCCGTCTTCGCCGAGCAGCGGGCGTGGCTCGACGCGTTCTGGAAGCGCTCCGACATCCGCATCGCGGGACACGACGCCCTGCAGCAGGCGACGCGCTGGTGCCTGCTCCAGCTCGCGCAGGCTGCGGCACGCGCCGACGGGCAGGGGGTCCCCGCCAAGGGGGTCTCGGGCTCGGGCTACAGCGGCCACTACTTCTGGGACACCGAGATCTACGTCCTGCCGTTCCTCATGTACACGACCCCCCAGTGGGCGAGGAACGCCCTGCGCATGCGGTATCTCATGCTTCCCGCCGCTCGGCGGCGCGCCTTCCAGCTCAACGAGGCGGGAGCCCTCTTCCCCTGGCGCACCATCAACGGCGAAGAGGCATCCGCGTACTACGCCGCGGGCACCGCGCAGTACCACATCAACGCCGACGTGAGCTTCGCGCTGGCGAAGTACGTGCGTGCGACGAACGACGTCGACTTCCTCTATCGCGAGGGCATCGACATCGCAGTCGAGACGGCCAGGCTCTGGACCACGCTGGGGTTCTGGCGCACGAGCGACGACAGCCTCGAATCGTTCCACATCCACGGGGTGACGGGTCCCGACGAGTACACCACCGTCGTCAACGACAACCTGTTCACCAACGTCATGGCGCGCTTCAACCTGCGCTTCGCCGCGCGGAGCGTCCGGCAGATGGCCGACGAGCAGCCCGAGGCGTACCGGCTGATGGTCGATCGCCTGGCCCTCGACCCCGACGAGACCGAGGCATGGGAGCGCGCCGCCGAGGCGATGCACATCCCCTACAGCGCGGCCTTCGGCATCCATCCTCAGGATGCGGTGTTCCTCGAGCGCGAGATCTGGGACCTCGAGCACACCCCGCCCGACAAGCGTCCGCTGCTGCTGCACTTCCACCCGCTGGTCATCTACCGGTACCAGGTGCTCAAGCAGGCCGACGTCGTGCTCGCCCTGTTCCTCCAGGGCAATCACTTCACCCCCGACGAGAAGCTCGCCGACTTCGAGTACTACGACCCGCTGACCACCGGCGACTCGACACTCTCGTCCGTCGTGCAGGCGATCCTCGCGGCGGAGGTCGGCTACCAGGACCTCGCCCTCGAGTACTTCCTGCAGTCGGCGTTCGTCGACCTGGGCGACCTCCACCACAACGCCGCGGACGGTGTGCACGTCGCCTCCGCCGGCGGGGTGTGGACGGCGCTGGTGTCGGGATTCGGCGGGATGCGCGATCACTTCGGCAACCTGACGTTCGATCCCCGGCTCCCCGCGTCGTGGGACGAGCTCGCCTTCGCGCTGCAGTGGCACGGCACCCAGCTCGACATCTCGGTGACGCGGCGTGAGTTGCGGGTCGCGGCGTCGGGTCCCGCCGCCGTCGAGTTCGGCGTTCGCGGTGAGACCTTCACCGTCACTCCGGGCGAAGAGGTGGTCGTGCCGCTCGTGGATCAGGGTCCGGTCCTCTCGGGCCGCCCGACGATCCGCCAGTTCGAGGACGTCCGTCGCGAGGACGGCACGCTGCTGTCGGCATCCGTGCCCACGGTGACCACAACGATCCCGGTCATCGGCGAGCTCGCCGATGCCCCGGACCAGCCCGTGGACGCGTGATCAGGAGGGCCGCCGGGATGCGATGGGCCGAGCCGGTCGAAGTGTCGGAGGCACGGCCTAGGCTTATCCGGTGACCACAGCCCTCTACCGCCGTTACCGTCCTGAGGCGTTCGGCGAGATGATCGGGCAGGCTCAGGTCACCGAGCCGCTCATGACGGCCCTGCGGAGCGATCGGGTGGGCCACGCCTATCTGTTCTCCGGGCCGCGCGGCTGCGGTAAGACGACGTCGGCTCGCATCCTCGCGCGCTGCCTGAATTGCGCCGAAGGACCGACTGACACGCCGTGCGGTCGCTGCGACAGCTGCGTCGAGCTGGGCAGAGGGGGCGGCGGTTCGCTCGACGTCGTCGAGATCGATGCCGCCTCGCACAACGGAGTCGACGACGCGCGCGACCTCCGCGAGCGGGCGATCTTCGCGCCGGCGCGCGACCGCTTCAAGATCTTCATCCTCGATGAGGCGCACATGGTGACGCCGCAGGGCTTCAACGCGCTGCTCAAGCTCGTCGAGGAGCCGCCCGACCACGTGAAGTTCATCTTCGCGACGACCGAGCCTGAGAAGGTCATCGGCACCATCCGCTCGCGCACGCACCACTACCCGTTCCGGCTGGTGCCCCCGGCGGCGATGCTCAGCTACGTCGAAGAGCTGTGCGAGAGCGAGGGCGTCACCGTCGAGTCGGGCGTCCTGCCGCTCGTCGTGCGCGCGGGCGGCGGCTCGCCGCGCGACACCCTGTCTCTGCTCGATCAGCTGATCGCCGGTTCCGAAGGACCGGTCGTCGCCTACAAGCGCGCGGTGTCGCTCCTCGGCTACACGCACGCCGAACTGCTCGACGAGGTGGTCGACGCGTTCGCGGCGGCGGATGCCTCAGCGGCCTTTGCGGCGATCGACAGGGTGATCCAGACCGGGCAGGACCCGCGGCGGTTCGTCGACGACCTGCTCGAGCGCCTGCGCGACCTCATCATCGTCAGTGCGACGGGGCAGGGAGCGGCCGCGGTGCTGCGGGGTGTGTCAGCGGAGGACCTCCAGCGGATGTCGCGCCAGGCCGGCGCCCTCGGCACTGCGCGGCTCTCGCACATCGCAGACCTGGTGATCGCGACCCTCGACGACATGACGGGGGCGACCTCTCCGCGCCTGCAGCTCGAGCTCATGGTCGCGCGCGTGCTGGCTTCCGCGTGGGCGGGTGCCGGCCCGGCTGCCGGCGCTGCGCCGGCGCCGGGCGTTGCGGCGGCACCGGTGGCAACTGCGGCGCCTGCCGCTGCTGCGCCTGCCGCTGCCGCTCCGGCCGCTGCTGCTCCTGCCGCTGCTCCTGCGCCCACGGCATCGGCACCGGCGGTGGCCGCGCCCCCGGTCCTGTCGACCCCCGGTTCCGATTCCCGTCCCGAGCCGGACGGCAGCCCGATCGCCGACCCTCCTGTCGCCCGCCGAGCTGCGCAGCCGGCGACCGGGCCCGCTGCTCCCGAGCCGGCCCCGCCCTCGACGACAGCGGCACCGAGCGGCCCGGTCACTCTGCAGCGCATGCGCGATGCGTGGCCGCAGGTGCTCGGCCGCCTCGAGACGATCAGCCGCACGTCGTGGCTCCTCGCCTCCGGTGCCGAGGTCGCCGCTCTCGACGGGGATGTGCTGACCCTCATCTTCCAGAGCCAGTCCGACGTCACCAAGTTCAAGCAGCTGTCGGCGGGAGCGGGCCCGAGCGAAGACCTTCGCGGTGCGATCGTGGCGGTGCTCGGTCTCCGGGTGAAATACATCGCCAAGCAGGACTCGGACCGAGGGGCCGGCGGAGGGTCCGACCGCGGTCCCACGGTCGGCGGCGACTCCAGCGGCACTCCCCGGCGCGGCGCGGCGGCGCCCGCGAATGAGCGTCCCGCACCCGCACGCGCGTCGGCGGCCCCTGTGACGGAGTGGGCCGTCGCCCGGATTCCGGATGCCGCGCCCCCGGCAGACGCCGGGCCGGCGGCATCCGTCTCGACGTCGCCATCCTCGGCAGTCGGCCAATTCGCGATCGACGATGAACCCGAAGACGTCCGAGGCCAGGCGGCGCGCCTGGGTACCACGACGCTCGCCCCGGCGCGCGAGGGCGATGTCCTGCCCACCGCCGACGTGGAGCCCTCGATCGAGCCTGACGAGGACGACTCCGACGTGGAGCCCGAGGTGGGCGCTTCCGTCGACGTTCCCGTGCCGCCCGCGATCGCACCACCGCTGGCGAGTGCTCCCCGTGAGATGAGGCAGCGGCCGCAGTCGGCCTCCCGACCGGGTCAGCCGCAGCGCTACGGAGAAGCGGTCGTGCGCCAGGTGCTGGGTGCGGCGTTCGTGCGAGAAGAGCCGTATGAGCCCCCGACGAGGTTCAGCTGAGCATGTACGACGGCATCGTCCAAGACCTCATCGATGAGTTCGGGCGGCTTCCGGGCATCGGCCCGAAGTCCGCGCAGCGCATCACTTTCCACATCCTGCAGACACCCAGCTTCGACGTGTCGCATCTCGCCCAGCTGCTCGCCGAAGTGCGCGAGAAGGTGCGGTTCTGCGACGTGTGCGGCAACGTCTCGGAGCAGGACCGCTGCAGCATCTGCCGTGACCCCCGACGCAACGAGAAGCTCATCTGCGTGGTCGAAGACGCCAAGGACGTGGCGGCCATCGAGCGCACGCGCGAGTTCCGGGGCCTGTACCACGTGCTCGGCGGTGCGATCAGTCCGATCGCCGGCATCGGGCCCGAAGATCTGCGCATCACGCAGCTCATGCAGCGGCTGGCGGACGGCACGGTGCAGGAGGTCATCCTCGCCACCAACCCGAATCTCGAAGGCGAGGCGACCGCGACCTACCTCAGCCGTCTGCTGCACACGCTCGAGATCGCCGTCACACGCCTGGCGTCGGGTCTTCCTGTCGGCGGCGACCTCGAGTATGCCGACGAGGTGACCCTGGGGCGCGCGTTCGAGGGCCGCCGCTCGGTGTGAGGGCCCGTATGAACGCCCCCGTGAGCCCGATCGTGTCGACGCGTTTCAGCACGCGCGGGTGGATGCTGTTCGCTGTCATGTCCGTGGTGTGGGGCCTCCCGTATCTCTTCATCAAAGAAGCGGTCGACTCGTTCTCGCCGCCCGCGATCGTGGCCGGACGCACGCTCATCGGCGCGCTCATCCTGCTGCCCATCGCGCTGCACCGACGCGCGCTCCTCCCCGCCCTGAAGCTCTGGCCGTGGGTGCTCGCGTTCGGTGCGATCGAGATGGCGGGCCCCTTCCTGCTCCTCGGCCATGCCGAGCAGACGCTTCCGTCCGGGCTGACCGGCCTTCTGGTCGCGACCGTCCCGCTCTTCGCGGCTGTCATCGCCTTCACGCGCGGAGACAGGGGCGTCCTTCGCCCCGCGCGGGCTCTCGGGCTCGTCATCGGGTTCGCCGGCGTCGCGGTCATCATCGGCGGTCCCGGCCTGGCGGCCGGGGGAGCGATGAGTCTCCTCGCCGTCGGAGAGCTCCTCATCGTGGCCGTCTGCTACGCGATCGCGCCCTTCATCGTGGCGACGAAGCTCAAGGACGTGCCCTCCCTCGGCACCATCACGCTCTCGCTCGCCGCCGTCGGCCTCTTCTACCTGCCGATCGGCCTGCTGGCGCAGCACGAAGTGCCGACGGCCCGCAGCACGGTCTCGCTCGTGGCGCTCGGCATCGTGTGCACCGCCGTGGCGTTCATGGCGTTCTTCGCCCTCATCGCCGAGGTCGGGCCCGCGCGCGCGCCGCTGTTCACCTACGTCAACCCCGTGGTCGCGATCGTCCTCGGTACGATCCTGCTCGGCGAAGAGCTCAGCTTCGGGCTCCTCATCGGGTTCCCGCTCGTGATCCTCGGATGCTGGCTCGCGGCGACGGGTGGCCGCGTGCGTGCGGAGGACGCGTTCGATCCCGCCGATCAGACTTCGATCGGCACCTCGTAGATCTCGAGGGTGCCGTGGCCTGCGCGCTCGTGCACCCGCTGGACGGCCTCCTTCGACGGCCCGGTCGACAGGCAGAACGCTTTGCCCGACACCGGGTCCAGCCACGCCTTCTCGAAGTGGACGCCTTCCTCCTCCTCGATCGCGAGGTCGGCATCGTGTGCCGCCTGCAGGCCGTCCTTGTCCACTCCGACGAACCCCTCGTGGACATCCATGAATGTAGGCATGGAAGAACCTTCCTTTCGCCGCCCGGTCCCAAGACCAGGCTCCTGGGCCCAGTGTCCTCCTGCTCGTGCGCGCGGTACAGAGGGGTTGAGGGCCCGGTCACATGGCGGGCGGGGAATGGCGGCGTCCGTAAGATAGACGACTGGCGCGGCATCCGTTCGCCGCCCGATACCCACCACCACACGCGTGCCGCACGGCACCCTCGGGAGTACCACGTGGCGCTGATCGTCCAGAAGTACGGCGGTTCCTCCGTCGCCGACGCCGAGAGCATCAAGCGGGTCGCGAAGCGCATCGTCGCGACGCGCCGTGCCGGCAACGACGTGGTCGTGGCCGTCAGCGCCATGGGCGACACGACCGATGAGCTGCTCGACCTCGCCGGTCAGGTCGCGCCCATCCCGGCTCCGCGCGAGCTCGACATGCTGCTCTCGAGCGGCGAGCGCATCTCGATGGCGCTCCTTGCGATGGCGATCCACTCGATGGGCTTCGAGGCGCGCTCGTTCACGGGCAGCCAGGCGGGCATGATCACGACCGCGGATCACGGCGCCGCGCGCATCGTCGATGTCACCCCGGTCCGCCTGCGCGAGGCCCTCGACGAGGGCGCCATCGTGATCGTCGCGGGCTTCCAGGGCTTCAATCGCGACACTCGTGACATCACCACGCTCGGCCGCGGCGGCACCGACACGACCGCCGTCGCCCTCGCCGCTGCCCTCAACGCCGATGCCTGCGAGATCTACAGCGACGTCGACGGCGTCTTCACCGCCGACCCGCGGGTGGTGCCGAAGGCCCGAAAGCTCAAGAGCGTCACCAGCGAAGAGATGCTCGAGCTGTCGGCCAACGGCGCCAAGGTCCTGTACATCCGCGCCGTCGAGTACGCCCGCCGCCACGGTGTGCTGATCCACGCCCGATCGACGTTCAGCCCGAACGTCGGAACCTATGTGCTCGGCCCGGGGATGACCCTCCCCGACGGCGAAGGAGAAGAGATGGAAGAGCCAATCGTCGCCGGTGTCGCAACCGACCTCGGACAGGCGAAGATCACGGTCATCGGCGTTCCCGATGTGCCCGGCAAAGCCGCCGAGATCTTCAAGATCGTCGCCAAGTCGGGCGCGAACGTCGACATGATCGTTCAGAACGTCTCCGCGGCCGCGACGGGGCGAACCGACATCTCGTTCACACTGCCCAAGGGCGACGCGGCGACGGCGCTCAGGGCCCTCGCCGGCGATCAGTCCGAAGTCGGCTTCGAGAGCCTCGTCCACGACGACCAGATCGGCAAGCTGTCGGTCGTGGGCGCCGGTATGCGCACGCACTCGGGCGTCTCGGCGACGCTGTTCGAGGCATTGTCGATTGCGGGCATCAACATCGAGATGATCTCGACGTCGGAGATCCGCATCTCGGTGGTCGTCCGCGGCGATGACCTCGCCGAGGCAGCGCGGGTCGTGCACCGTGCCTACGATCTCGATGGCGACACCGACGCGACCGTTCACGCCGGCTCCGGTCGCTAGGCCGGCTCGGGTCGTCAGGCCGGGTTCGGGTCGTCAGGATCGGCTCGCGAGCACCGCGTCCCAGAGGGCGTCGGCGACGATGCGCTTCGAGCCGGAGGCCTCGGCGACGATCTCGTCCCGGGCATCGATCACCATGACGCGGTTCTCGGATGCTTCGAAGCCCGTGTTCCACCCGACCTCGTTGACCACCAGCAGGTCCACGCCCTTGCGCGCGCGCTTTCGCCGCGCGCGGTCGCGGAGCTCGGCGTCATCCGTCGTCGTCTCGGCGGCGAATCCCACGACCGTCTGACCGTCGCGCCGGTCGGCGGCCAGGCCCTTCAGGATGTCGTCGTTCTCGACGAGCTCGAGCGACGCGAGGACCCCGTCCTCCTTGCTGAGCTTCCGCTCCGCAACGGCTGCGACCCGGTAGTCGGCGACGGCCGCGACCATCACCACGATATCCGCGTCGGCCGACGCTTCGCGTACGGCGGCGCCCAGCTCCGCGGCGGTTCCGGTGCGCACGATCTCGACGCGCGGGTCGAGCGATGCCCCCGTCAGCACGCCCTCATCGACGTGCGCCGCGACCAGTCGCACGTGAGCGCCGCGCCGCGCAGCGGCAACGGCGACCTCGGCCCCCTGCCGCCCGCTGGAGCGGTTGCCGATGTACCGGACGGGGTCGATGGGCTCCCGCGTGCCACCGGTCGACACCACGACGTGCAACCCGGAGAGGTCGCCCCCGGTCGAGGCGACGGCAAGGGCGGACGCGGCGATGACGTCCGGCTCCGACATCCGTCCCGGTCCGCTGTCCCCTCCAGTGAGCGGGCCGTCGGCGGGACCCACGATGTGAACGCCACGGCTGCGCAGCGTCTCGACGTTCGCCACCGTCGCCGGGTGCCGCCACATCTCGGTGTGCATCGCCGGCGCGACGACGACCGGGGCCGATGTCGCGAGCAGGGTGTTGCCGAGCAGGTCATCCGCGAGGCCTGCGGCCATCGAGGCCAGCGTGTTGGCGGTCGCAGGAGCGACGATCACGAGGTCCGCCTTGCGGCCGAGGGCGACGTGGCGCACCTCGGCGACGTCCTCGTGCACCGAGGTCGTCACGGGGTTGCGGCTGATCGCCTCCCACGTGGTCAGCCCGACGAAGCGGAGCGCATCCGCCGTCGGGACGACGTGAACGTCGTGGCCCTCGAGTACCAGCAGCCGCACGAGGGTGACTGTCTTGTAGGCCGCGATACCGCCTGTCACGCCGACTACGATGAACATTCCCCGATCCTCCCACGCGCCGCTCACGTCATCCGAGAAAGCCGTCGCCCCTGTGTGCACCGTCGTCGTCCACGTCCCCGAGACCGCCGATCAGCCCACGCGCATCCTCGCGGTGCGCGACGAGGATCCGGCTCGCGCGTGGGATCCGCTCGGGACGTGGTGGCCGGATGCCTACCCCGGTGTCGCCGGCGTCCGGGACGCCCGCGCCGGTGGGGCGTGGCTTGCGGTCGACCCGGCGACGCGGCGCCTTGCCGTCCTCCTCAACCGCGAAGACGTCGCGACGCTCCCCGAGGACGCTCTGCGCTCTCGTGGGGGAGTCGTGCTCGAGGCGGTCGCCGGTCGCCAGCCCGGCTCTCACCCGCCGACGCACGGCTTCAACCTCGTCGAGGTGGACGGTCCTGGCGTCACCGTGACGACGTGGGACGGTGAGCGGGCGCGGACGAGCTCCCTCGCGCCCGGAACCCACATGATCGCGCACGACGACGTCGACGACCACGACACTCCGCGCATCGCCCGGTGGCTGAGCGCGTTCTCAGACGCGCAGACGGATGCCGCGGCATCCGGCGAGTGGTTCACGCCCTGGCTGACGCTGCTCGAACGCTCGGCCGAACTCGCACCCACCGACGACGACGCGATCATCCGCGACAACCGCCCGCTCGGCTACCCCACACTGTCTCTGCTCGTGTGCCTCGCCTCCGTCGGGCCGGAGGGCGTCGACCTCGCGTACGGCGCCTTCGACGAGCCCGGCAGGTGGAACGCGCTGACCCTCGTCTGACGGTCACACCGTCCGGGCGTTCGGCGTCGGCCGGTAGAATCGGGCGAACCCCGGTGCCTGCGCCTTCGGCGCGCCCTGCCACCCCGACTTCGAGGATCACGAATGACCCGCATCTCAGACTCCGGACTCTCCGTCGCCGTCGTCGGCGCCACCGGCCAGGTCGGCGCCGTGATGCGCGAGATCCTCGCTGAGCGAGCCTTCCCGATTCGCGAGCTGCGGCTGTTCGCGACGGCGCGCTCCGCCGGCACCTCGGTCGAGTTCGCCGGGCAGACGGTCGTCATCGAGGATGTCGCGACGGCTGACCCGGCCGGCATCGACATCGCGCTGTTCTCCGCCGGTGCGACGGGCAGCCGGGCGCACGCCCCGCGCTTCGCGGAGGCCGGAGCTGTCGTCATCGACAACTCGAGCGCATGGCGCATGGACCCCGATGTTCCGCTGGTGGTGAGCGAGGTCAACCCGCACGCGATCGCGCAGGCGCACAAGGGCATCATCGCCAACCCGAACTGCACGACGATGGCCGCGATGCCGGTGCTGAAGCCCCTGGCTGCCGAGGCCGGCCTCGAGCGGCTCATCGTCTCGACCTACCAGGCGGTGTCGGGCTCTGGCCTGGCCGGTGCTCAGGAGCTTCTCGGGCAGGTCGAGGGCGTCCTCGCACAGGGCGATACGCTGCGCCTCGTCCGCGACGGCTCCGCCGTCGACTTCCCCCAGCCCGAGAAGTACGTCGCGCCGATCGCGTTCGATGTCATCCCGCTCGCGGGCAGTCTCGTCGAGGATGGTCTCAACGAGACCGACGAGGAGAAGAAGCTCCGCAACGAGAGCCGCAAGATCCTCGAGCTTCCCGACCTCCGCGTCGCGGGCACCTGCGTTCGCGTGCCCGTCTTCACGGGTCACTCACTGAGCATCCACGCCGAGTTCGCGCGGGACATCACCCCCGAGCGCGCCCGAGAGCTGCTGGCCGATGCTCCCGGCGTCGCACTGGAAGAGGTTCCGACGCCCCTCCAGGCCGCCGGGAGCGACCCCAGCTACGTCGGCCGGATCCGCGCCGACCAGTCGGCTCCGGAGGGCAAGGGCCTCGTGCTGTTCATCTCGAACGACAACCTCCGCAAGGGAGCTGCGCTCAACGCCGTGCAGATCGCAGAGCTGGTTGCAGCGAGCCTGGGCGTCTCGGCCTGACCCGGTATCCGGGCCGCCAACGATTCCCCAGAACAGGCGGTCTGCCGGGGGCAGGCTGATCTGCGGTGGATGGGCCTGTTGTGGGCAGATCGCCTGTCACCGGGCGCGCAGAGCACACGGCATCCGGCCCCCAGCGGCTTTCCGCGGGGGAAAGAATCGCGGAGTTTGCCGTTGCTCCCCTCTCTCCAGGTCGAGTGACGATGACGGCGGCGCCTAGAATCGTCAGGTGACAGAGACCGTCGACGTCGTGCTCATCGGTGGCGGCATCATGAGCGCCACCCTGGGTACCCTCCTCTCCGAACTCCAGCCCGACTGGAAGATCGTCGTCTACGAACGACTCCACGATGTGGCACTGGAGAGCTCCAACGCGTGGAACAACGCCGGCACGGGCCACGCGGCCCTGTGCGAGCTGAACTACATGCCGGAGGGGCCGGACGGCGACCTCGATCCCGCCAAGGCGATCGCGATCAACGAGCAGTTCCAGCAGAGCCGCCAGTTCTGGTCGTCGCTCGTCGAGCGAGGGCTTCTGGATGAGCCCAAGACGTTCATCAACACGGCGCCGCACATGACCTTCGTGCGCGGAGAGAAGGACGTCGAGTATCTCCGCCGCCGCTACGAGGTGCTCAAGAAGGAGCCCCTTTTCGCCGGCATCCAGTTCAGCGACGACTCGCGCGTGATCAACACCTGGGCGCCGCTGCTCATGCAGAAGCGCCGCGTCGGCGAGCCATTCGCGGCGACGCGCGTGCCCGCAGGCACCGACGTCGACTTCGGCGCCCTGACGCATCAGCTCTTCGACGCGTTGAAGGAGCGGGGCGTCGATGTCGTCACCAACCGCGAGGTGCGGGGACTCAAGAAGCTGAGCGACGGCACGTGGCGCGTCAAGTGGCGCAACACCATCGGCCGCACGCCGGGTGAGACCAGGGCCCGGTTCGTGTTCGTCGGAGCCGGCGGCTGGGCGCTGAAGCTGCTCCAGCGCTCGGGCATCCCCGAAATCTCGGGCTACGGCGTGTTCCCGATCGGCGGACAGTTCCTGAAGACCACCAATCCGGCGGTCGTCGCCCAGCACAAGGCGAAGGTCTATTCGCAGGCGTCCGTGGGGGCGCCGCCGATGTCGGTCCCGCACCTCGACACGCGCGTGGTCGACGGGGAGGCATCCCTGCTGTTCGGCCCGTTCGCGACGTTCAGCCCGAAGTTCCTGAAGAACGGCTCCCCGCTCGACCTCGTCACGCAGGTGCGTCCCGGAAACCTCATCCCGATGCTCAAGGTGGCATGGGACAACCCCGGACTGATCAAATACCTCGTCGGCGAGCTGCTGAAGGACCACGCGAAGAAGGTCGACAGCCTCCGCACCTTCATGCCGACGGCGAAGGACGAGGACTGGGAGCTCATCCAGGCGGGTCAGCGCGCACAGGTGATGAAGAAGGATCCGAAGAAGGGCGGCGTCCTCCAGTTCGGCACCGAGGTGGTCACCGCCAAGGACGGCTCGATCGCCGGCCTGCTCGGCGCGTCGCCCGGAGCCTCGACCGCCGTGTCGATCATGCTCGGCCTTCTGAAGACCTGCTTCCCCGACCGGATCGCGCAGTGGGAGCCGACGCTGAGGGATCTCATCCCGAGCTACGGCGAGACGCTCAACCCGCGGCCCGAAATCGCACAGGAGAAGCTCTCCGAGACCGCCGGAGTGCTCGCTCTCACGGCGTAACGGCAGGCGCCGCTACGCTGGCGCGATGGGGCTCGGGATGCTGGCGCGCGCGGCGGCGGTCACCGCGGTGCTCGTCGCGACGCCGTTGCTCGGCGGCGCGGCGGCCGCCGCAGCGGTCGGCGCGGCCGCTCTGGGCGTCGACGGCTTCACGTACGACTCGTTCGAGGCCGACTACTGGCTGGGACGGGATCCGGGCGGCCAGAGCGAGCTGTACACGACCGAGAAGATCGTCGCCCGCTTCCCCGACTTCGACCAGAACAAGGGGATCATCCGTTCCATCCCCCAGGCGGACTCGGGGGTCGCGCACGACACCCAGGTGGTGAGCGTCACCGGCGCCGGTGGAGCGCCGGTCCCGTGGTGGACCGAAGAGGACGAGGAGTACGTCTACGTCCTCACCGGCGACGACACCTACGTCCAGGGGCCGCAGACCTATCTCATCTCGTACACCATGAGCGACGTCGTCCTCAGGTACGAAGACACCGACGCGGACGAGTTCTACTGGGACACCGTCGGCACCGACCACGCGCAGCCCTTCGGGTCGGTGCGCGCGACCGTGCACATCCTGGGCCAAGCCCGCCTGGGCGTCCTGCCGGATCGCGTGTTCTGCTACTCGGGTCCGGCCGGGTCGACGGCGGCGTGCGACATCCAGCCGGCGACCTCCGACACCCCACCCGGTCCCGTCGCCGCGTGGGCGATCGGCAACGGAATCACGGGCTCCGCCGATGGTCACGTCGCCTTCACCGCCGCCGACCAGGACCTGGGGTCCGACGAGAACGTGACCGTGGCCATCGGCTTCACACAGGGCACCTTCGCGGCACCCTCGCCTCCGCCGCCTCCGCCGTACCCCTGGTGGGAGTGGATCCTGCCCGCGCTCGGCCTGCTGGCGGGCTTCGGCGGACTGGCGTTCATCCTCGTGATGAAGGCCTTCCTGCGTCGCAATCCCGACGATTCGCCGATCATCGTGCAGTACTCGCCGCCTGTCGACGAGTCGCCGACGCTCTCCGCGGGGGTCCTCGGGGTCCCGGCCAGAGCCCTCGCGGCGCACGTGGTCGATCTGGCGGTGCGCGACAAGGTCGAGATCACCGCATCCGGAGACCGTAAGGACACCGATGACTTCAGCGTCGTGCTGAGGGACGACACGGGCCTCGCGCACGACGACCGTCGCATCGTGACGACCCTGTTCGGGAAGGATGCCGCCCCCGGCGACCGCGTGGATCTCGGAGAGTTCGCGCACAAGCCCCCCGTGCGAGCCGTCACCTACGTGCGGCGCATCGACGACGCCACGGTGGACCGAGGGTACCGCAGCAAGACGCCGCGATGGATCGGGGTCGTGCGCGGTGCCCTCCAATTCGGCGGCCTGGTCATCGCCGTGCTCCTCATGTTCTTCCTCGATGGCATGCCCTCGGTCCTGACCGATCTCGGAGCCCTGGGCGGGTGGATCAACGTCCTGTCGATAGCGAGCGCCTACGGGGCCTTCATCGTCCTGCCCTTCTTCGGCCTCCCCAAGACGACTCTGACGCTGGCGGGCGGCAGGCATCGGACGTACCTCGACGGCATCCGGGAGTACCTCCGCCTGGCCGAGGAGGAGCGCCTGCGCGCCGCACAGTCCCCACAGACGGCGGATCTCGTCTCGGCGGGAGTGCGCCCGTTCGGAGAGGCGGCCGGCGCTCCCGGCGCGGAGGTCGTGAACCTGTACGAACGGCTGCTCCCGTATGCGGTGCTCTTCGGAATGGAGCGCGAGTGGGCGGACGTGATCCGATCGGCCGTCGTCGTCGAGCCGACGGCGTCACGCCTCGCGCTGCTCGACTCGGTCAGCTCGGACTCGCTGTCACACGCGTCGTCCTCGATCGGTCGCCTCGCCGCAACACCCGTCTCGAGCGGCAGTTCGTCCAGCTCGTCGGGCTCGTCCTTCTCCAGCAGCTGGTCGTCGTCCGGCGGTTCGAGCGGCGGAGGATTCTCCGGCGGAGGCGGCGGCGGCGGAGGGTTCGKCGGTCGCTGACCGGCTCCATGACAGGGCGGAGTGGTGCCACCTCGCCTCTAGACTCGCTGGGTGGCCAAGCTCTACTTCCGCTATGGGGCGATGAACTCCGGCAAGTCGACATCCATGCTGCAAGCCGCATACAACTACGAGGAGCGCGGTCAGCACGTGCTGCTCGCCAAGCCCGCCGTCGACACGAAGGGTGCCGACGAGATCTCCAGCCGGCTCGGAGTCTCGCGACCCGTCGACTTCCTGATCGGCCCTCACGACGACGTGCGGACGCTGTTCCAGACTCATCGCGCCCGGGTGCAGCGCGAGGCGGCGGGCTCGCTCGTGCCGGAATCGGACGAGCACGCGGTTGACGTGGCGTGCCTCCTGATCGACGAGGCGCAGTTCCTGACCCGAGAGCAGGTCGATGATCTGCTGCGGATCGTGGTCCTCGACGGTGTCCCGGTGCTCGCGTACGGCATCCGCACCGACTTCCAGACCCGGGCGTTTCCCGGATCGAGGCGGCTCCTGGAGCTCGCCCACTCGCTCGAGGAGCTCAAGACCATCTGCCGGTGCGGCGCCAAGGCGATCTTCAACGCCCGCCTCGTCGGAGGCCGCTTCGTGTTCGACGGCGACCAGGTGGCGATCGACGAGCTGTCGGCCGACCGCGTGACCTACGAATCGATGTGCGCCGACTGCTATCTGCGGGAGTCCGGCGGGAGCCTCGGCTGAATCCTCTGACTTGCATGGTCTGACCACTCGTTGTATCGTGGCCGGACCACAATGAGGAGGATCCGCGTGGCAGACGACGTCGCCCCCGCCCCGGCCCGCGCATGGCGGGTGGTGCTCGAGAAGATCGAGTCCGACCTGCTCGAGGGCAGGCTGGCGCCCGGCGACCGGCTCGCACCGGAACGCGAGCTCGCGACGACGCTCGGCGTGGGCCGGTCGAGCGTCCGTGAAGCGCTGCGCGTGCTCGAGGTGATGGGCCTGATCCGCACGGGGACCGGGTCCGGGCCGACCTCCGGCGCCATCATCATCGCGACGCCCCGCGGCGGACTGGCAGCCCTTCTGCGGCTCCAGGTCGCCGCGCAGGGATTTCCGATCTCCGACATCGTTGCGACGCGCCTCCTGCTGGAGCAGTGGGTGGTCGGCACCCTCGCGGCTCAGCCGAAGGCCGACCTCGCCGACGTGCACTCGACGCTGGTTGCGATGGACGACGCCTCGCTGTCCACCGATGAGTTCATCGCCCTCGACGCCCAGTTCCACCTCGCCCTCGCCGACGCGTCCGGCAACGTCGTCGTCGCGGCCTCCATGGCCGGCCTTCGCACGTCGATCGAGTCGTATGTGAAGGCGGGCGGGCAGCGGATTCCCGATTGGGATGCTGCTGCCGCCCAGCTTCGGAGCGAGCATCACAACCTCATGCGGGCGATCGACGCCGGCGAGATCGATCAGGCCCGCACCATCGTCCACGACCACATCTCCGGCTTCTATGCCGCCGCGGGCCTCACCCGCGAGTGAAGAAAGGATCTCTGCCATGGTGACCCGGCAGCTGCCCGTCCCCTCTGAGCTGCTCGAGCTCATGAAGTTCAAGAAGCCCGAGCTCAACGGCAAGAAGCGCCGGCTCTCCAGCGCTCTCACGATCGCCGACCTCCGCGCCATCGCGAAGCGCCGGACGCCCAAGGCCGCTTTCGACTACACCGACGGGGCGGCCGAGGGCGAGCTCTCGCTCAGCCGTGCACGGCAGGCGTTCGAAGACGTCGAGTTCCACCCGAGCATCCTGCGACCCGCTGAACGGGTCGACATGTCCACGACGGTCCTCGGCGGCCCGTCCGCACTTCCGTTCGGCATCGCGCCGACCGGGTTCACGCGCCTCATGCAGACCGAGGGCGAGATCGCCGGTGCATCCGCGGCGGCGGCGGCCGGCATCCCGTTCACCCTCTCGACCCTCGGGACCACCTCGATCGAGGACGTCAAGGCAGCGAACCCCCACGGGCGCAACTGGTTCCAGCTCTACGTCATGCGCGACCGCGAGATCTCGTACGGCCTCGCGCGGCGCGCAGCCGCCGCGGGCTTCGACACGCTGATGTTCACTGTCGACACCCCGGTCGCGGGCGCCCGTCTGCGCGACAAGCGCAACGGCTTCTCGATCCCGCCGCAGCTGACGCTGGGCACGATCATCAACGCCATCCCGCGGCCGTGGTGGTGGTACGACTTCCTCACGACTCCCAAGCTGGAGTTCGCGTCGCTGGCGACGACCGGCGGCACGGTGGGGGAGCTGCTGAACGCGGCGATGGACCCGACGATCAGCTACGAGGACCTCGAGGTGATCCGGGGGATCTGGCCGGGCAAGATCGTCATCAAGGGCGTGCAGAACGTCGAGGACTCTAAGCGCCTCGTCGACCTCGGCGTCGACGGCATCATCCTCTCGAACCACGGCGGCCGCCAGCTCGACCGCGCCCCGATCCCGTTCCACCTGCTGCCGAATGTCGTGCGCGAGGTCGGAAGCGACGCGACGATCATGATCGACACCGGCATCATGAACGGCGCCGACATCGTCGCGTCCATCGCCCTCGGCGCGAAGTTCACCCTGATCGGGCGCGCCTACCTCTATGGCCTGATGGCCGGCGGCCGCGAGGGCGTCGACCGCACGATCGCGATCCTCCGGAGCGAGATCGAGCGCACGATGCAGCTACTGGGCGTCGCTTCCCTCGAAGAGCTCGAGCCCAAGCACGTGACGCAGCTCACACGGCTGCTTCCGCTTGCCGGCGCGCCTGTCGAGGCCGAGGCGGGCGGAGCGCCGCGAGTCCGCACCTGACCCGGCATCGCCCACAACTGCGCAGTGCCCTCGGGAATCACTTCCCGAGGGCACTGCGTGTTCAGCGGTGTCGTGAAGCCCGCGATCAGCGCGACGGCAGAGTCGGGATGAGGTCCTCGAGGTAGTCGGCGGTGTCCTCCCAGCCGTCGACCGCGTGGCACTCGACGCCCATCGCGAGCACGGGGTAGTCGTTTCCGTCCGGGTCGAGCCGGTCGCCGACGAAGAGCATGTCGTCCAGCGGGATGCCGGTCTGCTCGGCGAGCTGCCGCATGCCGTAGGCCTTGTCGATGCCGCGCTGGGTGATGTCGACCGACGTCGAGCCCCCCGAGCGCACCTCGAGGTCGGGGATGCGCTCCGCGACAGCTCCGCGCAGCGCGTTCTTCTTGGCGCCGGTGGGATCCCATGCCGTCTTCGCGTCGAGCGGCGCACGCTGGCCGAGCGCCGAGAAGGTGATCTGCGAACCGCGGTCCTCGAGGATGTCACCCCACGTCTCGGATTCCCAGACGCCGAGGCGCTTGGCTTCTTCCTCGACCGCCGTGAGCGCGCGGGTCTTCTCGTCGTCGGTCAGGGCGTGCGCGTAGACCGTGACGATCCCGTCGGGCGTCACGCGGTAGTACTGGGTTCCGCAGGTCGGCAGCAGGTGAAGCCGCGAGAGTGCCTGGGGAGAGGCATCCGGAAGTCGGTCTACCACCTGCGCCGTGAACTGAGCGAGCTGTCCACCCGAGATGATCGCGACATCGACCTTCTCGGCGAGGGCGACCAGGAGATCGCCCATGCGAGGATCGATCGCGCTCTTGGAGGGCGCGAGGGTGTCGTCGAGATCGAACGCGACGAGGCGGGGGTGCGGCATTCGTGCTCCAGTCTTCGGGCGGCTCGATGTACGGCGAGAGGCCCCACCAAGGTACTGGTGGAGCCTCTCTGCTGTCGGGGTGACAGGATTTGAACCTGCGGCCTCTTCGTCCCGAACGAAGCGCGCTACCAAGCTGCGCCACACCCCGCGACAACCCTTCGAGTCTACCCGATGGAGGCTCGGGGTCCGAATCGACCGCCCGTCTCAGGCACGGGCGACGAAGGTGATGAGCGATGCCTCGGGCCGGCACGCGAACCGCACGGGCGCGTAGATCGAGTGCCCCAGTCCCGCACTGACGTTGAGCGGCACCCTGCGTCCGCCCCGTGACCACTCGCTCAGCCCGCGCGCCTGGCGCAGCGGGATGTCGCAGTTGGCCACCAGCGCGCCGAATCCGGGCACGCGTACCTGGCCGCCATGGGTGTGGCCGGCGAAGATCATGTCGGCGCCCAGGGTCGTGAAAGGGTCGAGAACCCGCCGGTAGGGTGCGTGGGTGACGCCGATCGTGAGGTCCGCGTCCCCGTTGCCGCGGAGATCGTCGATCTGGTCCGGCAGCGCCGCAAGCCGATCCCAGCCACGGTGGGCGTCGCTGACGCCGAAGGCGTCGAGGCGGAGTCCGGCGACCTTGAGCGTGGCCGCGGAGTTGTTGAGATCGGTCCAGCCGAGGTCCTCGGTCAGGTAGGTGTCGAGCGACTGGGTGTCGAGCGGCTCCACGGTGACGCTCACCTTCGACGGCCCCGTGAAGTACCTCAGTGGGTTCCGGGGCGAAGGGGCGGCGTGGTCGTTCGAACCGTGCACGAAGACCCCAGGGATGCCGCGCAGCGGGTCGAAGGCGTGCCGGAGCCCGCGGAGCCCGAGTTCGTGTCCGAGGTTGTCGCCGGTGTTGACCACGAAGTCCGGCTCGAGGGCCGCGAGCGATGCGATCCAGCGCTGCTTGCGCTTCTGCCAGGGCGCCATGTGGGCGTCGGAGAGATGAAGCACCTTGAGCGGCTTGGAGCCTTTCGGCAGGAGCGGCAGCTCGTGACGCCGGAGGGTGAACAGGTAGCGCTCGATGCCGATGCCCCAGATCGCCGAGCCGAGAGCGACCGCCCCCACTGCGCCGAGCGCGGTGAGGGCGGTGCGTGCCGGTGCCGCCGTCACCGGCTGCAGTGCTCGCTCTTGTAGTCCACCAGGATCGTCGAATTGCGGTTGACCTGGGTGCCTCCCGCCGGGTTGGTGCCGGTTGCCTGGCCGTTGCCCTTGATGCCCTTCTCCTCGACGCACGCCCCGGGTTGGACGTCGCCGAAGCCGACCGACCTCAAGTAGCTGATCGCCTCGCTGACGCTGCGGCCCGCCACGTCACCCGGGACGGCGACAGCGTTGCCGTTGCTCGGGCTGATGGTGACCGTCGTCCCGCTGGCGACCTTGCCCGCGCCCGGGTTCTGCGCGGCGACGAGACCGGCTGCTGCTGACGAGTCGATGGGCTCGCCGACGGAGACCTCGAATCCTGCCTCGCGAAGCGCATTCGTCGCCTGGTCAATCGTCTGTCCGATGACGTTCGGCAGGTCGGCGAGAGTCTGACGGGTGAGGTCGCGGTCGGGCTGCGGGAACTCATCGCCGCCGTAGAACTCGTCGGCGGCGCGTTGCATGGCTGGAGCGATCCGGTGGCGCATCTTGTTGAGCTGAGTGCCCTTCGCCCACTGCTTGCTGAGGGACGCGAAGCCCTGGGAGTTTCCGACCCAGACTGCCGTCGCGACCTTCGTCGACGATTCGACCATCCACGTCTGGTCATCCTCGTTGGTACCGGTCTTGCCGATCACAGGTGTGCCGTCGTTGGGGTTCGACACCGCACCCGTTCCGCTGCCCCGCATGACGCCCTGCAGCGCGAACGCGGCAGTTGCTGCGATCTTCGGGTCCAGCACCTGCGTACAGGTCGACTGCGGCGGAGTGATCTCGTTTCCGTCGGCGTCGGTGACGCGGTCGATCGCTTTCGGGGTGCAGTAGATGCCGTTGTTCGCGACGGTCGCGTATGCCCCGGCCATCGCGATCGGCGCGACCGCGTTGGAGCCGACAACGGAGAAGAGGGTGTCCATTTGGACCTCGTTGCCGTTGCCCTGGCGCACGCCCATCTTGGTCGCCACGTTCTTGATGTCACACAGATCGAGCTTCTCCGCCATGGCGAAGAATCCGGTGTTCAGTGATGCTGCGGTGAACTGCATCGGCGTCCCGACGTAGCCGGGTGCCCGCTGGAAGTTGTTGACGACCTCGTTCTTCGTGTTCACCCAGGCCGAGCCGCAGTGGTTCTCCACCTTCTTGAAGGCTCGAGCCCGCCCGTTGAGGACCTCGTTGAGCGAGTGACCCTTCTCGAGCCAGTCGATCAGCGTGAAGAGCTTGAACGTCGATCCGACGGCGAAGCCGGAAGAGTTGCCGTGCGCGGAGTCCGCGGCGTACACGAGGCTCGTGTAGCCCGGGTCGACGTCGGTCAGGGCCTTGTCCTCGCTGAACTGGGTGTTCTGCACGATCGAGAGCACGCGACCCGTCGTCGCCTCCAGGCTGACTCCAGAGGCGCCGAAGCTCATGCCGTCGATCTTCGCCGGTGCCGTGCTGGTCATCGCCTGCTCGGCGGGGATCTGCACGCGGAGGTCGAGCGTGGTGTAGACGTTCAGGCCGCCGCGGCGCAGCGCCTTGTCGCGCTCCTCCTGGGTTGCCCCGAAGGCTGTGTCGGTCCGGATGATGTTCTTGACGTACTGGCAGAAGTACGCGCTGCCACCGGCGGCGACGCATCCGGTTTTGGGCTCGGTGATCACGGGGGTGATGGGCTCCGCCACAGCAGCATCATGCTGCTCCTGCGTGATCTTGCCGTCGGCCAGCAGACGCGCCAGAACGTAGACCTGGCGTTCCTTGGTGACCTTATAGCCGTCCGCTTGGCTGTTCAGGGGATTGCCGTCAGTGTCCGTCATCGAGCCGCCGACCTTGTCGATGCGGTACGAGTTGGGGTTCTGCACCATGCCGGCGAGAGCCGCGGCCTGGCTGAGCGACAGATCATGAGCGGAGACGCCGAAATAGTGGCGGGCAGCGGCGTCGATGCCGTACGTGACACCGCCGAAGCCGGCGATGTTCAGGTAGCCCAGCAGGATCTCGTCCTTCGAGTACTTCTGCTCGAGCGCAATCGCGTAGCGCATCTCCTGGAGCTTGCGCTGGATGCCCTTGTCGCCCGTGGCTGTGGTCGCCTCCGTGTAGCAGTTGTCAAGATCCTCTTGTGTGCTCGCACTCGCCTCACACCGCTGGACCAGGATGTTCTTGACATACTGCTGGCTGATCGAGGAGCCGCCTCGGCTGTCGGCTCCGCGCACATTGTCGTAGACCGCGCTGACCGTGCCGACGAGGTCGATGCCGCCGTGCTTGTAGAAGTTCTTGTCTTCACTGGACAGGATCGCGTCGTACATCACGGGCGCGATCTGATCGAACTCCACCGGCGAGCGGTTCTGGTCGTAGAACTTCGTCAGTTCGACGGGCTCCCCGGCTTCGTTCGTGTAGTAGAACGTCGTCGGGAGCATGAGCTTCTCGATCTCGAGAACGCTCGGAAGATTGTCGAACATCGTGATGGCACTGGATGCCGCAGCCCCCGACAGGGCGATGGCGGGAGTGACTGTGGCGGCGATGAGGACACCCGCCACAGCGCTCAGGCCTACGAGGCCGGCGAAGCCGCCGAGCACACCGCTGGCCGTGCGTTTGGTATCAGGCATAGGCTAGATCGTAGGGGAGATACCTGGGCGATCCCTTTACGGGGGCCCGCGCGTCAGCCATCTTCATGGCCGCGATCAGGGCTTCCCTCTCCACTCCCTCGACCCTCCCAGGAGCCGCAGATGACCACGTGGGAATACCTCACGACTCCCCTTCTCATCCACAACACCGCTGCGATCCTGAACAACTGGGGCAAGCAGGGCTGGGAGCTGGTCCAGGTGGTGACCGGTCCCGAGGGCGGCCTGGTCGCGTATCTCAAGCGGCCTGTGGGCGGCGGAGACCAGAATGCCGGGCTGGATGCCGCAGCAGCCGCCGCGAAGCAGTTCGAGGCCTGAGCCATGACGGTCTCCCAGCGGCTCGCCGAACTCGGCATCGACCTGCCCCAGGTCGTCCCTCCTGTCGCCTCCTACATTCCCGCGAAGGCGCACGGCGACCTCGTCTACACGTCGGGCCAGCTGCCGATGATCGCCGGCGTGATGCCCGCGACGGGCAAGGTGGGCGACGATGACCACCTCGTTCCGGCGTCGGACGCCAAGGGCTACGCCCGGCAGTGCGCGCTGAACGCGCTCGCGGCCGCGGGCGCGGCGGTGGGCGGGGTGGACCGGCTCACCGGCGTGCTGAAGGTCGTTGGGTTCGTGGCATCCGTCCCGGAGTTCACCGGCCAGCCCGGCGTCGTCAACGGCGCGAGTGAGGTGCTCGGCGAGATCTTCGGCGATGCGGGTCGACACGCCCGCTCGGCGGTCGGCGTCTCGGCCCTGCCGCTCGACAGCCCGGTCGAAGTCGAGGTCGTCTTCAGCTTCGAGTGACCTCGCCCTACTAAGACGATGGATGCCTCAGCCGCGCCGGCTGAGGCATCCGTCGTCTAGGGATCGCGTCGCCCGCTCACCGGCGATCGAGCGATGGGCGCTGCCCGCGTATCGGGATCACTTGACCTGCGCGCTGATCACCGACATGACGGCGGTGTCGGCGAGAGTCGTGGTGTCGCCCACTTCGCGTCCCTCGGCGACGTCGCGCAGGAGCCGGCGCATGATCTTGCCCGACCGGGTCTTGGGAAGCTCGCCCACGATGTACACGTCACGCGGCCTCGCGATGGGCCCGATCTGCTCGCCGACCCACAGGCGCAGCGAGTTGGCCAGTCCTCCGGCGGAGTGCTCCTTGAGGTAGGACTCCTTGATGATCACGAAGGCCACCACCGCCTGCCCCGTGGTCTCGTCGGAAGCGCCGACGACAGCCGCCTCGGCGACGGCCTCGTTGCCGACGAGCGCCGACTCGATCTCGGTGGTGGAGAGACGGTGACCAGAGACGTTCATGACGTCGTCCACCCGGCCGAGCAGCCAGACATCGCCGTCCTCGTCCAGCCGGGCGCCGTCGCCGGCGAAGTAGTAGCCCTGCTTCTGGAACTTGTCCCAGTACGTCTCCTTGAAGCGCTCGGGGTCGCCCCAGATGCCGCGGAGCATGCTCGGCCACGGCTCGGTCACGACGAGCAGGCCGCCGTTGCCGTTGCCGACGTGCGCGCCGTCCTCGTCGACGACATCGATCGAGATGCCCGGGAACGGAACCTGGGCGCTGCCCGGCTTCGTCTCGGTGACACCGGGGAGGGCCGAGATCATGATCGCGCCGGTCTCGGTCTGCCACCACGTGTCGACGATCGGCGCCGTCTTGTCGCCGATGATCTTGCGGTACCACATCCACGCTTCCGGGTTGATCGGCTCCCCGACCGAGCCGAGCAGGCGCAGCGACGAGAGATCGAACTTCTTCGGCACCGCGCGGCCGATCTTCATGAAGGAGCGGATCGCCGTCGGCGCCGTATAGAGGATCGTGACCCCGTACTTCTCCACGATCTCCCACCACCGACCGGGGTGCGGGGTGTCGGGCGTCCCCTCGTACAGCACCTGCGTAGCGCCGTTGGCGAGCGGCCCGTAGGTGACGTACGTGTGTCCTGTGACCCAGCCGATGTCGGCCGTGCACCAGTAGACATCTGTGGCGGGGTGGATGTCGTGCACGGCCCTGTTCGTGAGTGCCGCCTGCACGAGGTACCCGCCGGACGTGTGCAGGATGCCCTTGGGCTTTCCGGTCGTTCCCGACGTGTAGAGGATGAAGAGGGGGTTCTCGGCGGGGAAGGCCTTCGCCTCGTGCTCGGCTGAGGCGGCCGGGACCACCTCGTGCCACCAGAGGTCGCGTCCCTCGACCCAGTCGACGTCGTTTCCACCCCGCCGGACGACGATCACGTTCTCGACGGTCTCCTGGGCGCCCGAGCCGTTCCGATCGGCGAGAGCGAGATCGACCGCCGGCTTGAGCGGCGAGACCTTTCCCTTCCGATAGCCGCCGTCGGCGGTGATGACGAGCTTCGCGCCGGCGTCGTCGATGCGGGAACGCAGGCTGTCTGCCGAGAAGCCGCCGAAGACGACGGAGTGGATCGCGCCGATGCGGACGACGGCGAGCATCGCGGCGATCGCCTCAGGAATCATCGGCATATAGATCGCGACGCGGTCGCCGGCGCCGATCCCGAGTCCTTCGAGCACGTTCGCGAGGCGCTTGACCTCTTCGGTGAGCTCGCCGTAGGTGACCCGGCGCTCGTCGCCCTGCTCTCCCTCCCACAGCAGCGCGACACGGTCGCCGTTGCCGGCCTCCACGTGGCGATCCAGGCAGTTGAAGGCGACGTTGAGCTCGCCGTCGGCGAACCACTTCGCGAAGGGCGGGTGGGTCCAGTCGAGCACCTCGGTGAACGGCTTGTGCCAATGCAGCAGCTCGCGAGCACTGTCTGCCCAGAAGCCCTCCCTGTCGGTCGCCGCGCGCTCATACAGATCGGCGGGTGCGACGGCGTTCGCCGCGAAGTCCGGGGACGGGGCGAATCGACGGGTCTCTTCGAGGAGGTGATCGATCTGGCTGCTCATGCGGCGCGCTCCTTTGCGGCTTCATTCGGGATGTCGAGAAGGGATGGGATGCCGCAAGCAATCTACTCACAGGGCCGCGCACCCACTACCTCCGATAGTGGGTGGTGACCTTCAGCGACCCCGCACCGATATATCGGAATGAATACACCAAGCTGCTGTACCTGCGCTGTCTGTTTGCGTAAGCTCATCCACGGCCGAACTTCGATTCTGGCATTGCGGCACCTGCACCCCCCGAAGATCGCGGTGCCGCGCGCGGCGGCATCCCATTCCCCCCATGGGATGCCGCCCGTTTTCGTTGTGGCCGGCAGGCGGCAGCTCCCGCGCCTGTTCCTCCCCAGCGACGGCCCGCGTGGCCTCCTCCACCATCGCGGTGGATGCCGACATCGCCCGGCGACCCGCTCTCTAGCGTCGAGGGATGCCCGAGCCGTTCGTCGTCCAGCCCCGCCCGGGGGCGAGGCGCGAGGCCGTGCCCGATCTGATCACCGCCGTGCCGAGCATGCCGGTCCAGGCCGTGCTGCCGACGGTGCCGGTCTCGTCGGAACGCCGAGCCCCGGGAGACGCACGAGGTGCGCATGCCTTCGTTCCGGCGGGGAGCGAACGGAGAGCATCCGATGTCGCATCGGCCCCCGGCGCCGGCCGGCGGGAGCCAGAACAGCCCGTCCTCGCGCGCGACCTGCCCGACCACCCTGCGCTCGCTCCGCTGCTTCCCTTTCTCCTCGATCCTTCGGTGACCGACCTCTTCATCAACGGTGGCGACGGACTGTGGGTCGATCATGGCGGGGGAGCGGTCCGGGTCTCCGAGTGGCGGGCCGAGGAGCAGGATGTGCGCGAGCTTGCTATCGCTCTGATCGCGCTCGGCGGCAGGCACCTCGACGACGCTTCAGCCTGCGTCGACGTGCGGCTGGAGGGCGGCATCCGGGTGCATGCTGTGCTGCCGCCGGTATCAGCCGGGGGAACGGTGGTGTCCATTCGCGTGCCCGCGCTGGGCGTGCCGACGCTCGGCGCACTCGAGCAGGGCGGCATGTTCACCGCCGCGACACGCGCCGAGCTCGAGGCGATGGTGGAGCGGCGGGCCAACCTCCTCGTGACCGGTGCCGCCGGCGCAGGGAAGACGACGCTCCTCGCAGCACTGCTGGGATGTGCCGATCGCGCCGAGCGCATCGTGACGATAGAAGATGTCGCCGAACTGCGCATCGATCACCCGCACCACGTGCGTCTCGAGGCACGGCAGCCCAATCTCGAGGGCGCAGGCGGGATCGGCCTGGCCCGCCTCGTCCGCGAGGCGCTTCGGATGAGGCCCGACCGCCTGGTGCTCGGAGAATGCCGTGGCGAAGAGGTGCGCGAGCTGCTGA
Source organism: Microbacterium sp. P5_B6 (assembly GCF_056400345.1). Lineage (NCBI taxonomy): Bacteria > Bacillati > Actinomycetota > Actinomycetes > Micrococcales > Microbacteriaceae > Microbacterium > Microbacterium sp. P5_B6. The sequence goes on along the minus strand of NZ_JBFULL010000003.1, from coordinate 137,853 downwards.
CCGCCCTCAATACAGGGCACGACGGGGGAGCGGGCACACTCCACGCCAATGGGCTCCATGATGTGTCGGCGCGACTCGAAGCGCTCGGAGCGCTCGCCGGCATGGACGATCGCGCACTTGCTCGGCAGGTCGTCAGCGCGATCGGGATCGTCCTGCATGTCGCCCGCGGCCGAGACGGGAGCCGCCGTATCTCAGCCATCGGGCGACCGGCGCTGGATGCCGCCGGGCGCCTCGTCATCGAGGAGCAGGACTGATGGGGATGCGGCTTCCGACGCGTCGCCGGCGGGGGCAGGGGAGGGTCGATGCCTCCGCAGATTCGCTGCTGCGATTGGCCGTCCTTCTGCAGTCAGGGCTCTCGCCTGCCCGCGCATGGGAGCTCGCGGCGGAGACAGGAGACGCTCTGGCCGCCCGAGTCCACGTCGCCCGAGCGGATGGTCTGGCCCTTCCCGACGCCATCGCTGCCGAGGGCGGTGCCTGGCGGGAGGTCGCAGCCGCCTGGACCATCGCGACGACGGTCGGAGCTCCTCTCGCGGACTCGCTGCGGGCAATCGCATCGGCTCTGCGTGACGCTGAGGAGGCGGCGGACGACGTCCGCGTCGCGCTCGCCGAGCCGGCAGGCACCGCGCGCCTGATGGGCTGGTTGCCGCTCGTGGCGATCGCGCTCGGCGCGGCGCTCGGCTTCGACACCGCGACCACCCTCGTCACCAGTCCGCTCGGCATCGGCTGCCTCGTGGCCGGGTTGGCGCTCATTCTCGCGTCACACCGCTGGACCGCTGCGCTCGTACATGGGGCGGCCGCTGATCCCGGCGTCCCGGGCCTGGGAGCAGAGCTCCTGGCGGTGGCGCTGTCCGGTGGGGTCTCGATCGACCGCGCCCGCGAGGTCGTGCAAAGGGCGCGCGGGGTCGATGCGGATCCATCGGTCGACGAGGTGCTGGCGCTCTCGCAGCGCGCCGGCATCCCCGCCGCCGAACTGCTCCGGGCGACCGCAGGACTCGCCCGCCACAGGGCCAGGATCGACGGCCGACTGCGGGCGGCGCGCCTGTCGTCGCGGCTGCTCCTGCCGCTGGGGGTCTGCACTCTCCCGGCGTTCCTCCTCCTCGGGGTCGCTCCGATGCTCCTGGGCGTCATGTCGACGATGTCGCTGTCGCTCTAGGTGGCACGTGAACGTGGATCCAGATCACGCATCTCGAGCGCGCAGAGCGGCGGGCTCCGACGTGAAGAGTCGCCGAGACGAACCATCCCAATAAGTAGGAACACCGAAGCAAGAAGGAGAACACCATGTCGATCCCCTCCCTGAGCCGTCGCAGCGCTGCCCGCCTGTTCGGCGACGACACCGGCGCCGCGACCGCCGAATACGCCATTGCGACGATGGCAGCCGTGGCCTTCGCCGGACTGCTCGTCGTGATCATGCGCTCGGACGAGGTGCGCGGCATCCTGACCGATCTCATCCGTCGCGCGCTGACAGTCGCATGAGGTGTCGACGGCTCGGCGACGACCGCGGTTCGGTCGTCGCCGAGTTCGCCGTCGCGTTGCCGGCAATCGCTCTCGTCATCGTCTTCGGCGCCGGCGCGCTCGCCGCCGGTGCCAAGCACGTGCTGCTGCAGGATGCCGCGGCGGACGCCGCCCGCGTCATCGCGCGCGGCGAGCCGGCGGCATCCGCATCCGCGATCGTCGATGCCGCCGTCGGCGCTGCCACGACTGCCATCGAAGAGCGGGGCGACGTGGTGTGTGTCACTGTGACCGCACCCTCGGCCATCGTCGCCATCACTCTGTCCGCTCGCTCCTGCGCGCTGTCGGGGGGCCTGTGATGGCGGGCACGACGCTTGTCGTCGGGATCGTCGCAGGGTCTGCAGCGCTCACCATCGGCTTCGCGGCGATCGGAGCGGCCGCCGTCACGAGCCAGTGGCTGGCCGGCGCCGCCGACGCGGCAGCCCTCGCGGCAGCAGATGCCGCATCGGGCGCGGTATCGGGCGATCCGTGCGCACGCGCGGACGAGATCGCGGCGGCATCCGGAGCATCCCTTTCGGCCTGTCAGGTGGATGGACTGATCGCCACGGTGGCGGTGTCCGGCGCCTTCGGCAACCTGACTGCCACGGCATCGGCCCGCGCCGGGCCGCCGCCGGCAGGGGCCGCCGGCGAATGAGCCGGAGACGCTCACCTGAGTGCTCTCACAGCGTCGACCATCGGAAGCGGTGTGTATGGTGTGCTTCGAAGAAAGGACGACCCACGTTGTCTCAAGGCAAGAAGCTCGTGATCGTCGAGTCCCCGACGAAGATGAAGTCGATTCAGGGATATCTCGGCGATGGCTACGAGGTGCTCAGCTCCGTCGGGCACATCCGCGATCTCGCAAGCAAGAAGGAGATCCCGGACGACAAGAAGCAGGCGTACGGCAAGTACTCGATCGACATCGACAACGGGTTCGACCCGTATTACGTCGAGAGCGTGCGCGGCAAGAAGACGGTCGCCGAGCTCAAGCGCGCCCTCAAGACGGCGGACGAACTCCTGCTCGCGACAGATGAGGACCGCGAGGGCGAGGCGATCGCGTGGCACCTCCTTCAGGCGCTGAAGCCCAAGGTCCCCGTGCGCCGCATGGTCTTCCACGAGATCACCCAGGACGCGATCCGAGCGGCCGTCGACCACACGCGCGAACTCGACCTCGCACTCGTCGATGCCCAGGAGACTCGTCGAATCCTCGACCGCCTGTACGGGTGGGATGTCAGTCCTGTGCTCTGGTACAAGGTGCAGCAGGGCACGTCGGCCGGTCGCGTGCAGTCCGCTGCGACTCGCATGGTCGTGGAGCGCGAGCGCGAGCGCATGGCCTTCGTGTCGGCCTCGTACTGGGACATCGCGACACTCGCCCTCAAGGGCGAAGCGTCCTTCGCCGCACGCCTGGTGCGCGTCGACGGCGCACCCCTCGCCCGCGGCACGGACTTCGACGACCGCGGTGAGCTGAAGAAGGCGGTTCTCGTTCTCGACGAGAGCCAGGCGCGCGGCTTGGCCGAAGCCATCGAAGCGGCGGGCACAGCATCCGTCACCGGTGTCGAGGCGAAGCCGGGCACCCGCAGCCCCAAGGCGCCGTTCACCACCTCGACCCTCCAGCAGGAAGCCGGCCGCAAGCTCTCGATGAGCGCCAAGCACGCGATGAGCGTGGCGCAGCGACTCTACGAGAAGGGCTTCATCACCTATATGCGCACGGACTCCACCGCCCTGAGCACGCAGGCGGTGCAGGCGGCGCGCGCGCAGGCCGTGGCGCTGTACGGCGAGAAGGCTGTGCCGCTCAATCCGCGGGTCTACGCGAACAAGAGCAAGAACGCGCAGGAGGCGCACGAAGCCATCCGCCCGTCGGGGGAGACGTTCCGCACGCCGTCGGAGGTGTCGGGCGAGCTCGATCGCGACGAGCAGCGCCTGTACGACCTCATCTGGAAGCGCACGATGGCGAGCCAGATGTCCGACGCGAAGCTCGAGACGACCACGGTCACGCTCGAGGTGACGGCCGACGGCCGCCGCGCGGAGTTCACCGCTTCGGGGACGGTCTACACGTTCCGCGGGTTCCTCGACGCATACGAGGAGAGCCAGGACGAGAAGCGCGGCGACGCCGACAAGGCCGACGACCAGTCGCTGCCGGCGCTCGCCGTCGGCGACGACCTTCGCTTGAAGGACGTCGAGGCGAAGGGCCACGCGACCTCCCCGAAGCCCCGCTACACCGAGGCGAGCCTGGTCAAGGCGCTCGAGGAGAAGGGGATCGGCCGCCCCTCGACCTTCGCCAGCATCATCGATGTGATCCTGAACCGCGGGTACGTCACGAAGCGGGGGCAGGCTCTCATCCCGAGCTGGCTCGCCTTCAGCGTCGTGCGCCTTCTCGAGGAGCACTTCGCGGACCTCGTCGATTACGACTTCACGGCTGCGCTCGAGGATGACCTCGACGCGATCGCCCGGGGCGAGCAGAAGCGCGAGGACTGGCTGAAGGACTTCTACTTCGGCTCGGATGGGCAGGTCGGACTCCGACACATCGTCGACAATCTCGGTGAGATCGATGCCCGAGCGCTCAACTCGACGCCCATCGGCGACGTCGCCACCCTCCGCTTCGGCAAGTACGGCCCGTATCTCGAGATCGCGGACCCGGAGAATCCGGAAGGGGAGCCCCGACGGGTCAACATCCCTGAGGAACTGGCCCCGGACGAGCTGACGCCCGCCAAGGCGCAGGAGCTCATCGACGCCCCGGTGGCGGGCGATCGGGTGCTGGGCGAGAACGCGGAGAACGGCAAGCTGATCGTCGTCAAGGACGGGCGCTTCGGGCCCTACGTGCAGGAGATCGACCCGCCAGCGGACGAAGAGATCGACGAAGAGACCGGCGAGGTCATCGCCGCTCCGGTCGTCGAGGCGCCGAAGAAGCGCGGAGTGAAGAAGGAAGCCGCTCCGAAGCCGCGCACCGCATCGCTGTTCAAGTCGATGTCCGTCGAGACGATCGACCTCGAGACGGCGCTGAAGCTCCTCTCCCTGCCGCGTGTGGTGGGTGTCGACCCCGAGAGCGGTGCGGAGATCACCGCCCAGAACGGCCGGTACGGCCCCTACCTCAAGAAGGGCACCGACTCGCGGACGCTGCAGAGCGAGGATCAGCTCTTCGACATCACGCTCGATGAGGCGCTGGCGGTGTACGCCCAGCCCAAGTACGGCGCACGCGGTGCATCGAGCGCGCTCAAGGAGTTCGAGGCCGACCCCGTGAGCGGCAAGGCGATCAAGGTCAAGGACGGCCGATTCGGACCGTACGTCACCGACGGCGAGACCAATGCCACGATTCCGCGGGGCGAGACGGTCGAGGCGGTCGACTTCGCTCGGGCTGTCCAGCTGCTCGCCGACAAGCGCGCCAAGGGGCCCGCTCCGAAGCGAGCGACCCGCACCACGACCCGCAAGGCGCCGGCAAAGAAGTGACGGCGGACGCGGCATCCCGAGACGAGTTCTCGGGCCTGTTCGTCACGTTCGAGGGCGGGGACGGCGTGGGCAAGACCACGCAGTCCGCGCTGCTCGAGGAGTGGCTCGTCGGTCGCGGGCGGACGGTCGTGCGCACGCGCGAGCCGGGCGGAACAGAGGTGGGCGTCCTCGTGCGCGACATCGTGCTCCACCACCGCGGAGACGTCGCGCCAAGGGCCGAGGCGCTGCTGTACGCCGCCGACCGTGCTCATCATGTCGAGACCGTCGTCCGGCCGGCCCTCCGTCGCGGCGAGATCGTGATCCAGGATCGCTACTTCGACTCGTCGGTCGCCTACCAGGGCGATGGGCGACAGCTCGAGCCCCGCGAGATCCGCGATCTGTCGATGTGGGCCGCTCGCGGGCTGGTGCCCGACCTCACCGTGCTGCTCGACCTCGATCCGCGCACCGCCCGCGGGCGGCTCGATGCCGATGACAAGCCGTTCGACCGGCTCGAAGCGGAGCGCGAGGACTTCCACGCGCGCGTCCGCGAGCGCTTCCTCGCGATCGCAGCGGAGGAGCCGGCACGGTTCCTCGTGCTGGATGCCGCCCGCCGTCCGGAGGACCTCGCCGCCGACATCCGTGTCCGGGTCGAGCTGCTCCTGGCCCCCGAGGGCGACGTCCGGGCCCGCGGATAGGCTGGGGAACATGGATGTCACCGCCCCTGTCGCCGCCCTGCCCTGGGGCGATGTGTGGGGGCAGGACGACGCGGTCGCGGCGCTGCAGGCAGCGGCATCGGATCCGGCGTCTCTCACGCATGCCTGGCTGATCACCGGACCGCCCGGCTCCGGACGATCCACGCTCGCCTACGCGTTCGCGGCTGCCCTGATCGCGTCTCCCGGCGACGAGCAGGTGATGCGGCAGGTGCTCGCGGGCACCCATCCCGACCTCACCTCGCTTCGCACCGAGGGCGTGATCATCTCGATCAAGGATGCCCGCGCGCTCGTGGAGCGGTCCTACTTCGCGCCGTCGCTCGGCCGGTATCGCGTGATCGTGATGGAGGATGCCGACCGCATGGCGGAGCGGACGTCCAACGTGCTGCTGAAAGCCCTCGAGGAGCCTCCGGAGCGAACGGTCTGGGTGCTGTGCGCGCCGAGCGACGCCGATCTCCTGCCGACCATCCGCTCGCGGGTGCGCACCTTGAGGCTGCGCGATCCCGAGGTCGCCGACGTCGCCAGGCTCATCGTGCAGCGCACCGGAGTGGATCCGGCAGTCGCCGAGCAGTCGGCCCGTCACGCCCAGCGTCACATCGGCATGGCCCAACGGCTGGCAACAGATGCCTCCACTCGCGCTCGGCGCGACGAGACCCTGCGCGCGGTCCTGCGGGTGCGGGGCGTGGGAGACGTCGTGGAGGTGGCCGGCATGATCGTGCAGGCGGCGACCGACGACGCCAAGGCGCTCACATCAGAGCGCGATGAGAGTGAGCGGGCCAACCTGCTGCGCACGCTCGGGATCGCCGAAGGCGCGTCCGTGCCGCCTGCAGTCCGCTCTCAGCTGTCGACGCTCGAAGACGAGCAGAAGCGACGCGCCACGCGCAGCCTTCGGGACGGCATCGACCGCGTGCTGACCGACCTCCAGTCGATGTTCCGCGACATCGTCGTGCTGCAGTTCGGCCGAGACGACATCATCAACCGCGAACTCGAGCCGGCACTGCGTGCACTGGCCGGTGCCTGGACTCCGCAGCGCACCCTGACCGTGCTCGATCGCATCACCGATACCCGCCGTAACCTCGAGCAGAACGCGGCGCCCGCGCTCGCGCTCGAGAGCTTGCTCGTCACCGTCGCGAGCGGAAGGACGCCGTGAACGTCATCACCCGGCGCGTGCGGCGCACCGCCGCCCTCATCGCAGGCCTTGCCACAGCATCCCTCGTCCTCTCCGGCTGTCTCTACGGACTCATCCCGGATGAAGCACAGGTCTCGACCGAGAGCCTTGCACCCGACACCTCAGGGGTCGATGAAGCTCTGCTGCCCTTCTACGGGCAGGAGCTGGACTGGAGTCGCTGCGGCGACGGGTTCGACTGCACCACGGTGACCGCGCCGCTCGACTGGGCCGAGCCAGGCAAGGGCGAGATCGAACTCGCGGTCATCAGGCACCGCGCGACCAGCGGCGAGGCGATCGGCTCACTGCTCACGAACCCGGGCGGACCGGGCGCGAGCGGTCTCGCCCTCATCCGCGATTCGCTCGATTTCGCAGTCGGCGAGCCGCTTCAGAGGCAGTACGACGTCATCGGCTTCGATCCGCGCGGTGTCGGGGAGTCCACCGCGGTCCGGTGCTATGACGCCTCCGACATGGATGCCTATCTCTTCGAGATCCCTTCGGCCCCCCGCGGTTCCGATGCCTGGACCGACGAGCTTCTTGCCCGTCACGCCGAGTTCGCCAAGGCCTGCGATGCCGAAAGCAACGGGATCCTCCCGTACATCACGACAGACAACGCCGCGCGCGACATGGATCTGCTGCGGGGCGTGCTCGGCGACCAGAGTCTCAATTACCTCGGCTATTCCTACGGCACGTTCCTCGGCGCCACGTACGCGAAGCTCTATCCCGACCGTGTCGGGCGGCTCGTGCTGGACGGTGCCGTCGATCCGTCGCTGTCCGGCCTCGAGATGAACATCACGCAGGGCATCGGGTTCGAGGGCGCGCTTCGCGCGTACATGGCCGACTGTCTCGAGCAGGACGACTGCCCCTTCCGGGGAAGCGTCGACGAGGCGATGGCCGATCTCGGCACGCTGCTCGCGAGCGTCGATCGATCGCCTCTTCCCGCATCCGATGGGCGTGAGCTCGGTGCCGACTCTCTGCTGACCGCGATCGTGTCCGCGCTGTACTCGGAAGACAGCTGGCCGTACCTGACCATGGCGCTGGCAGACGTGCTGCAGGGGAACCCCGACATCGCGTTCCAGCTGGCGGACTTCTACTACGCCCGCGAGGACGGCGCCTACACCGACAACTCGACCGAGGCGTTCCGTGCATACAACTGCACCGACTATCCGTTGAACTCGACGCCCGAGGAGGAGGCCGCCGCCGAAGCCCTGCTCACCGAGAAGGCGCCCACCGTCGCTCCCTACTGGTGGGGACCCGACCCCTGCGAGGTGTGGCCGTATCCGCCGACGGGTGTCCGCGAGCACATCACCGCCGAGGGGGCGGCCCCGATCGTCGTCGTCGGCACGACGAACGATCCTGCGACCCCGTACGAGTGGGCGGTCTCGCTCGCGGACCAGCTCGCGTCGGGTGTGCTGGTGACCCGCGTCGGCGAGGGCCACACGGGATACAACAAGGGCAACGAGTGCGTGGACCGCGCCGTCGAGGCGTATCTGCTCAACGGCACGGTTCCCGAGGAYGGCCTCCGCTGCGAGTAGCGAAGGAACCGGGATGCCGGCCTCCTGGGTCAGTTCGCGAGCCCCGCCGCGAGCATGTAAACTCGAGGATCGTGCMCCGCGCAAGCGGGGTGCGCCACCTTAGCTCAGTCGGCAGAGCGATTCACTCGTAATGAATAGGTCAAGGGTTCGATTCCCTTAGGTGGCTCCACAAATCTTGATCTGACTGGAGTCTCGCCTCACATGAGAGGCAGAGAACCAGATGTGTTCGGCGATTATTCGGCGTTCATTCGTCGTCTGCCTGAGATCAAGAGACCCAATTCGCCGGCTCTTCGTGGTGCGTAGGAGCGTCTCGTTTTGCCTGGCGCGTCTCAGTTGCATGGACACCGAACGTACCGTCGCATTCGGCCTGGAACCGTTGCTTCCACGAGCGAGTTGGCTGACTATCTCGGCGTGCATGTGCAGGCCATCTACGACCTGCGCTGTGAGGGGCGCGTGCGTCATGAGCGTGTCGATGATCTCGAACCACGCCGCCCGCCAGCAGTTGTACGGCCACTGCCGCTCAACGCGAGCCGGGAACGGTAAAAACGGCGCGGGCGACGCCAGGGGGTTCCACGTTGGCCGCGTGACGGGGTCGATTGTCTCAGTGGCAAATTTGCGCGTTCTTTGCACTCTCACCGGGCGCAGAACTGGAGCAATGTGCCATAGCTTGGGCCTCGAACCCCGCTCTCAGKGGTGCGATCGGAGAGCTGATGAGCCCGGACCTGTCGGCCGCGACTGCGCTCGGCGCTGGCGCGCCACCGAAGGTGCGGACAGCATTCTTCCTCTCGGACAGCACGGGCATCACCGCCGAAACGCTGGGAAGCGCCCTGCTCGCCAACTTTCCTGGGCTGGTATTCGGCCGACACACGATTCCCTTTGTGGACACGGTCGAGGGTGCGCAGGCCGTGGCGCGCGACATCCGAGCTGTGGTCGATTCGAATGGACAGCCGATCGTGTTCACGACCGTGAAGTCGGCCGAGATCCTGGGCGAGCTGCAGGTTCCCGGCGCTGTCGTCGTGGATCTCCTTCGCGGACATCTGACCGAACTCGAGGTCGCCTTGGGAACCACGCGGTCCGAGCAGCTKGGTCAGTATCACGCGGTCGGCGATATCGAGCGGTATTTCGCACRTATGCGTGCGGTCGAGTACGCGATCGAGCATGACGACGGTCAGAGCGGCCGGGCCCTGGACATCGCCGACGTGATCATCATCGCGCCGTCCCGCTGCGGCAAGACGCCGACGACCATGTACCTCGCGCTGCAATATGGGCTTCTGGTGGCCAACTACCCGCTCACCGATGACGACTTTCCGACCGATGACCTGCCATCGTCCGTCAACCGGCACGCAGCGAAATGCTTCGGACTCACCACGACGCCGCTGCGGCTGAGTCAGGTGCGACACGAGCGGCGCCCGAATTCGGTGTACTCGAGCCTCGCGCAGTGCACCCTCGAGCTGCGCCGCGCCGAAGACCTCTATCGCCGCAATCGGGTGCCGTTCCTGAACTCTTCGACCAAGTCGGTCGAGGAGATGTCCGCGGTCATCATGCAGTCCATGCGGCTTCGCAGCTGACATTCACCTCGCAGTCTCACGTCCCGAAATCACTGATCAGGAGTCCTCATGACGAACATCCTCTGGTACAGCGAGGTCGGCATGGCCGATCTCTCGCAGGTCGGCGGCAAGAACGCGTCCCTCGGCGAAATGGTGTCGAACCTGTCTGATGCCGGGGTTCGCGTCCCGGGCGGCTTCGCGACGACCGCTGACGCGTATCGCGAGTTCCTGGCTGCGGACGGACTATATGACCGCATTCGCCGAACGGTCGAAGCGCTGGACGTCGCTGACGTGACGGAGCTCGCCCGGGTCGGCGCGAATGTGCGGGATTGGATCCTGGCGCAGCCGTTCCCGCCCGCATTCGAGCGTGGCATCCGCGAGGCGTACACGAAGCTGGTCGCCKACGATCCGCAGCCGGAGTTCGTGTCGTGGGCGGTGCGCTCCAGCGCGACCGCCGAGGATCTTCCGGATGCGTCGTTCGCGGGCCAGCAGGAGACCTTCCTCAACATCAGCGGGATCGAGAACATCCTTCTCGCCATCCGCAACGTGTTCGCGTCGCTGTACAACGACCGCGCGATCGCCTACCGCGTGCACCACGGCTTCGACCACCACGACGTCGCCCTGTCGGCGGGTGTGCAGCGGATGGTGCGATCGGATGTCGGCGCCTCCGGCGTGCTGTTCACCGTCGACACCGAGTCCGGATTCGACCAGGCCGTCTTCATCACCAGCTCGTACGGTCTCGGCGAGGCGGTCGTGCAGGGCGCCGTCAACCCGGACGAGTTCTACGTCTACAAGCCCGCACTCCAAGCGGGGCGCCCGGCGATCCTGAAGCGGTCAGTGGGGGAGAAGGCCGTGAAGATGGTCTACGCACACGGACGCCACGTCGGCGGCAGCACCCTTTTCACGAATGTCGATGCAGATGAGCGGGCGCGGTTCAGCATCACGGACGCCGAGGTCGAGGAGCTTGCCCGGCAGGCGCTGATCATCGAGGCGCATTATGGCCGGCCGATGGACATCGAGTGGGGCAAAGACGGGATCGACGGCGAGCTGTACATCCTGCAGGCGCGCCCGGAGACTGTCGTGTCGCGGGTCGACGGCAATGTCATGCGCCGGTTCGTGCTCGAGGACACCGGTGTCGTCGCGGTCGAGGGCCGGGCGATCGGCCAGAAGATCGGCGCCGGGCCGGTGCGTGTGATGACCTCTATCGCGCAGATGTCAGAGTTCCAAGCCGGAGACGTGCTCGTCGCCGACATGACCGATCCCGATTGGGAGCCGATCATGAAACTGGCGTCGGCGATCGTCACCAACCGGGGCGGCCGCACCTGCCACGCCGCCATCATTGCCCGGGAACTCGGCATCCCCGCCGTCGTCGGTACCGGGGATGCGACCCGGGTCCTGGTGAACGGGCAAGAGGTGACGGTGTCGTGCGCCGAGGGCGACACCGGCTTCGTCTACCAGGGCATCCTTGCCTTCGAGGAGGTCGTGACGCAGTTGGATGCGATGCCGGAGAGTCCGGTGAAAATCATGCTCAACGTCGGCACCCCCGATCAAGCGTTCTCGTTCTCCAAGCTTCCTCACCGGGGCGTGGGCCTCGCGCGGCTGGAGTTCGTGATCAACCGGCAGATCGGCATCCACCCCCGCGCGCTGCTCGAGTTCGACACGCTCGCGTCGCCGCTGCGCAACGAGATCGCCCAGCGGATCAGCGCGTACGCGTCGCCGCGGGAGTACTTCGTGAAGCGCGTCGCCGAGGGTGTCGCGATGCTCGGCGCCGCCTTCGCTCCGGAGCCGGTGATCGTGCGGCTGTCGGACTTCAAGTCCAACGAGTACGCGAACCTGATCGGCGGGGAGCTATACGAGCCGCACGAGGAGAACCCGATGATCGGGTACCGCGGCGCCTCCCGCTACATCTCGAACGACTTCCGCGCGTGCTTCGACATGGAGTGCGAGGCGCTGCGGTTCGTCCGCGACGAGATGGGCCTCACGAACATCGCCATCATGGTGCCGTTCGTCCGCACCCTCGGCGAAGCGGCGGCGGTCATCGACCTGCTCGCCGAGAACGGGCTGCGCCGCGGTGAGAACGGCCTGCGCGTCATCATGATGTGCGAACTGCCCTCCAACGCCGTCCTCGCCGACGAGTTCCTCGAGTACTTCGACGGCTTCTCGATCGGCTCCAACGACATGACCCAGCTCACCCTCGGCCTCGACCGCGACTCCGCCCTCGTCGCCGCGACCTTCGACGAGCGCGACCCCGCGGTGCTGAAGATGCTCTCGATGGCGATCGATGCCGGCAAACGCGCAGGCAAATACGTCGGCATCTGCGGACAAGGCCCCAGCGACCACCCCGACCTCGCCGACTGGCTCGTCGAACAGGGCATCGAATCCATGTCACTCAACCCCGACACCGTCGTCGAAACCTGGCTGCGGCTCGCGAACGGCGACCGGGAACTGGCGAGAGCTTGATGACCCGTGGTCGCGCGGTCGTGCGATGCCGGCGGGGAGACTGGGAGTGAACAGCGTGTAGGGCAGAAATGCGTGCGGTATCGGTGCACTCCTTGCGCCACAAATCTGAAGGCCTCAGGTCGCGCTCTCGTAGCGGCTGCGTAGAAGCGTCTTTCTGCCTCGCGCCGCCGTTCCACATCATCAAGTGCGAATGTCACGAAGTCCTCGTCCCGATCCGTGATGAACACATCCTCGACAGGATTCAATGGCGGCTCTCCCGGCCACGCCGTTTGACGGGTTGCCCGGCTGCGGTCGAGGCGTGTCCCGCAGCTGGTGACCCAGTCGTGCAGGCGTTGGCGGGCGTCGGCGAAGTCGCCGTGCCGCCGAGGGGGGCGGATCCGTGCTCGTCGGGGTCGTATGCGCAGAGCCAGTGGAGGTGCAGGGCAGATAGTTCCCAAACCAGCTCGGGGTGGCGGTGCCAGAACGGGGGGATCATGGATGCTGGGAGCCCGTAGGTGCGTCGAAGCCAGTTCACCCATCAGTTGAGCCGGATCTACTCGAGAGCGGCCTCTTCGGAGCTAAGCAGGTTCCAGTTCACCGGTCGTGGCGGCTCGGCCGTGCTCGGTTAGCTCGGCTCCAGCTCGGTGAACGCCGTCCTCGTTGCGGCGAAAGTGGGGCTGCCCGATCCGCACCTAGAGGCGGGTGTCGCCGTTTTCAGTGATCCACTGCTGCGGGTCGGAGGCCATGAAGCCGGAGACGGACTGCTGGGTGTGAAGAGCCATGGGACTGACCTTTCGTGTCCGTGGGGCGGACGGTCGCTCCATAAGAGAGGTGCGCCACGTCGGCCGGATCGTCACGACGGAAGCCAGATACGACGTCGGTGGTTGGTCGTAGGCTCCTGTCGGCCGGGGAGGGAGACCGGCGATCGGATCGAACAAGAGATACAGCGAGCATTACGACCGTCTGATGGATGACCGCATCTTGCAGCGTCTCGCCGCAGATYACCCGCTGCAGTCCTTGACTCCACAGGAACGCCAGGAGGCATTGCTTCCGGTCACTCGCGATCCGCAGCCGAAGAAGTGCAGGGCGTGGGTCCGGTTCGGTCCCCACGCGACGCAGGTGGAGGCGGTGGTTGTCGTGTGGAATGACCTGGCGTGCGGCGTGCAGTTTCAGGTGGGCGAGAAGGAGCTGCGCTGCTGGGTGTGGGCGAACGCTGTCACCGCCTCCCGGTGAGAGCCGGGGATCGATTGCCCAGATAGGTATCGGTGAAAACGACGGCGTGCACGCTGGGAGCACGGAGTCAGTGCCCGGATTCGAGTGCGAGCATGGAGGAGCCGAACAGAGGATGAACGATGCACGAGAGCACGACGCACGAGCCACGCCAGGACCGCGGGTCCAGCGACGGTCAGACGGACCGTCCCGCAGGAGGACGCGGAGCCAAGCGAGCCCCAATCCAGCTGGTCTTCCAGGTCGTCGCCACGGAACGGCTCTCGCCGCACCTGGTCCGCATCCACCTCGGCGGCGATGCCTTCGACTCCTTCATGGCCAGTGCCGACCCCGAACGCCTGGCCAAGACCGACAAGTACGTCAAGATCCTCTTCGCGAAACCCGAACTGGGGCTCGTGGCGCCCTACGACCTGGATGCCCTGCGCGAAACCCTCGACCCCGACGACATGCCGGCGCGGCGCACGTACACGGTCCGATCTGTCGACACCGTCGCCCGCACCTTGGCCATCGACTTTGTGGTGCACGGCGATGAGGGGGTCGCAGGTCCGTGGGCGGCATCCGCAGCCGTAGGCGACACGCTGAGCTTCTCCGGCCCTGGGGGACAGTATCGTCCGGCCGAGGGCGATGTGGAGCACCTGCTGATCGGTGACGATTCGGCGATCCCCGCGATCGCCGCGGCTGTCGAACTGCTCGGCCCCGATTCGCGAGGAACCGTCCTGATCGAGGTCGGCGACGCCCGGGACGAGGTCGAACTCACCGTGCCGGCCGGCATCACGCTGCGGTGGCTGCACCGGAGTCCTGCCGACTCGACGCAGACCGCGGGGTACGGAACGGTGCTGGTGGATGCGGTGGCGGCGATGCCACCGGCATCCGGTCCCGTCGATGTCTTCGCCCACGGCGAGCGTGAGGCGATGAAGCGGCTCCGCGGCATCCTGCACGACTCGTGGGGACTCGACCGTCGCGCACTGTCGCTGTCGGCGTACTGGGCACAGGGGCGCTCGGAAGACCGGTTCCAGGCCGAGAAGCGCGATCCCGTCGGCCAGATCTTCGAGGACTGAGCGCAACGGGCTGGCGTCTATCGCACGGGGACCGGCGCTGAGAACCTGCCGGGGCTCCCGATCAGCTGGAGTGCTCGCTGAGGAATGCCTCTGACTTGGCCTCAAGGAACACGCAGAGCTCAGCAAGCGCGCCGATCTCGTCCGCCATCTTCGCGATCGCCTCCGCGGCGAGGGTGACAGATTGCTCCCGAGGCTCGAACGTGATCGACCACGGGCGTCCGCTTCCCGGCGCAGGGGGTTCCAGGTAGATCACGGTGGGAGAATTCGGCAGCTGAACCGCCACGAGACCGGTGTCCGCACCGTCTGACCCGTCCTGCGGTATCGCTCGGATCGAACCAAGACGGGGGTCGCCCCGCCGTGCGAACTCGTCCACCCAGGCCTGCAGGGTGGCGAGCGTGCGGTAAGGCATCGTGAGATCTCTTTCGTTTTGCAGCGCGTCCGTGGACTCGGCGCGCGGGAATATCTTTGGGGGACCGTCGACGGTTCAATTTTAGCGTGTGGTCAGACCATGAAAATCGGAGGTCCCTGGATATCTTCTTGAAGCCTTCTGATGGTCACTCGATTTCCCGTTCGCGGTACTTCCCCCTCGATGCGCGGACCGTATGCCAGAGCAGTGACATATCGGACGAGCAACATCGGAAGGGCGACAAGCTCCATTTCACCGGGCGCACTACCCTGAAAGCGTGACCACGTCCGATGCTCCGATCGAGGAAGCGGCTCCGCAGGAGCCCGCCACGATGACCTTCGCCGCCCTGGGATTGGGCGATTCGGTGCTCGCGGCGCTGCGCGACGTCGGGTACGAGACTCCGTCGGCGATCCAGGCGGCGACGATCCCGACTCTTCTGGCCGGTCGCGACGTCGTGGGTCTCGCGCAGACTGGAACGGGCAAGACCGCGGCCTTCGCCCTGCCGATCCTCGACCGTCTGGATGTGTCGCAGAAGACTCCGCAGGCGCTCGTGCTCGCCCCCACGCGCGAGCTCGCGCTGCAGGTGTGCGAAGCGTTCGAGAAGTACGCATCCCACCTGCGCGGCGTGCACGTGCTCCCCGTCTATGGCGGCCAGGGCTATGGCGTGCAGCTGTCGGCCCTTCGCCGCGGTGTGCACATCATCGTCGGCACGCCCGGACGCATCATGGACCATCTGGACAAGGGAACGCTCGACCTGACCGAACTGAAGTACCTCGTGCTCGACGAGGCTGACGAGATGCTCAAGATGGGCTTCGCGGAAGACGTCGAGACGATCCTCGCCGACACTCCCGACACCAAGCAGGTCGCCCTCTTCTCCGCGACGATGCCCGCCGCCATCCGGCGCATCTCGCAGCAGTACCTCCATGACCCCGAAGAGATCACCGTCAAGACCAAGACGACGACCTCGTCGACGATCACGCAGCGCTACCTCATCGTGTCGTTCCAGCAGAAGATGGATGCACTCACGCGGATTCTCGAGACGGAGAACTTCGACGGCATGATCGTCTTCGGCCGCACGAAGAGCGTCACGGAGGAGATCGCCGAGAAGCTGCGCGCGCGTGGATACTCGGCGGCTGCGATCAACGGCGACGTCGCACAGCCGGTGCGCGAGAAGACGATCAACCAGCTCAAGTCGGGCAAGCTCGACATCCTCGTCGCGACCGATGTCGCCGCGCGCGGCCTCGATGTCGAGCGCATCTCGCACGTCGTCAACTTCGACATCCCCACCGACACCGAGTCCTATGTGCACCGCATCGGCCGCACGGGTCGCGCCGGCCGGTCGGGTGACGCGATCAGCTTCGTGACGCCCCGCGAGCGGGGGCTGGTGCGTGCGATCGAGCGCGCCACGCGCCAGGAGCTCACCGAGATCCCGCTGCCGAGCGTGGACGAGGTCAATGTCACGCGTCTTGCGCGCTTCGACGACCGGATCACCGCGGCCCTCGGCGAGACGGAGCGCATCGAGCGTTTCCGCGACATCGTCGCCCACTACATGCGGCACAACGACGTTCCGGAAGTGGATGTCGCGGCCGCCCTGGCCGTGGTCGCCCAGGGTGAGTCGCCGCTCCTGCTCGAGCCTGACCCTGAACCGTCGCACCGCGACCGCGGCGACCGGGAGCGCGGAGAGCGGTCAGGGCGCTACGAGAGTGATCGCGACGGCGGTGAGCGGCGGCCCCGCACGAGGCGCGACGGGATGGCGACCTATCGGATCGCCGTCGGCAAGCGCCATCGTGTAGAGCCCCGCCAGATCGTCGGAGCGCTCGCCAATGAGGGAGGCCTCAAGCGCGACGACTTCGGCGCCATTCAGATCCGGCCGGACTTCTCCCTCGTCGAACTCCCCGCCGACCTCTCACGCGCAACACTCGACCGGCTCGAGGCCACCCGCATCTCGGGACGGCTCATCGAACTGCGGCTCGACACGGGTGGCCCCGGCCGGGGCGCACGCCGAGACGACGAGCGCCCTCCGCGCAAGCCGCGCCACTGACGGCACCCTCGTCGAGGGGCTCTGGTGCCGCCGTCGCGGCCCCAGCGGGAGCCGCACGCGCCCCGCGGGCGAGGTCGGATCCCGCGGGGGCTACGCCTACGTCACCGGACGGGTTGCTGCAGCTCGGTGACCCATTCGGTCTGCGGTCCGTCGGCGATGAGGTACACCTCGCGCGACGGTCCGACGGGTTCGCAGCCGGCGTCGGCCATCGCCACCATGAACTCATGCCAGGCGCGACCGATGCCCGGCATGTCGCCCTTGTATGTCCAGACGGCGACGCGATCGGCGCCGGGGAGCTCCACGACCTCCCACCCGCTTCCTGAACGCGGGTCTTCGCCCGCGGTCCACGAGACGTTGACGCCGAGGTCCTCCGTCCCGTCGATCGGCTCGTACCAGAAGATGCCCGGCTCGCGATAGTCGACGCCGGACTCCCGGAGCGCGGCCTGGAGCGGGGGCAGGATGCGATCGATCACCGGCGACACATTCTCCGGTCCCATTCCCGGTGCGGTGCCTCGCGCTGCGTATACGGTCACCGGCTCCAGGCTGCGGAATGTCAGTTCGGACATGGGCTCTTCTCCTTCAAGGGTCGAGAGTAGCGACGACAGACGCTCGAGACGTGCTTCGTCTGCGGCGAGGGATGCCTTCAGCTCGCCGCGGCGTCGCACGAGCACGGCATGCAGAGCGTCGCTCGTGTGGGCGGCGTTGAGCACCGCGGCGGCGTCGTCGAGAGAGCAGCCGAGGTCGCGCAGCTCCACGATCTGCAGCAGCGCTGTGAGCTGCCACGGCTCGTAGCGCCGGTATCCCGAATGCTCGTCGACGCTCGCGGGCCTCAGCAGCCCGATCCCGTCGTAATGCCGCAGCATCCGCACGCTCACCCGCCCGTGCGCCGCAAACTCTCCGATGGTGTACATGATGGACTCCACGCTCGACCCTGACACAGTGAGAGAGTCAAGCGGAATGGCCGCGTCGAGTGTGCGGAGAGGGCATGGTGCGTCCTCACGCGCCAAGGCTGCAGGCGCTGCCTCACCACCGGCATGCAGGATCAGGAAGCGGCGAGGTCCTCCGCGGCGCTCTTCGTGCCGATGGTCGAAACGAGCACCCCGCCGTCGATCGGCAGCACCCGCCAGACGCTGCCCTTGCCCTCGACTCGGAGCTCGCCGTCACCCACGATCAGGGCCGTGCGCTCATCAATGCCGAGGCCGCCCGCGACCAGCCCGGACTCGACGGCGGCGACCAATCTCGACAGCATTCCCCGCTGAGCCACGTGCACCTCGATGGCCACGTCGACGAGGCCTATCCCGGCCTCGATCTCCAGCTCCTCGCCCTCCTCGTCGGGGTCCTCAGGCGAGACGACGACTCCGCCGATGCGCGAGCCGCTTGCGAGCGAGCCCTCGGCCGCGATCATCGCGCCGGCCGAGACGCCGAGGTAGGGCACGCCGCCGCCGACCAACCGGCGCAACTCTCCGAACAGCGGCTCGAGCCCCGCGCGCACGTCCTCGACGACGCCGCCCCCCACCGCGATCCCGTCGACGTCGGCGAGCGCGTCGATCCCGATCGGCTCGTCCGGCCGCCCTGCGGTGGTCAGGTGCACCTCGATCCCCGGTCCGGTTGCTGCCTCGGACAGGAGCTCGCCCAGCGCCGCAGCCTTCTCCTCAGCCTCAGGGTGCAGTGAGATGACCGCCAGGCGCGGGCGCCCGCGCCCGGCGTTGCCTGCCCGGAGCGCGGCCTCGGCGACGAAAGGCGCGTAAAGCGCGGCATCCGCACTCGTGGTCGCGCCGCCGCCGATGAGATGCACGCTCACGCGGCATCACCCCCCGCCGTGACGGCAAGGGATGATGCCGCTCTCCCGACCTGGACCCAGGTGTCGCGCCGCAGTCCGTCGACGCCGGCGCCCGGGTCGTTCGCATCGAAGCTCATCCGAGGAGCCTACGCGTGTGGGAGCCCACACGGCCCCGCCRGTTCACAGGTCGGTGCCGGTGCGGGTCGGGCTGACGGCACTGGGTGCCGCGGGATGGAGCGGGAGCCGTGCCGTCACTGACCGGGGCAGGTGCCAGGGTTCGGGACGTCAGTCCTCGGCGATGCGCCCGGAGGGACATCCGGGAACGTGACGTAGAGGACGTATTGCACGTTGCCGCGGTTGACGACCTGATCCACTTCTCCAGGCCTCTCGATGAACGCGTCTCCCGCGCTGTAGGTTTCGACCTCGCAATGGTTGCCGATCGATTCGTAGACGGTGAGCGCGCCCTCCTTGACGACGATGATCGCTCCGCCCGGATGCGAGTGCCAGCCGGAGCTGCCGCCCGGCTGAACAGTGATCGTCGCCATCGCGACGTCCGTTCCGTCGTGCAGCGGGATCGTGCCGTTCGACACGTTCGTCCCGCGCGTCAAAGCAACCTGGGTCAGCTGGGAAGGGGGCGTGGCATGGACCGCGCCGCCCGACAGGGCGACAACGGCGAGGCCGAGCAACGCGGCCAAAGCCCATCGTGATTTCATTTCTCCTCCTATTGGTGGTCGGGCACGATCTCGCGGATTGTCGCGTGATCTGGCAGCGTGGCGGCTGCTCCATCAGTGAAGGAGACACGGGTATCAGGTCGATATCGACGTCGTTCGACCACGTCGTAGACTTCATCAACTGCGTGTGGCGCTGTTGATACTGGGGAGTGAACATGAGTGGTGAGTGGCATCGCAAGCACCTCGGAGACGACGCACCCGAGCAGGCTCCCGGTGAGGAGACGCTGCTGGGCGCCGCAGGCGACGAGGTTCCCCCAGGGGGAGTCGTTGCGGGCTCGTTCAATCAGGAGTTTCCCGGCGCCGACCCGTATGCGGGCATTCCGGCCGACGAGGTGGGCCTCCCGCCGCTGAGCGAGGCTGAGCAGGAGGCCGTAGCGCGCGAGGCGGACCGGCTCGCAGACGACCCGGACGCACTCCGCGACCTCTGAGCTGCGGCCCGGCGTGCGACACTGACGCACTTCAGCGAACGCTGCCGGTCAGCCCGCCCGCGAAGCGCAGGGCGCAGTTCAGTACATGAGCTCGTCGAAGACGGCGTCGCCTGGCTCGATGCTCGGCGGGTTCTCCGCCCACTCGTGCAACTGCTCCTCGGAGCGTTCCAACACCTCGAAGCGGACCCCGATGGTGGGTGTGATCAGCACTCGGATGGCTGACCTGCCTACCGTGTCGAATCTGACGAACCCCGCACCTTGCCGCACAGCTTCTACGATCTGCCGCTGCAGCTCTTCGACATCCTGCTGGGGGTCGAGGATGAACATCTGCCCATCCACACGGGCCCTTACGACCTCCGCCATGATGCTCCCCAGTCCCACGCTCACTGCGTGCAAATCAAGAGTACGTCAGTTTCGCTAGAGAAACTAGTGAATTGTGAACGCTTAGCCACGCTGTCAGGCATTGCCGATCGTCCACAGCAGGTATACCGCTGCCGCCTGCATCCCGATGCTGATCATGAGTGACCATCGCCGGCGTCGGGGCGACTGCGAAAGCCTGGGGTCGGCCAGCAGCGGGCTGAGCGGCAGCACGAGGCGGGGCAGGCTCTGGGTGGGGAGGAACACGCCGAACAGGTACAGGGTGTAGCTGAGCGCGAAGGCCCCCACTTCCAGCCCCAGACGTCGGACGGGCCGCGAGAGGATCCACCGGAAGACCATCACGACAACGCCGATGACGACAACCACCCCGGCGGCACCGAGCCACGTCCAGCCCATCGCGAGGCACGGCGCGAGGAGGATGAAATCCCCGTGCCCGAGGTACGGCACCCACCACGCCATCTCGGTCCGGACGTATGCGCCGCTTTCCCCTGTCACGGCATCCGCGATGATCGGCCACATCAATCCCGCGGCCGCGGTGGTCCCTCCGGAGATGATGAGACCGACGACCTCGGCGCGCGGAAGCGGATCCTGTGCCCGCAGCATCCGTCGCCCTACGAGGATGATGCCCAGTGCGAGGGCCAGCGCGACGGCGCCGGGTCGTGTGAACGCGGCGATGACTCCGATCGGGGCGATGGCGAGATATCGCCGGCGGACCGCCAGCAGAAGCCGCGACCGACAGGAAGGTGAGGTTCACCGCCCGACCGATCGCCCAGAGACCCAGCACCGGCCATGCCCACCCCGGCTCGAGCGGTGAGACCCCGAGTCCAGGCTGGAGGAGATCGGCTGCGATGGAGCGCAATCGCGTGCGCCAGCGCGCAGGATGGCCCGACGCAGGTGCGATCTCGTCGGCCGCGTAGTCGACGCCGGGTGGTTCACTGCTCACGTCGTCGGGCCTTGCGCGTCATGGTGCCTCCACTCGGGTCGATGAAGCCACAGCGTCCGTGCGAGGCGATCGACAGGCAAAGGGGTTGACGGCGAGCAGGTCCTCGGCTTCTCGCCGCGATGGAATGCCACGCACATTTCCGGTGGATATGCCAGCCCGTCGAGTTCGCGAGAGGATGCTGTTTTCTTGTGCACATGACGAGGAGTGATGACGACCGTGTCGCGGTCCTTCTGGACATCGATGGAACCTTGGTGGACTCGAACTATCTGCACATCGACGCGTGGGACCGAGCGCTGGCGATGTCTGGGTACCCCGTCGAGATGTGGCGGATTCATCGCGCGATCGGCATGGATTCCGGCAAGCTCATCGAACGGCTTCTCGGTGACGACGCAGCGGAGGTGACGGAGGACGCGCAAAGAGAGCACGGCCGCCTGTACAAGGAGATGACCGATCGCCTTCGAGTGATCAAGGGTGCACGCGAACTGCTTCGGGAGCTCTCGCGGCGGGGGCACGCGGTGGTCCTGGCGACGTCGGCACCGAAGGATGAACTGGAGGTTCTGCTTGATGTGCTCGACGTGAACGAGTCCATCGATTCGGTGACATCGGGCGAAGACGTCAGCGCCGCGAAGCCCGACCCGAGTCTCATCCACATCGCACTCGACCGAGCATCCGTTCCCGCTGATCGGGCCGTGATGATCGGGGACTCCGTGTGGGATATCGAGGCGGCGGGAAGGGCGGGAGTGACCAGCATCGGCGTCAGAGCCGGCGGATACGGTGCGGAAGAGCTCCTCCAGGCCGGCGCCTCGGCCGTCTACGACGACGTAGCCCATCTGCTCTCCGAGCTTGACCGAAGCCCGATTTCCACGCTCTAGATTCGCTCGGGTCGAGTCCTCAGCCCCAGTCGGGCGCGGGTCATGGCCCACGGCGCCCATCGACGGAGCGGTTCGGTCGGCGTACTKTGACTGTCATCAGTCAGGAGGGGCCGTGAAGAGGCGTCGAGCGGAGCACCCGACCAGCGAAGACGAGCAGCTCTGGCGGTATGCGTATGTGCTGGGCAACGTTCCGGCGAGCGTCGCAGACAAGGCCTACGCGGCCGCCTTCGCTCGGCTGTCGGCGACGCAGCGTCAGAATCTGCTGGACGACCTGTACTCGCAGTTGCCGGTGGCGCCGCAGCAACCGGCATCCGACGATCCCGAAGCGTTCGCCGCGCTCATGCGCGATCTGACTTTGCGGGACGCGCTGGTGCGCGTTGCCGGTGTCGGTGCTTTCGCGGGCGAATTCGTCGCCAGCCCTCCGATCGTCGCCTACTTCACGACCGGCGTGGGATCGGTGACCATCGAACAGCAGCCGCCCTGGGTGCAGCAGCTCGCAGGCCACGAAGCCGCGCCGATGGACGCGGGACGGATGCACCACGGCCACGGGCTCCCCGGCGGACCGACCGTTCCCATCGCTTCCTAGGCATAGACCGCCCGCCCGAACTGGGCTGTGACCATGGGATGGATCACAGGATGGTCGGGCACCCACTGCGGCGAGATGTGCCGGATAAAAAGTGAGGGGACCGACGGGCGGCGCCTGGCAAGATGCCGTCATGGCGGAAGACGCTCCAACGACCGAACGAGTCTCCACCGGGAGTGGGACGTGGAGTGTCTTCCTGGCTCTTGCGGCAGTGCCGGTCAGCCTTATGGCGTTCCTGGCCGGGACGATGGTCGCGAACACTCAGGGCTCCACGGGCGGCCCGAGGTTCGGGGCCGCGTTCGGTATCAGCATCGTCTTCGTCGCGCTGCTTTTCGCTGGACTGACCTTGGCCGCGATCGTTCTGGGAATCACATCCATTGTGCGCGCGTGGCCGCAACGGGGATTCGCGAGGCGGCGACACGCGATCACGCTCGGATTCTCAGGCGTGGCGCTTGCCCTGCTTGTCGATCTGCCTATCCTCCTCTGGCAGTCGTTGCCGCTCCTTTCCTAGCTCCTTGCGATAGGCGGCGCCAGGCACATCGCCCGCGACCTCTCTACCCGGCGGCCTTCCACCGGAGTACCGTCAGGCGAGGGGACAGGGAAAATCCAGAAGACGAGGGGGAAGCGATCATGTTCGAGAACGCACGAGGCGCTGCAGTGATAGCGGCATCCGATCTGGCTCGTGCCCGATCCTTCTACGAAGAAGTATTGGGCTTGAAGGTGTCCAAAGAGTCACCGGGTGAAGACGAAGCCGTTCTCTACGAGCTGGGCGGGACCCCGCTCATGGTCTACGCGACATCGTTTGCCGGAACGGCGAAGAACACCGTGTTCGCGATCGCCACCGAGGACTTGGCGGGCGATATGGCCGTGCTGCGTGACAAAGGGGTGGCCTTCATGGACTACGACTTCCCCGGGCTCACCACGGTCGACGGGGTTGCGGATCTCGGGGGAGAGAAGACGGCGTGGTTCGAGGACAGCGAAGGCAACATCCTCGCCCTGAGTCAACGGGCCTGAATCCAGACCTGGCCCGGCGCTGAGTCGATTCCGGGTCCGACACCGTTCACAGCCCGGGCGCGAGCCCGTTGATCGGCGATAACCACCATTCGGAGGCGCCGGCGCGGGTGCCGCCTTCCGTGGACGGTGTCGGCTCGGCGCGGTACTGTCGCGTTTGTCGTCGAACGATTCCGTCGAAAGCAGCGGTACCGCCATCTCCAGGACCAACGCCGTACCTTCGTTGCCCACTCCGCGGCGGGTGCAGGGAACGTACTACACGCTCATGCTCGGCAACACCCTTGCCGCGTCGTTCATCTGGGGCATCAACACGCTGTTCCTGCTCGACGCCGGCCTGTCGAACCTCCAGGCATTCTCGGCGAACGCGTTCTTCACGGCCGGGATGCTGATCTTCGAGATCCCGACAGGCGTCGTCGCCGACACCCTCGGACGCCGGGCGTCGTACCTGATCGGCACCGTCACACTCGCGGTGACCACCGTCATGTACTGGCTCCTGTGGGTCTGGCATTCGCCCTTCTGGGCGTGGGCGGTCGTGTCGGTGCTGCTCGGGCTGGGATTCACCTTCTTCTCCGGTGCGGTCGATGCGTGGCTGGTCGACGCGCTGAAGGCGACGGACTACAAAGGCAGCCTGGAAACGGTCTTCGGCCGGGCGCAGATCGTCGGCGGCATCGCCATGCTCTCGGGTTCGGTGCTCGGCGGCGTGATCGCGCAGGCCACCAACCTCGGTGTCCCCTTCCTGATCCGGGGCGCCATCCTGCTGGTGATGTTCGTCGTGGCGGCGCTGCTGATGCGCGACCTCGGCTTCACGCCGGACCGCAGCGAAGGCCCGCTGCGAGCCACGCGCACCGTCTTTCGCGCCTCGGTCCGGTACGGACTGGGTGATCCCCCGGTGCGCTGGCTCATGCTCGCGAGTCCCTTCATCGCGGGCGTGGGAATCTATGTCTTCTACGCCCTGCAGCCCTACCTGTTGGAGTTGTGGGGAGACGAAGAGGCGTACACGGTCGCCGGGCTTGCGGCCGCTCTGCTCTCGGGCGCCTCAATCCTGGGCGGTGCGATGGCTCCGTGGGTGCGTAAGCTCTTCCGCCGCCGGACGTCGACGCTCCTGCTCTCGGCGGTCGCGAGCGCGATCGTCCTCATCGGACTGGGGCTCGTGCACAACTTCTGGTTCGCTGTTGTTCTGGTCGCCCTCTGGGGCATCGCCTCCGCGATCGACGACCCGGTGCATCGGGCCTACCTCAACGACATGATCCCGTCGAAGCAGCGTGCGACCGTGCTCTCGTTCGACTCCTTGATGGGGTCAGGGGGCGGAGTCGTCTTCCAGCCCGTGCTAGGACGCGTGGCAGATGTCCAGGGGTATGGCGCGTCCATGATCTGGAGCGGGGTGATCTCGGCGGTGGCCGTCCCCTTCGTGCTGCTGAGCAGGGGACAGCGTCCCCCGGCCGATACGGCTCGGGAAGTCACGGCGCCGGCGGATGCCACCGAGGACTGATCCGGCCGTCGAGACATTGCGGACGGATGCCGAGGCCTGGCGCGGCAGGTCTGGCTGCATCAGCCAGACCTGCCGGCATCCGATCAGTCCAGGCCGTTGTCTGAGAGCCAGGCGGCCGCGATGTCCTTCGCCGACTTCTGGTCGGCGGTCGACTGCACGTTCAGCTCGACGAGTCCTTCAGGGGTCAGCGCGGCACTCACGGCATTGATGACGTCCGCGACCTGATCCGCGACATCGGTGCTGACGACCGGCACCACGTTGGAGGCGAGGAAGAGGCCCTTCGGATCCTCGAGCGTCACGAGGTCCTTCGTCTTGATCAGCGGGTCGGCGCTGTAGACGTTCGCAACCTGGATGTTTCCCGCGACGAGTTCGTCGACGGTCGTGTCACCCGTCGCGTTGAAAGCGACATCCACGCCATACACGCTCTTGAGCCCGGCGGGTCCGTACGGTCGCTGCTCGAGCTCCGGCGCACCGCCGAGCACCAGACCCGCGATGCCGGCGAGGTCGCCGATCGAGGTCAGGCTGTGCTCCGCCGCGAAGTCCGCGGTCACGTTGTAGGAATCCTGATCTGTGGCCGGCGACTGATCGAGCACGGTGAGGCCGTCGGGCAGCGCGTCCTTCAGCGCGGCATACACGTCGTCGGGTGTGGTCGCCGTCGCGTCCGGCTCGAAGAACTGAAGGAGGTTTCCGGTGTACTCCGGGAAGAGGTCGATCGATCCGTCCTCCAGCGAGGGCATGTACGCATCGCGCTGACCGATGTTGAAGTTGCGCTCGACCTGGAAGCCGGCGCCCTCGAGCGCCTGCGCATAGATCTCGGCGATGATCTCGTTCGAGTAGTACGCCTGCGAGCCGATGACGATGGCCGATGAGTCACCGGACTGCTCGGTCGCGCCGTCGTCTCCGCTCAGCGGATCGTTCGACGCGCAGCCTGCCAGGGCAAGCGCGGCGATGGCGGTGGCACTGATTGCCAGGGCGAGGCGGGTGCGTGCTGTGGACATGGTGGAACCTCCGGTTGGGTGACAGAGTCAGGCGGCCGCGTCTGCGACGGAACTCGAACGGAATGCGGGCGTGCGATCGGTGGTGTGCGTCCTCGCCGTGACACCGCGAGGGACGACGATGCGCTGGATCAGCGCGAAGACGCCATCCAGGACGAGCGCGAGAGCGATGACGACGATCGATGCGCCGAGGATCTCGGGGAAGTCGCGGAGCGCGATTCCCTGGATGATGTAGTAGCCGAGACCGCCGAGGCCTACGTAGGCGGCGATCGTGACGGTGGCCACGACCTGCAGCGTGGCCGTGCGCAGTCCGCCGATCAGCAGCGGCAGTCCCAGGGGGACCTCGATCTTCCCGAGGACCTGAGATGAGGTCATGCCCATCGCCCGCCCTGCGTCGATGACTGAGCGGTCGATGGCTTCGAACCCGGCGTACGCGCCCGCGAGGATCGAGGGGATGGCGAGGAGGACGAACGCCGCGACGGCAGCCTCGGTCTTGAGATTCACGCCGAGGAGCAGGACGAGCAGCACGATGAGCCCGAGCGAGGGCAGAGCGCGTGCGGCTCCCGCCAGGAAGACGGCGAACTCACGACCCCGGCCGGTGTGGCCGATCATCCAGCCGATCGGAATGGCGATGACGGCCGCGATCAGCACCGAGCCGAAGGTGAATGCCAGGTGCTGGGCGATGGCAGTCGGCAGGGGGAGCGACCMGGTGAGCCGATCGGGGGAGAAGATCCAGGCGAAGGCCTCGAGGAAGTAGTTCACACGCTCACCGCCCGGAGGGCACGCTCGGCGCGTGTCGGGCGTCGCCGATTCCACGGCATGAGCGCGCGGCCTGCGACCACGAGCAGCAGATCGATGATCACCGCGATCAGGACGACCGCGACCACCCCGGCGAGGACCTCCGCGATGATGCGCCGCTGAGACCCGTTGGTGAAGAGGTAGCCGAGGTTCTCCACGCCGATGAGGATGCCGACGGTGGCAAGGGCGATCGTCGACGATGCGGTCACGCGGAGACCGGCGAGCAGGACCGGACCGGCGAGCGGGAAGTCCACGGTCCAGAAGCGCCGCCACGGCCCGAACCCGACCGCTACCGCTGCGGCGCGTGTGACGGGGTCGACCGACAGGAGTCCGTCGGTGACCGATCTCGTCATGATGGCAACCGCGTAGATGGTCAGCGCGACGATCAGATTGGCCTCCGAGAGGAGGGGGATGCCGAACGCGGCTGCGAGGACGGCGAAGAGGCCGAGCGACGGGATGGTGTACAGCAGTCCCACGGTCGTCAGCGTCGGACCGCGCAGCCTGCTGTAGCGGAACGCCGCCCAGCCGATGGGCAGGGCGACGAGGAAGCCGAGCACGATCGCGATGAGGCTCTGCCTGAGATGATCAAGGGAGAGCGCCCAGATCAGATCGAGGTTGTCGAGCACCCAGCTCACGTGCCGTCCTCCACGAGCACCCCCTGGGTGCGGCCGGCGAAGTCGACCACCACCGCACCATGCGGGGTCTCTTTGCGACGCAGCGCGCGGGTGCCCTTGTCGGCCCCGATGAAGCTGGCGACGAAGTCGTCCGCCGGATTCTCGGTGATCTCGTCCGGCGTGCCCAGCTGCGCGATGTGCGCGCCCTTCTGCAGGATCACGACCTGATCACCCAGCAGGAAGGCCTCATCGATGTCGTGCGTGACGAAGACGATGGTCTTGTCGAGCTCGCGCTGCAGGCGCAGCGTCTCGGTTTGGAGCTCTTTGCGCACGATCGGGTCGACGGCGCCGAACGGCTCGTCCATCAGCAGGATGTTCGGGTCGACGGCGAGGCCCCGGGCGACGCCGACCCGCTGCTGCTGCCCGCCCGACAGCTGACTGGGGTAGCGCTCAGCCAGAGACCGGTCGAGTCCGACGACATCCATCAGCTCGAGAGCACGTGCGCGGGCGGTCTTGCGCGCGACGCCGGTGAGCACCGGCACCGTCGCGATGTTGTCGACGACCGTGAAGTGGGGAAGCAGGCCGGCGTTCTGCAGCACATAGCCGATCCCGCGCCGAAGCCTGACCGGATCGCTTCCCGCGATCGATTCGCCATCGATCGCGATCTCACCACTCGTGGGTTCGACCAGACGGTTGATCATCCGAAGCAGCGTCGTCTTGCCGCATCCCGAGGAGCCCACAAGGACGGTCGTCTTGTGTGCAGGGATGACGAGGCTGAAGTCGTCGACCGCAACGGTGCCATCGGCGAAACGCTTCGTGACAGATCGGAACTCGATCGCCATGATGTCCTTTCGCGGGTTTCCAGGCTCCCACAGGTCGCGGACAGGGAGGCGTATGCGCCGACAGATTGACCCCATCGGTGATCTGTGCACTTCTTCGGAGCCTGGGCCGGAATGGATTGCCGATCCCGCCGGAACGTCGCGACGGGCCTATACCGTGGGATCCATGAGCACTCGGGAGTACGACCTCATCGTCATCGGCGCCGGCCCCGTAGGCCAGAACATCGCCGATCGAGCGAAGCAGGGCGGCCTGTCGGTCGYGATCGTCGAGAGTGAACTGGTCGGCGGGGAATGCTCGTATTGGGCATGCATCCCGTCGAAGACGCTGTTGCGCAGCGGGTCCGCTCTCCGTGCCGCTCGGGATGTCGAGGGTGCGCGGCAGGCGGTGTCGGGATCGGTCGACGTTCCAGCGACCCTGCGACGGCGCGACGCGATGGTCCGCGAGTGGAACGACACGCATGAAGCAGACTGGCTGCGCGAGGCGGGAATCGATCTCGTGCGCGGGCACGCCCGGCTGGCCGGCGAACGCCAGGTGACTGTGGAGAGCTCCGGCGGCGGTGAGCCGGTCACCCTGGTGGCGCGGCATGCGGTGGCGGTGTCGACGGGATCGGCCCCGCTTCTCCCCGATATCCCGGGCCTGGCGGATGCGGCCCCCTGGACGAGCCGTGAGGCCACCGGCGTGCAGGACGTGCCGGCATCCCTTGCCATCCTGGGCGGCGGGGTCGTCGGCTGCGAGATGGCGACGCTCTATGCCTCATTCGGCTGCACCGTCACCCTCATCGCGCGCTCGGGCCTGCTCGGCTCGATGGAGCCGTTCGCCGGCGAGGCGGTCGCCGACTCGCTGCGGCAGGCCGGAGCTGAGGTCCGCACCGGGGTCGAGGTCGAGGCGGTGTCGCGAGAAGCCGAGGGCGAGGTGGTGCTGGCGCTGTCCGACGGGTCACAGGTCCGTGCCGCCGAAGTGCTCGTGGCGACCGGGCGCGTGCCCCGGACCGGTGACCTGGGCCTCGAGAGCGTTGGACTCGAGCCCGGATCATGGCTCGACGTGGACGATACCCTTCGGGTCCCTGGCGTCGAGTGGCTGTACGCGGTGGGGGACGTCAATCATCGGGCTCTCCTCACGCACCAGGGCAAGTACCAGGCCCGAGCGGCCGGCGACGTCATCGCGGCACGGGCGCGGGGCCGCGACGTCGACGATGCGCCCTGGGGTGCGCACGTCGCCACCGCCGATCACTCCGCCGTCCCGCAGGTGACCTTCACCGATCCCGAAGTCGCGTCGATCGGCCATACCGAGTCGTCCGCGATCGCGGCGGGCATCGACATCCGGGTGGTGGACTATGACTTGTCGTGGGTATCGGGTGCGAGCATCCACGCCGATCACTACCGGGGGCAGGCCCGGGCCATCGTCGACACGCAGCGTCGCGTGCTGGTCGGTGCGACGTTCGTCGGTCCCGACGTCGCGGAGCTTCTGCACTCGGCGACGATCGCGGTCGTCGGCGAGGTGCCGATCGACCGACTGTGGCACGCCGTCCCTGCTTTCCCGACCGTCAGCGAGGTGTGGCTGCGCTGGCTGGAGGAGCTCGGCCGCTGAGGGGGGGAGTTGGTATCATCTCGCGGCCGGCCCGCACCCTCTGTGGGCGCTTACGCTGATGCGATGGCACATCCTGTTCCCGATCCGCTCGCCCCCGGCCAGGAGTCGGTGTGGGCCTATCCACGACCGCCCCGCATCGAACCGGTCACGAGTCGCGTGGTGATCCGCCTCGGTGGCGAGGTCGTCGTGGACACCCATGACGTCGTGCGCGTGCTCGAGACGAGTCATCCGCCCGTCTACTATCTGCCGATCGCGTCGTTCGCGGGCGGTGCGCTCGCCGACGCCGAGGGCAGTTCGTACTGCGAGTTCAAGGGCTCAGCACGATACCTCGACGTTCGAGGAGGCGGGATGACGGCCGCGAGAGCAGCCTGGAACTACCCGCGCCCGTCGCACGGGTACGAGGCCCTTGCCGGACGAGTGGCGGTCTACGCCGCGCAGATGGACTCGTGCGAGGTGGACGGGGAGCTGGTCACGCCGCAGCCCGGGCGGTTCTACGGTGGCTGGATCACGTCGCGGATCGCTGGTCCGTTCAAGGGTGCCGCCGGCTCCCTCGGCTGGTGAGACTTTCCCCTTGCGCTCGACCGTGACGGGATGGAAGGTGGGCTGGCGTGCAGAACTCCATCCCGCCGCGTGGCATAAGGGAGCAGAGACAGATGACCGACAACAGTGATCGTTCCGTCGCCGACTTCCTGGCCGGGCTCGAGGATGCGCAGGCGCTGGAGGACAGCCAGACGCTGATCGAGATGATGCGTCGGGTCACGGGGTACGAGCCGACGCTGTGGAATGTCGGCACCATCGGATTCGGCACGTATCACTACAAATACGACAGTGGTCGCGAAGGCGAGGGCCACACGATCGGCTTCTATCCGCGGAAGGGAAAGCTGACCATCTATCTGATGGATGGAACCGCCCGGCACTCGGAGCTGCTGGCACACCTGGGCAAACACTCGTCGACCGGATATTGCCTGTACATCCGACGGCTCACCGACGTCGATCTGCCCGTTCTCGAGCGGATCGTCCGGGAGTCCGTTGCACTCATCGAATCCAAGTCCAAAGACGGGCCGATTCGTCAGATCCTCTGGAAGACGGACCAGTAGGACTCGCGTCGGCGATGGGTCGGGATCTGGCCGAAGTCCGCCGCGTACGAGGAGGACCCGCGCACGGGGCGTCAGCGATGTCGCCAGGAGCGTTCCGCACGCCAGTCGAGAACTTCGGCGGCGCGTGCGGTGTCGAAACCGCCGACATGGCCAGGGAAGTCAGCGTGGCGAGCAGCATCCGGGAGGTGGCGGTCCAGCAGCTCGGTGGTCGGGGTGATCGAGAGCGTGTCCTCGCTCGCGATCACTATCGCCTCGTACCCGCGGTGCTCAGGACGAGGCCGCAGTGCGAGCACGCATGCTCGGGCGGCGTCCTCGAGGTGGATCCAGCCCCACAGACTCGCCGCACCGTCGGCGTCGCTCCGTGTGCGGGCGATGTGCTCGGCCTCGTCGGATGTGAGGATCCACTGGGGTCTCAGGGCGGTGACGGTCATCCCTCTTCGGGCATACATCTCGCCCATACGCTCAGTGAAGTCCTTCGTCAGCGCGTAGGGGTCGACGAAGGAGAGCGGCGTCGACTCGTTCACGGGGAGGGCCGAGAAGAAGAGCGGCTCGGGTGAGAACGACGTCCCGTAGATGGAACCGCTCGACACCACCACCGCGGTTCGGATGCCCGCCAGCCACGCCTGCTCGAGTGCATTGAAGCAGGCCATCGTGTTGTTGCGGACGAGCTCGCTCGGCTCGGTGTGCTCCGGGGTCGGGATCGCCGCGCAGTGGATGATCGCCGTGGCACCGTCCATCGAGCGCGCGACCGCGTCCGGATCGGCGAGGTCCACCGGGGACGGTCCTTGGACGTCAGCCTCCAAGACCCGCACACCGAGCTCGCGCAACTGGCGGCAGACCTCGCGGCCGAGCTTGCCGTGCGAGCCGCTCACCCACACCACCGTGTCCGCGGGCACCGCGGCGATCGCTGCTTCAGGGATGGAGTCGCTCACGCCTCGACCCTAGGGCCACACCCGCTTCGGCAGCATCGATCGGGTCGATCAGCGCCGAGTCCTGTCGCCACGGATGTCGCGGCGCTGGACCTGGGTGTCGCTGTGCAGGAGAGTGGGCAGCGTGTCTTCTCTGAGCGCCGATGGAGCAGCCGACATCGCGCAGATCCTGGATCTGCTTCCCGCGCATCTGCGAGATGCCGAGCTGCTCGCGCGAGCCGATGTTCACCTCCCCAGGTTGCACGGTCTCTTCCATCAGCTGTACGGGGCTCACGCGGACGGATTCGAGCGGCTCCTGGACGTCGTCACGCTGGCGGCGACGTCATGGGCGACCCGGCCGCTCGAGCTCAAGGCGCTGGACCGGCATCGCGAAGCGAATCCGACCTGGTTCGAGTCTGAACGCATGCTCGGCGGTGTCTGCTACGTCGACCGCTACGGCGGCAGCCTGTCGGGCATCCGAGACCAGATCCCGTACTTCCGCGATCTCGGTCTGACCTACCTGCATCTGATGCCGCTGTTCGCGAGCCCGGAGGGAAACAACGACGGCGGCTACGCAGTGTCCAGCTATCGCGAGGTCGACCCGGCCGTGGGCACCATGGCTGAGCTCGCAGACCTCGCGGCCGAGCTGCGGCTCGCGGGGATCTCCCTGGTCGTCGACTTCATCTTCAACCACACCAGTAATGAGCACGAGTGGGCCCGCAAGGCCGTCGCCGGCGAAGCCGGCTACGAGGACTTCTACCTCATCTTCCCCGACCGCACCGTGCCGGACGCCTACGAGCAGACGACCCGCGAGATCTTCCCCGACGACCATCCGGGCTCATTCGTGCAGCTCCCCGACGGTCGCTGGATCTGGGCCACCTTCTACCATTTCCAGTGGGACCTCAACTACGCGAACCCCTCGGTCTTCCAGGCCATGGCCGGTGAGATGCTCTTCCTCGCCAACCAGGGCGTGGAGATTCTGAGAATGGATGCTGTCGCCTTCATCTGGAAGCGGCTCGGCACGCCCTGCGAATCTCTTCCCGAGGCGCATCTGCTGCTGCAGGCGTTCAACGCGGTCCTGCGCCTCGCCGCCCCGAGCCTGCTGTTCA
This sequence comes from Microbacterium sp. P5_B6, assembly GCF_056400345.1. Taxonomy (NCBI): domain Bacteria; kingdom Bacillati; phylum Actinomycetota; class Actinomycetes; order Micrococcales; family Microbacteriaceae; genus Microbacterium; species Microbacterium sp. P5_B6. Next base: position 104,654 of record NZ_JBFULL010000003.1, on the reverse strand, counting down.
AGTCCGAGGCGATCGTGCACCCCGATGAGGTGACCGAGTACATCTCGCCGGGGGAGTGCCAGCTCTCGTACAACCCTCTCCAGATGGCGCTCACGTGGGAGGCCCTCGCGACGCGGGACGCCAGGCTGCTGGCTCAGGCGATCGAGCGCAGGCATTCGCTCCCCGCGGGGACGGCGTGGGTCAACTACGTCCGAAGCCATGACGACATCGGGTGGACGTTCGCCGACGAGGATGCCGCGGAGCTCGGCATCGACGGCTTCGGGCACCGTCGCTTCCTGAACGACTTCTACGTCGGCCGAGCGCCAGGGTCGTTCGCCCGGGGTGTGCCCTTCCAGGAGAACGTCAAGACCGGCGACGCTCGGGTCGCGGGCACGACAGCTTCTCTCGCGGGAATCGAGGCTCTCGACGACGGGGGCGAAGACCGCGTCGTGCTCGCCCACGCGGTAGCCATGTCGACGGGGGGAATCCCGCTGCTGTACCTGGGTGACGAAGTCGCCCAGCTGAACGACTACTCCTACCGGGAGAACCCCGACGAGGCCGCGGACAGTCGATGGTCGAACAGGCCCCGTCGACCCCGAGCAGCATACGACGCCCGCCAGGATGCCTCGACATCTGCCGGCCGCGTCTTCCAGCGGCTCCGCCGGCTGATCCAGGTCCGGAGTGCGACCCCGGAGCTGGCGGGGAACGCACTGTCCGTCTTCCACACTCCGGCGCCCGCGGTGCTGGGGTATCTGCGGCCGGACGACGGCACCTCCCGGGTGCTCGTCCTCGCGAACTTCGGCGACCATCCCGTTCGTGTGCCAGCTCTCACCCTGTCCGGACTTCAGGCGCAGGCGGACGACCTTCTCACGGAGCGGCGAGTGGATCTCGAGAACGGGCTCGATCTCGACGCACACGGGTTCGTCTGGCTTCGTGTCTCGCTGAAGCAGGCCGCGCCGAAGTGAGCGGCCTCGACCCGGCCCGCCTGGGCGCGTCCCAGGGGGCGCAGGCGGCGTCCGGATCGGCCCCTCAGCTGTCTTCGCCGCGTGATTCCTCCGGGGCATCCGGATCCTCGCCCTCTGCCTGGGAGGGGTGGCCCTCCTGCGGCTGGACCCAGCCCGTCCCCGGGTCCTGAGGGTCTTCGCCCTCGGCCTGGCTCGGGTGGTTCGCATCTCGCTGCATCATTCCTCCTCGATCCGGCTGTGCACGGCACAGCGATGTGGGACGGCATCCGGCGGTCCCGTCAGAGCTCCGCCGTGCCCTCATCGGCCACTCAAGCAGTCGGGCGCCCCGCACTCACCAGGGTTGCCAGGGGCGGTGCGGGAGTCGTATACGCTTCCCATGAGGTGCCCCGGAAGTCGGGATGCGCCTCTGCGACGGGCCTTGCCCGCACCCGGACGAGGAGCCGATGGACCACGCGATCGACGCCGTCATCGAGATCTTCACGTGGGTCGGCCTCGGCGCAGGAGTGATCCTCGCGATCGTCACGGTGATCCTCAAACTGGCCGACGGCACCTGGCTTCCGGCTCGAGCGATCGTCGAGCACTCCGATGACCGCTCGCTCGTCCGATGGTTCGACGCCGATGGAGGCGTGAATGCCTCCGAACTCGATCACGAGCAGGCTGTCGCACTCGCCGGCAAAGACATGGCAGACATCTTCTACCGTCGCGGCACGGCGAATCGCATGCGCTTGACGCCCGGATCTCCCGCTGTCCGTGCGGTCGGACTGCTCGCGGCGGGACTCCTCGGGCTGGGTGTCGCGGCGACGGTGCTCTCGGGCATCCTGCTGTTCACGCGCGGCTGATCTCGCCGCGGGACAGCATCCGGGACTCCTCGAGAGCCGGCGAGGGCGGGCGCCGGTGTCGATCAGGCGAGCGCCAGCATCGCGCCCGCGAGAAGCGCGAGTGCGAGCCCGATCCACTGCACGAAAGCGATCCTCTCGCGCAGCACGATCGCGGCCAGCAGCACTGTGCCCGCGGGGTACATCGCCGTGAGCGCCGACACGATCGCCAGGTCGCCGATGCGCAGCGCCAGGACCATGATCACGTTCGCAAGGGCATCCAGGATGCCGCAGCCAGCCGCGAGCCACCATGCGGATGGGCGCCGGGCGCCGCCTGCGACGGTCGCGGCGCCCGTCTCGGCGTGCTCCAGGTCGGCGTGGCCTGTGGGCGTCGCGCCGAGATGCGTGGAGGTCGCGAGGAGCACGCTGCCGGCTCGCCGGCCGGCGCGCACCGCACGGAGCGCGAGGACGCCGACGACCGCGGAGGTGATGAGAGTGCTCACGGAGCGGTTGACGATGAGGGGGACGATCCCGCTCTCGTCGCTCGTCTGATCGATGACGATCAGGAACGCGCCGATCGCCGCACCTGCACCGACCGCGTACAGGAGACCCCGCGCGCTCGGCCGCGTCACCTTCTCGCCGGGGATGAAGGCGACCAGCACGACGGCGACCAGCGCGCAGGCGAGGCCGACGTACCCGATCCAGGACAGTGTCTCGCCTTCCACCGCGAGTCCCCACGCGATCGGAGCCACCGCCGAGACGACCGCCGTCAGCGGCGAGAGAACCGTCATGGGCCCGATCGCCAGGCACGCGTAGAGCAGCATGATCGCCACGGCTCCGGTGAAGCCCGACAGGATGCCCCACAAGACGTCCTCCGCCAGCCACTCGCCCCCGACCAGCGGGTAGGCGAGTGCGAGCAGAGCGAGTCCGGTGGCGGCGGCGATCGCGGTCACGACGATCGAGCGGAGGCGCTGCGCCGCAAGGCCGCCGAGGAAGTCCGCAGCGCCATAGACCAGCGCTCCACTGAAGGCCAACGCTGCAGGAAACATCGCGACCACCCTAGACCGGGTGTCGCGCTCGACGAGATTGCTAGATAAGCTAGCGATATGTCTACTCGCCGTGAGCTTCGCTCGACCAGCCGGTCCAGCTCCAACAGCCCGACCTCCCTCCAGCCCACCCGCTGGCTGCGGATCGGCATCCCGGTCGTCCTGATCCTCATCTGGCTCGTGGGGGGCTCGATCGGCGGACCCTTCTTCGGAAAGGTCGACGAGGTCTCGACGAACGACCAGTCGAGCTACCTTCCGCAGAGCGCGGACGCGACGGAGGTGAGCGAGCGCCTGCCGGACTTCGTGGGTGGCGACACGATCCCGGCAGTCGTGGTGGTGACCGGCGACGGACAGCTCACCGAAGACGATCTCGCAAGCATCCAGACGCTCGCCGACGACTTCGCCGAGATCGAGGGAGTCACCGACGTCTCCCCGCCCGTGACCTCGGAGGACGGCGAAGCGGCCCAGCTGTTCGTGCCCATCGACACGTCCGGTGAGGTGGGTACGACCGTCGAGGAGATGCGCACCGCGATCGACGAGACGCTGCCCGACGGGTTGGAGGCGTGGGTGACGGGGCCGGCCGGCTTCACCGCCGATCTCGTCGAGGGGTTCCTCGGCATCGACGGCCTCCTGCTCGGCGTCGCACTCCTGGCCGTCTTCCTCATCCTGGTGATCGTCTACCGGTCGCCGCTGCTGCCGATCCTCGTCCTGTTCACGTCGCTGTTCGCGTTGTGCGTCGCACTCTTGACCGTCTGGTGGCTGGCGAAGGCGGGCATCGTCGTGCTCAACGGCCAGGTGCAGGGCATCCTGTTCATCCTCGTCATCGGCGCGGCGACCGACTACGCCCTTCTTTACGTCGCGCGGTTCCGTGAGGCGATCGCCGAGGGGGAGCGGAAGTGGGATGCCGTCACCCGCGCGTGGCGCGGCTCCTTCGAGCCGATCGTGGCATCGGGTGGGACGGTCATCGCGGGCCTGTTGTGCCTTCTCCTCTCCGATCTCGCGACGAACCGCGCGCTGGGTCCCATCGCGGCGATCGGCATCGCCTTCGCGGTCCTGTCGGCGCTCACCTTCCTGCCGGCGCTGCTCGCGGTCTTCGGCCGCGCGGCATTCTGGCCGTTCATCCCCAAGGCGCCGCCGGCGCCCCTTCCCGATGACCTGACCCAGCCGGTCAAGGGCTTCTGGCCGCGGCAGGCGCGGCTCGTCGCGCGACGATCGCGGGTGGTCTGGATCGTCAGCACGGGCGTGCTGCTCGTCGGCGCGGCCGGCTTGCTGCAGCTGCAGGCCGACGGCATTCCCTCCAGTGATCTGGTGCTGGGGTATTCCGAGGCCCGCGATGGGCAGGACGTCCTCGCCGATCATTTCCCGGCCGGGTCGGGAAGCCCCGTCTACGTGATCGTCCCGGAAGATCAGCTGGCGGATGGGGCGGCCGTTCTCGCCGACAGCGACGGGATCGACACGGTCGCCGTCGTCTCGGAGGACTCGCCCACCGGTCAGGCGGCGGTCGAGGTCACCGGGGGCGAAGCCGTGCTCACGGTTCCCGGGCCGCCGACGGCCGACGCGCCGCAGCCCACGGTGTCAGAAGGAGACGTGCTGCTCATCGGCACCCTCACCGACGCCGCGGACTCGGTCGCGGCCGAGGAGACGGTCAGCGATCTGCGGATCGCCCTGGACGACGAGCTCGGCGAGGGCACAGCCGTCGTGGGCGGGGTGACCGCGACCGACATCGATTCGAACGCGACCTCGATCCGCGACCGGACGCTCATCATCCCCGTCGTGCTGCTGGTGATCCTGGTGATCCTCATGCTGCTGCTGCGGGCGATCGTCGCGCCGATCATCCTGATCCTGAGCGTCATCCTCTCGTTCGGTGCGGCGCTGGGCGTCAGCGCGATCGTCTTCAACACCGTCTTCGGGTTCGCCGGCGCAGACCCCGCGGTGCCCCTCTACGGGTTCGTGTTCCTCGTGGCGCTCGGGGTGGATTACAACATCTTCCTGATGTCGAGGGTGCGTGAGGAGTCGCTCGTGCACGGCACGCGACGAGGGATCCTTCGCGGGCTCGTGGCGACGGGCGGCGTCATCACCTCGGCGGGGCTCGTGCTCGCGGCGACCTTCGCGGCGCTCGGCGTCATCCCGATCCTGTTCCTCGCCCAGCTCGCGTTCATCGTCGCCTTCGGCGTGCTCCTCGACACGTTCATCGTGCGGTCGCTGCTGGTTCCGGCGGTCTCCTACGACATCGGCCGGGCCATCTGGTGGCCTTCCCGCCTGTGGAAGCAGGACGCCGGCCAGGCGCAGGGCATGGGCGAGACACCGGAGACGGATGCAGTCCCCGCATACGCCGACGCCACCGTCGGGGAACGGCGTACCCTCGAGACATGAGCAAGGCGCTGTTCATCGTCGACGTTCAGAACGACTTCACCGAGGGGGGCGCGCTCGGCGTCGCGGGTGGCGACGCCGTCGCCGAGCGCATCTCGCGCTACCTCGGCGCCCACGCGGGGGAGTACGCGCTGATCGTCGCGTCCCGTGACTGGCACGACGCCGAGGGCGACAATGGCGGGCACTTCGCCGCAGGCGAGCCGGACTTCGTCGACTCGTGGCCGCGCCACTGCGTGAGCGGCACCGAGGGCGCGGAGTACGACCCCGCCCTCGACGTCTCGGCCGTCACTCACCACGTCAAGAAGGGCCAGGGCAAGCCCGCCTACTCCCTCTTCGAGGGGACGACGGATGCCGGGCAGACCGTCGCGGAGCTGCTCGACGAGCACGGAGTGATCGACGTCGACATCGCCGGCATCGCGACGGACTACTGCGTGAGGGCATCGGGGATGGATGCTGTCGAGCACGGTCGTCACGTCCGCGTGTTCACCGACCTGATCGCGGGTGTCGCCGCAAGCTCGAGCGAGGCGGCGCTCGCTGAACTGGCACACGCCGGAGCGGAGCTCGCCGCGTCAGGCGTGTAGCTCAGTGGGCCTTCTTCCCGTGCCCGTTCCCGTTGCCGTTGCCGTTCCCGTTGTTGTTTCCGGGGCCGCTGTTCTCGTTTCCGTTGTTGTTTCCGGGACCGCTGTTCTCGTTCCCGCCGGCCCCGGTGCCGGCCGTGTCGCCGCCGGCGGTGGTGGGCTCGACCGATGCCGGCGTCTCGACGGGGGCCGGAGCCTGGAGCGCGTCGAGGTCTGAGCGAACGGTGTCTATGGCGGCCTGGATGCGCGCAGCGCGTGCAGCGGTCACGAGGTCCGCCTCCATCGCCGCGTTCAGCTCGGTCTGCAGCTCATCGAGTCCGCCGACCGCGCCCGCGACATCCCCGGCAGCCGCAGACTCGGCGATGGCGACGACGGAATCCTGGAACTGGCCGGCAGCGTCGCCGTCGACAGCAGGGGTTGCGCATCCGCTCAGGCCCGCGACGAGGGCCGCGGCGGCGAGGGTGGCCACGAGAGCGCGCGGCATCATGGCGTCACCGACTCGAGCAGGTCGTGGAGGTGGGAGCCGAGCGGCTCCTGGACGGCGGGGAGGACGGGGGGAGTAGACGCATCCGCCCCCATGTTCGCAGCCACGACCGCGCCCACCGCGATCGCCAGGGCGACGACGAGCGCGACGATGGCGATGAGGAGACCGATGATCCGGCGGCGCCTGGCCGACGGCGCATCCTGGGCTTCGGCCGGCGCCTCGAGGACCTTCGTCCGGTCCGCCGGCACGACGCGAGCCGAGCCAGGGACCGGCGATGCCGAGGAGGTGGATGCAGGCACGGGCGCACGACCGGTCGGGTCGTCCGGCACACCTCCGGAGAAGGACTCCGGGTGCTCGTCGCCGTCGACCTGGTCGACCGGCTCCGTAGGCGGGAGGGCGGCGGCCGCCATGGTCGCCAGGATCGGGTCGAAGAGTTCGAGCTCGAGCTCGCGCGCGGCCACCGCCGGCTCTTCAAGAACGGTCAGGACGTCTCCGACAGTGGCATCCTTCCGACGGAGTGCCGTCGCCGCAAGGGCCACCTGAAGCGCGGTGGGGCGACGCTCCGGATTGGATGCCGTCATCGCGGTGAGCAGGGTGCGCCACCCGCCCGAGACCTCGTCGGGGATCGTCGGTGACACCGTCAAGCGCGCGATGAGCGACTCATGGCTGAGTGCTGCGGCGAACGCACGCTGGCCCGTCAGGGCCTCGATCAGCATGAGACCGAGGGCGTAGATGTCCGCTGCCGGCGACGGCTCCTCGCCGCGCACCTGCTCGGGCGCGAGGTAGGCGGCGGTGCCGATCACCGTGCCGGGCATCGTGACCCTCGTCGAGTCCAGCAGACGGGCGATGCCGAAGTCGGCCAGCTTGGCGCGGAACGTCCGGTCGGGCAGGGGCGAGTTCCACAGGAGAACGTTGGACGGCTTGATGTCCCTGTGCACGACGCCCTTCTCGTGCACCACGTGCAGGGCCTCCGCGATGTCGACCGCGAGGGCGGCGATCTCCTCCGGCGGAAGCGGGCCGGCTGCGAGCCGCGCGGACAACGTGGGTCCGTCGACGTACTCCATCACGAGGTAGCTCGGCTCATCCTCGGAGATGTGCGCGTCGAACAGGGTGACGAGCGACGGGTGGCTGAGCGAGGCCAGGAGCGTGGTCTCCGACTGGACTCGCACGGGAGAGCCATCCGTGGGTGCCCTCATGAGCTTGATCGCGACCGTTCGGTTCAGCGCCGCGTCCTCGGCGCGGAACACGCGTGCCATGCCGCCTTCGCCGATCACCTTGTCCAGGCGATAGCGGGCATCCAGGATCGTGCCGACGTCTGTCCCCACAGACGACTTCAGATCAGGCATATGACTYCCGCTCGACTCGGGAGAGGCCGGTCGGGAACCGGCGCCATCTCCCGCGTTCGAACCTAATCACCGCATGCGCGACACGGCCCCCTCTTGACTGGAGGCGCTTGTCGTGGCAGGGGCAGGCGGAATGCCTGCAGTGGTGGGCCCGGAGGGGCTCGAACCCTCGACCCGCGGATTAAAAGTCCGATGCTCTACCGACTGAGCTACAGGCCCGACCGARACAGCCTACTTGGCCCGATCTGCGACTGCCGCCAGAACGGTCAACGCGACCGCCGGTGTCAKACCCGACACCGGCGGTCGCACCGCCCTTCCCCCAGGGTCCGGTCACCCCCGTGACCGGAGTCTGATCACTGAGCCGGAGGCATCAGCACTGTGTCGATGAGGTACACCGTGGCGTTGGCGGTCTGAACGCCGCCGCAGATGACCATGGCGCCGTTCACCATGAGGTCGTCTCCGCTACCGGTCACCTCGAGATCGCTTCCCTGGACCGTGGTGTGCATGCCCACGATGTCGTCCGGCGCGATCTGCCCGGGGACGACGTGGTACGTCAGGATTGAGGTCAGCGTCGCGGTGTCGGTCTTCAGGGCCTCGATCGTCGCCGGGTCGATCTTCGCGAAGGCGTCGTCGACCGGTGCGAACACCGTGAACTCGTCACCGTTGAGCGTGTCGACGAGGTTGACCTCGGGGTTGACCTGCCCGCTGACAGCAGCCGTGAGGGTGGTCAGGATCGGATTGTTGGATGCCGCGACCGCGACCGGGTCCTGCGACATCCCCTCGACCGATCCGGCGCCGTCCGGGACCGCTTCCGCGTAGTCCGCGCAGCCGGGTCCGACGAGGTTCGCCGCCGCATCCATGGTGGTGTCTTCGGTCATCGCCGATTCGCTCGGCGACGACATCGGCGCGCTGGATTCCATCGAAGCCGTGTCGGTTCCTGACGAGCAGGCAGTGAGTGCGAGTGCCGCTGCGAACGCGATCGAAAGACCGGCGCCGAGGCGGGTGTTCTTGGTGAGCATGGGATACCTCCGGTGTCGGAGCCGCTTGCGCGAACTCCTTATGGACACGTCGCCGATTCCCGGTGACGGTGCGCCGCCGAAGCTGCGTACATCACCTCTTCGTGACCCTCGTGCAATCGGATTGGAACCGATCGGCCTTGTCCGCTCGGGTTCCGCAGATCGCGCATCCCGCGCCCCCTCCCCGCAATCCGATACGGGCCCGGATGCGAACAACCACAGACGCGAGGAGGGGCGCATGTCGCTCATCATCATCGGGCTGCTTTACGGCCTCATCACGGGCACGCCGCGGTCATATGCGCTGTTCAGTCGCTCAGGCTCGGGAGGAGATGGCGATCAGTCCATCGTCGAGGTCGGGCTCCCGGCGGGCGTCGAAGTCTATTCGTTCACGTTCGGGTGATCCAGGCCGGGTGAATGGCTAGGGCAGGAGAGGAGGGCTAGGGCATGCTGGTGGATGTGGTGATCGATGGCGTAGAGGTGCCCGAAGACGGCACGGACGCCGTCGATGACGCCGCCCGCCTCATCGTTCGGGCAGCGCAGGGCGATCAAGATGCCTTCGCGCGGCTCTACGACATGCTCTCGCCACGCGTCTTCGGACTCATCCTCCGTGTCCTGGTCGACCGCGCACAGAGCGAAGAGGTGCTGCAGGAGGTCTTCCTCGAGGTATGGCAATCCGCAGACCGGTTCGCTCCGAATAAGGGGCAGGGAAGAACGTGGGTGCTCACCATCGCGCATCGACGGGCGGTCGACCGCGTGCGGTCGTCGCAGTCGAGCACGGACCGGGATTGGCGCATCGGCGCTCGTGACCTCGACGTCCCCCATGACAGCATCCCCGAGCAGGTGGAGCTGCGCATCGAGGGGCGACGGGTCGCGCGGGCCGTGGCCGCTCTGCCGGACGTGCAGCGCGAGGCGATCTCGCTCGCGTACTTCGGGGGGTACAGCCAGAGCGAGATCGCGGCGCTGGTGGGAGCACCCCTGGGGACGATCAAGACCAGGATGCGAGACGGACTGTCTCGCCTGCGCACCGAGATGGGGGTGACGTCGTGAACGTGCATGAGTTCGCCGAGCTGGCTGCCGGCTACGCGCTTGACGCGCTTTCGCCCGAGGACGCAGAGGCGTTCGAAGCGGCACTGGTGGAGCATCCGGAGTGGGCGTCGATCGTCGAGACGGATGCCGCGACGGTGGGCGACCTGGCCGTCGGGGTCGGGGAGGTCGAGCCGCCCGCACACGTCCGCGCCGCTGTGCTCTCCGCCATCGCAGGGTCGTCAGCGGCGGAGTCGCTCCCGGCCGGGTCGGCCCTCGACGCTCGAGCAGACGCCGAGCCGACTTCGAGCGGCGCGCCCACTCAGGACGCAGAGCCTCCTCGGAACGCCGAACCGCCCCTGAACACCGAGGCGATCCAGACGGTGGCGCGTCGCACCTGGACCCGCGGGCTGCTCGCACTCGCGGCATCCTTCATCCTCCTGATCGCGCTCGGCACGGTCGCCGTGACCCTCGGCGACCGGCTGAGGGCGCCCGAGGCCGTGGCTGCGCTCGAGCAGATCCAGGCGGCCGACGACGCTCAGACGGTGACCGACCAGGTCGCCGGCGGCGGCACCGCGACCGCCTACTGGTCGGTGTCGCTCGGCCAGGCGGTGGTCGTGACGACCGGTGTCGAGTCCGCGCCCCGCGGCGAGACGTACGAACTGTGGTTCGTGCGCGAAGGAACCCCGGTGTCTGCGGGCCAGTTCGACACCGACCGCTCAGGCTCTGCCACGGCGCAGCTGGACGGCACGGTCGAGGAGGGCGATGTGATCGCGGTGACGGTGGAGCCCGACGGCGGTTCGCCGACGGGACAGCCGACGTCCGATCCGATCGTGGCCCTGCCCACGGCCTGACCCCGCGCGGGTATTCTTCCAGCCGTGGCATCGGATTCCTCTCGGCCGGACCAGACTCCGCAGACCCTCGTGCACCTGCGGCGGGCCCGCGACCTCATGGACCGCGACTATGCGCAGCCGCTGGATGTGCCCACGATGGCCGCGAAGGCCTTCATGTCGCCCGCGCACTTCTCGCGCGAGTTCAAGCTCGCCTACGGCGAGACTCCGTACGCCTACCTCATGACCCGCCGGATCGAGCGCGCGATGGCGCTGCTGCGGGCGGGGGCGTCGGTGACGGATGCCTGCACCGCGGTCGGCGCCACCTCGCTCGGCTCGTTCAGCTCGTCGTTCACCGAGATGGTCGGCGAGACGCCGAGCTCGTACCGATCCCGACCCCACGAGGCGGCGGAGGCGATGCCGCCGTGCATCGCGAAGCTGCTGACGCGGCCGATGCGCGGGAAGTGACAGCGGCGCCGTGAGGCGGCATCCGATCGAGCAGGATCCGAGAAGCAGGGCGCGTGGCCCCTCCGTAGCGTTGCATCCATGACGAACATCACACTCCGCTTCTGTCCGATCACGGTCGACGACGTCGACGCCGCCCTCGCCTTCTACCGGGACGGTCTGGGACTCGAGCCTCGCGGCGACTTCGCGAATGACGGCTTCCGCTGGGTGACTCTCGGCTTCCCCGGTCAGCCCGGCCTCGAGGTCGTGCTCTCGGAGCCCGGCGCCGGCCGCTCGCAGGAGGACGGCGACTCGCTGCACCGGCTCCTTGCCAAGGGCTCGCTCCCGGGGCCGCTCGTCTTCACGACGGACGACGTCGACGCTGCCTTCGAGCGCGTGCGCGCGACGGGCGCCGAGGTGCTGCAGGAGCCCATCGACCAGGCGTGGGGTCCGCGGGACTGCGCGTTCCGCGATCCGGCGGGCAACCACATCCGCCTCAATCAGGCCTGATCGCGCCGGGATGCTGGGCGCATGTGCCTTCCGTGGCTCATACCGGTCCGCGGCGAGGCCCTCGTCCTCGCCGCGGCCGGTACCGTGGAGCGGGTGAGCGGAGAATCCAGGGACTTCCACAAGCCGGTGAAGCGTCCGGCCGAGCTCTTCGACCGGCTGTTCGCGGCCGAGGATCCGGCGGAGGTGTCGCGCGTGGCGCACTCGACCGCCCACGCGCTCCTCTCGCGCGTGCGGGAGGATCCGGACGGCGAGATCGTCGATCGGCTGGTCGCGTTCACCGACATGAACGGGATCGACGACATCGCCGAGCTGTGGTCGCGGTCACCGGCGAAGTCCCTGCCGGGCGCGCTCTGGCGGCTCTACCTGCTGCAGCTGTCGATTCACGATGACCCGCGGACGGCCGCCCTGGTGTACGAGCGGGGGAGGGTCGAGCTGAACTCCGCCGATCCGGTCGTCGCCGGCGCGCCCGTCCCCGCGGGGCCCGACGAGCTCGTGACCCTCATCGACACGATCCTGCGGGGTCTGTTCGTGGGTGACTTCGCCGTCGCGCTCGACCGAGCAGCGGCCTTCTGCCGGGTGCAGGCATCGGGCGCCACGCATCTCGCCGACGACTACGAGTCGACCGAGCCGGAGCGGGCCTCGAGCTTCACGACGCGGGCGCTCAGGCTGTCGGACTACGCGGGGGATCTCGCCGCGTGCGCCGCTCTCTGGCGACGGGATGCTCTCACCTGACGCTCCCGCGGGCAAAGCGGTGGGCGCCCGACCGGCGATGCGACGGCGCCTGAGCGCAGAAGTGCCGGGCCGCAGAACGCCTCTCGGCGCGGAGCCGCTCGGAGCGGCAGATATTGGAGCCCGGGGTTACTGCGGCCCGGCCGATACAGTCTAACGGAGGTCGGCGGAAGGGTATTCCTGACGCGTAGGCTCATTTTCATGACTTGGCGCTTCGCCCTCCTGATCGAGCCCGCAGAACCCGGCGATGCCCGCACCGACTACTCCGGCACTTTCGCGATCATCGACCCGGCGACGCCCGCACTCAGTGTCGGCGAGCTCTCGACCCAGCGCGGCGACGGCATCTTCGAATCCATCGGGGTGGTGGACGGTCACGCGCAGGAGGTCGGTCCCCACCTCGATCGCCTCGCCCACTCCGCGCGCCTGTGCGACCTTCCCGAGCCGAACGTCGAGCAGTGGCGGCAGGCGATCGTGCTCGCAGCCGCCGAAAGCCCGGCGCGGGGCGAAGGGGTCATCAAGCTCATCCTGAGTCGTGGGGTCGAGCACGGCCCGGCGCCGACAGCATGGGTGACGACGGCGGAGGCGCGGGACAGCTCTGCGGCACGGAGCCGCGGCATCCGGGTCGTGACCCTCGATCGGGGCTATGACAGCGAGGCGCCCGCGCGCGCGCCGTGGCTGCTGCTCGGGGCCAAGACCCTCTCGTACGCGGTCAACATGGCGGCGCTCCGCGAGGCGCACAAGAGGGGAGCGGATGACGCGATCTTCGTCTCGTCGGACGGCTTCGTGCTCGAGGCGCCCACGGCATCCGTGGTCCTGCGCTTCGGCGACCGATTCGTGACGCCCGAGCCGGGTGGGGCGATCCTCCACGGGACGACCCAGATCAGCCTCTTCGACCACTTGCGCGCGCACGGCCACCACGTCGCGTACGAGAAGGTGCCCACCTCGGCCCTCGGGGAGGCGGACGGTGCGTGGCTGCTCTCGAGCGTCCGTCTCGCCGCACCGATCACCGCGATCGACGATGTCGAGGTCGGCATCGACGCAGAGCTCACCGCCGCCTTCAACCGGTATCTGCTGAGCCCGCGCGACTGACATCGAGCGGCTACCCCCCCCCGCCCCGCCGGCTCGTGCCGAGGCATCCGTCTCCCGAAGCGAGCACGGGAGCGGGGATCGTCTCCGACACGCGGGATATCGGATGCCGATGCCCGCGTGTCGCGGAGGATCTCCGCAGCGGTGTACAGCGCCGGCTCATACCGTCAGGAGGCCCAGGCGGGCGGAGTGGCTGAGGATCGCCCTCTCCACGAGGTCCCAGTCGTGAACGATCAGCGCGTAGTCGAATCGCAGGGTGAAGTAGCCCCACATCGCGGCGTGGGCGTCTCGAACGAGGTCCTTGTGGCGGTGTTCCGCATCGTGGTGGTTATCGCGGCCGTCTGCCTCGACGATCAGACGTTCGCCGATCACGAGGTCGACCCGCCCGGTGGAGGGGATCACGACCTGCGTGCGCACGGAGAGATTGTGCCGACGCAGGCGCCAGCGGACAAGCGACTCCAGCCCGCTGTCCGCGTCGGCCCGGGCGAGTGCGAGTGCCTCTCGGCCGGGCTCGTTGGTGTGCAGACGCAGCCAATCCAGGTCGGCTTGGTRCAGCATCCCTTTGCGAAGGGCTGATTCGAGCGCGACGAAGAACTCCTCCACACCCGCACAGGCGAGGATCTGCCGCAGGATTCCGGCTGTCGTCGGCGGCCCGAACGAGCTATCACGCGCCGCGTCGTCCCAGTGCGGCACACACGTGCAGCCTTTCTCGGTGTGGCGCCTTTCGTGTCCGCCGCCCCTCAGCCAGACATGCACCGAGTCATCCTCACTGAGGACCCAGAGCCCCGCGTGCCGTGCCGCGGTGATGCACGCCATCGCACCTCCGTGCAGCGCCGCGGTCAGCGCGGGCTCGCACGCACCGGAGGTCGCGTACACACCTCGGCGGATCTGCCGCAGCGCGCCGCGGCGCGTAGACGCTTGGATCGACCGACGGCTCACTCCGTCGGCGATGAGTTCCGAGTAGACGGATACCGCTCGGACCGCACCTGTGCACATCCCGCCATCGTGCGCCAGCTCGCACCTACCACCCCGGCCCTGTGCCGCGTCGTGGATGGTTCGCTCCTCGGGGTTCGAGGGGAGGAGACAGCCAGCGGGCACGGGAGCGGACGTCGTGCCCGACGCGCGGGGATCGGATGCCGGTGCCCGGCGTGTCGCGGGCGATCTCCGCTCCTGTGGCCTCAGCCCGCGCTGTTCTACCCGACAGTGCGGATCCGTCGCCCTCGCGGGTCCGCGGCCGGTGCCGAGGCATCCGTCTCCCGAAGCGGGCATGGGAGCGGACGTCGTGCCCGACGCGCGGGGATCGGATGCCGGTGCCCGGCGTGTCGCGGGCGATCCCCGCTCCTGTGTCCTCAGCCCGCGCTGTTCTACCCGACAGTGCCGACCCGCCGTCCGGGCGGTCGCGCGGCCGGTGCCGAGGCATCCGTCTCCCGAAGCGGGCATGGGAGCGGACGTCGTGCCCGACGCGCGGGGATCGGATGCCGGTACCCGGCGTGTCGCGGGCGATCCCCGCTCCTGTGTCCTCAGCCCGCGCTGTTCTACCCGACAGTGCCGACCCGCCGTCCGGGCGGTCGCGCGGCCGGTGCCGAGGCATCCGTCTCCCGAAGCGGGCATGGGAGCGGACGTCGTGCCCGACGCGCGGGGATCGGATGCCGGTGCCCGGCGTGTCGCGGGCGATCCCCGCTCCTGTGTACAACCAGGCGTCACCCGAAGCGGCCGGAGACGTAGTCTTCGGTCGCCTGCACGGTCGGAGTGGTGAAGATCGAGCGCGTCTCGCCGTACTCGATGAGCTTGCCGGGCTTGCCCGTGCCGGCGATGTTGAAGAACGCCGTCTTCTCGGAGACGCGCGATGCCTGCTGCATGTTGTGCGTCACGATGACGATCGTGTACTCCTGCTTGAGATCGTCGATGAGCTCCTCGATCGCGTACGTCGAGATCGGGTCCAGCGCCGAGCAGGGCTCGTCCATCAGCAGCACCTCCGGCGAGACCGCGATGGCTCGGGCGATGCAGAGGCGCTGCTGCTGCCCGCCGGAGAGCCCGGACCCCGGCTTGTCGAGGCGATCCTTGACCTCGTTCCAGAGGTTCGCACCGCGCAGAGACTTCTCGACGAGAGCATCGGCATCCGACTTGGAGATCCGCTTGTTGTTGAGCTTCACCCCGGCGAGCACGTTCTCCTTGATCGACATGGTCGGGAACGGGTTGGGCCGCTGGAAGACCATGCCGACCTGACGGCGCACCAGCACCGGGTCGACGCCGGGTCCGTAGAGGTTGTCGCCGTCGAGCAGCACCTCACCCTCGACGCGCGCGCCGGGGATCACTTCGTGCATGCGGTTGAGGGTGCGCAGGAACGTCGACTTGCCGCAGCCCGACGGACCGATGAAGGCCGTGACGCTGCGGGGCTCGATCTGCAGCGACACCCCTTCGACGGCGCGGAAGTCGCCGTAGTAGACGTTGAGGTCGTTGACTTCGATGCTCTTGGACAAGGCTCTGGGCTTCTTTCGGGTGGGAAGGCGGTCAGCGGCCGGTCTTGGGGGAGAAGACCTTCGCCACGACGCGCGCGACGAGGTTCAGGACCATCACGATCAGGATCAGCGTGAGGGCGGCGGTCCAGGCGCGATCGGTATAGGCCTCGGGCGGGATGCCCTGGTTCGCGTACTCGGTGTAGGTGAAGACGGGGAGCGTCTGCATGCGACCGCTGAACAAGTCGTAGTTCATGCTGTTCGTGAACCCGGCCGTGATCAGCAGCGGCGCCGTCTCGCCGATGACGCGGGCGATCGACAGCATGACACCGGTCGTGATGCCGGCGATCGAAGTGGGAAGGACAATCTTCACGACGGTGCGCCATTTCGGCACGCCGAGCGCATACGACGCCTCGCGCAGCTCGTTGGGGACGAGTCGCAGCATCTCCTCGGTCGATCGCACGACGACGGGGATCATGAGGACCGCCAGCGCGATCGATCCCATGAACCCCATGCGGATGCCGGAGCCGAAGAACAGCGCGAACAGCGCGTACGCGAACAGACCGGCGACGATCGACGGGATGCCGGTCATGACGTCGACGAGGAACGTGATGCCGCGTGCCAGCCGTCTGCCCTCGCCGTACTCGACGAGGTAGATGGCGGCCATGAGGCCGATCGGGATGGAGATGAGGGCTGCCATGCCCGTGATGAGCACGGTGCCGATGATGGCGTGCAGTGCGCCGCCGCCCTCGCCGACGACGTTGCGCATGGACGACGTGAAGAACTCCGCGTCCAGACGGGCGAGGCCGTTGACGAGGACGGTCCACGCGACCGAGAAGAGCGGCACCATCGCGATGAGGAACGCTGAGGCGACCACGCCGGTGACGAGCCGGTCGACGGCCTTGCGGCGGCTCTCGATGATCGCCGAAATGGTGAAGATGAGGATGAGGTAGACCAGGGCGCTGGAGACGAGCCACCCGGCGATGTTGAGGGGCTCGTCTCCGCCGATGGCGATGATCCCGAAGACCGCGAGCATGGTGCCGAGAGCGCCGACGAGCAGGACCCACGGCGCCCAGGGGGCCAGCTGGCCCGAGGTCAGCTTGGTGCGCGTGGGCATCTCTCGGGGAAGAGGGGGCGTGGCGGTGATGGTCATCAGTTGGCCCCCGAGAATTCCTTGCGACGGTTGACGATCAGCCGTGCGATGAAGTTGACCGCGAATGTGACGATGAAGAGGATGAGGCCGGTCGCGATCAACACGTTGATGTTCGTGCCGAAAGCCTCGGGGAAGGTGAGGGCGATGTTCGCCGCGATCGTCGACGGGTTCGTCGACGTGAACAGCTGGAACGTCACCGTGCCTGTGGCCGAGAGCACCATCGCGACGGCCATCGTCTCGCCGAGCGCTCGCCCGAGTCCGAGCATGGACGCCGAGACGACCCCGCTGCGGCCGAAGGGGAGGACCGCCATGCGGATCATCTCCCAGCGCGTCGCTCCGAGCGCGAGCGCCGCCTCCTCGTGGAGGGTGGGTGTCTGAAGGAAGATCTCACGGCTGATCGCGGTGATGATCGGAACGACCATGACCGCGAGAACGATCGAGGCCGTGAAGATGGTGCGGCCTGTCGCGGACACGTCCCCGCTGAACAGCGGGAACCACCCCATGTTGGCGTTGAGCCAGTTGTAGACCGGCTGGACGGCCGGCGCGAGCACCATGATGCCCCAGAGGCCGAAGACGACGGACGGCACGGCGGCCAGCAGATCCACGAGATAGCCGAGGCCCTGTGCCAGACGGCGCGGAGCGTAGTGCGTGATGAACAGCGCCACACCGAGTGAGAGCGGAACCGCCATGAGCAGCGCGAGGAGCGCAGCCCAGATCGTCCCGAAGAGCAGCGGCCACACGTAATCCCAGAAGTTGGTCGTGAGGAGGGTCGCGTCTTCGGCGGTGGCGCCGATGGCGGGGATCGACTGGATGATGAGGAACAGGGCGACGGCTGCGAGCGTGACCAGGATCATCGAGCCGGCTGCCAGGGCCGTGCCCGAGAACCAGATGTCGCCTGGTCGCTTCTTTGCCTCGATCTTCGTCGCGGCGGGAGCGGCTGTCATGTCATCCGTTCGAGTCTGATTGTCTGTGGTCCGGCATGCGGCCCCGGACCGACCGCGAGGTCTGGTCCGGGGCCGAACGAAGGTGTTGCTTACTTGATCTCGTCGATGGCTGCCTGCGACTTCGCGGCCAGGTCGGGGGAGATAGGCGCGCTTCCGGCGTTCTCGGCAGCGCTCTGCTGGCCCTCTTCACTGACCGCGGTCGTGAAGAAGCCCTTGACGAGAGCAGCCGCATCGGCATCCTGGTACTCGACACAGCCGATGAGGTAGCTGACGAGCATGACGGGGTAGGCGCCGGACTCCTCGGTGGTGCGGTCGATCGCGAAGGCGAGGTCCGTGGGTGCGCGGCCCTCTTCGATGGCGGATGCGTCCAGAGCGATTGCAGCGCCCTCTGCGGACGGCTCGACCCACTCCGATCCGACCTGCACGTTCACCGCGGACAGATCAGCGGTCTGCGAGTGGTCGGCGTAGCCGATCGTTCCGTTGCCGCCCTTGATGGCGTTGACGACGCCCGAGGTGCCCTGCGCCGCTTCCCCGCCCTGGATGGGCCATTCCTCGACCGAGCCATAGGTCCAGACCGTGTCGGCCGCCTGCGCGAGGTAGTCGGTGAAGTTCGCCGTCGTGCCGGACTTGTCGGAGCGGTGCACCGGGGTGATGGCGAGGTCGGGAAGGGTGACGCCGTCGTTCGTGGCGGCGATCGCCGGATCGTTCCAGTTGGTGATCGTGCCCGCGAAGATGCCCGCGATGGTGTCGGGGTCGAGGTCGAGTGAGTCGACGCCCTCGACGTTGAACGCAATCGCGATCGGCGAGACGTACGCGGGGATCTCGACGAGGTCCGAGCCCTCGACACAGGCATCGAACGGACCGGCCTCGATCTCCTCGATCTTGAACGCGCGGTCGGACCCGGCGAACTGGACGGCGCCGGACTGGAAGGACTCGCGGCCGGTCCCAGAACCCTGCGGGTCGTAGTTCACCGTCACATCGGGATTGGCGGTCTGGAACAGCGCGGTCCACGACTGGACAGCGACCTGCTGCGACGTCGCGCCCGATCCGTTGAGGGTGCCGGAGAGGGCCGGCGCGTCGCTCGCGGTCGGGCTCGACGTGTCGCCGCCTTCGTTCGAGGCGCAGCCGGCGAGAGTGAGGGCCGCGATTGCGGCAACAGCGCCCAGCTGGGCGATGCGAGAGATCTTCACTGTGTGAATCCTTCGGGTGTCGGGGTGTGAACCCGGTGCAGGGCTCGCCCCAGACGGTAGACAGCGACCCTTACGAGTGTGGGCTGAACGGGTGAACGGAAGGTGAACGGGTGCGGGAATCCATGCGTGCACATCGACCCGCAGCGGCGGCACTTCGGGCTCCGTTTACCCTGGGCCGGTAGGGTGTGCCCCATGCCCAAGACGACGAAAACCGAGCGCAAGGCGCTGTTCGCACTCGATGACGCTGCCGCCGCAGCGCGGTTCGCGAAGCAGGCGGCCAAGACCCTTCCGGCGAAGCAGGCGAAGAAGCTGCGCGAGCTCGCGAAGGATGCGAAGGAGGTTTCGGATGCCTCGAAGAAGGCCATCCGGAAGAACCCGAAGAAGGTGGCCAAGCGTGCCGACAAGGCGACCGATCGTGCGCTGACAGCGACCGAGACCGCTCTGAACCGCCAGCAGGCGAAGGACGCGGCGAAGGCGAAGAAGCAGGCGGAGCGCACGGCGGCGAAGAAGAAGGCAGCCGCCAAGAAGTCGCACGCCGCCGACTCCAAAAAGGTGCCGGCCGCCCCCAAGAAGGGCGCTGCCCAGAAGAAGGCCGCCTTCGCGCACGCCGCTCCCGCGGTGCCCACGACGCCGGCGGAACCGGCTGCCCCCGCGACACCCGAGCCGGAGCTCGTCGCGACCATCACCGAACTCGCTCCGATCGCACAGGTCGCCGAGGAGCCGGCCGAGGTCGTGCTGGCGGAGCCCATCGGATCGCTCTCCGTGGTGGCGCTCCGCGCGCTGGCCCGCGAGCAGGGCCGCACGGGCTATTCCCGCCTGTCGAAGGCGCAGCTCGTCGAACTCGTCTCCTGAACGTGGTCGCTGCGGGCCCTCAGCAGATTCTCGATCGAGAGGCGCAGGCGCCGACGCCTCGCACGCTCATCGATGTGCTCCGCGCGACGGCCGCGCGACACCCGCAGGCGTCGGCGCTCGATGACGGCTCGAGGGCGCTGAGCTACGCCGAGCTCATGGCCCGCGTCGGCCAGACCGCCGCCCGCCTGCACCAGGCGGGCGTTCGGCGCGGCGACCGGGTGGGGGTGCGCATCGCATCGGGCTCGAAGGAGCTCTACCTCTCGATCCTCGGAGTGCTCGCCGTGGGTGCCGCCTACGTCCCCGTCGATGTGGACGACCCCGACGAGCGGGCACGGCTCGTGTTCGGCGAGGCGCGCGTCGCCGGCATCATCACCGGCGCCGGGGAGTTCGTCCCGAACGCCGACGTCGATCGACCGGATGCCGCTTCCGCGCGTCTCTTCGAGGGCGCCGAGCCGCACCCCACGACGCGCGCGATCGACGTCGTTCCCGCTCCGGATGCCGACCACGACGCGTGGATCATCTTCACGTCAGGATCCACCGGCGTGCCCAAGGGTGTCGCCGTCTCGCACCGGTCTGCCGCGGCCTTCGTCGATGCCGAGGCGCGGATCTTCCTCCAGGACGCCCCGCTGGGCCCGGGCGATCGTGTGCTCGCCGGACTCTCGGTCGCCTTCGACGCGTCGTGTGAGGAGATGTGGCTCGCCTGGAGGCACGGCGCCTGCCTCGTTCCCGCTCCCCGCGCCCTGGTGCGATCCGGCGAGGAGCTGGCTCCCTGGCTCATCCGCCAGTCGATCACGGTCGTCTCGACGGTGCCGACGCTCGCCGCCATGTGGCCGAGCCACTCCATCGAGAACGTGCGGCTGCTCATCTTCGGGGGAGAGGCATGCCCGCCCGAACTCGCCGCACGGCTCGCTGCCGACGGTCGCGAGGTGTGGAACACGTACGGCCCGACCGAAGCGACCGTCGTCGCCTGCGCGGCGCCGCTGGACGGATCGGTGCCGGTGCGGATCGGACTGCCCCTGGACGGATGGGCCCTCGCGGTGGTCGACCCGCAGGGCGAGCCGGTCCCCGAAGGAGGGATCGGCGAGCTCATCATCGGCGGCGTGGGCCTCGCGCGGTACCTCGATCCCGCGAAGGACCTGGAGAAGTACGCGCCCATGCCGACGCTCGGCTGGGATCGGGCGTACCGCTCCGGCGACCTCGTCCGCTTCGAGAGCGAGGGGCTCGTCTTTCAGGGGCGGGCCGATGACCAGGTCAAGGTCGGGGGTCGCCGCATCGAGCTGGGCGAGGTCGAGAACGCCCTGCAGGACCTGGAGGGCGTGTCCGCGGCCGCGGCCGCCGTGCGCACCACCGAGGCGGGCGTGCCCGTGCTCGTCGGCTATCTCGTCCTCGACGGAGAGCTCGATCGTGCGGCTGCCCGCGCCGACCTCGCACAGGTGCTGCCGGCGGCCATCGTGCCGCTCCTGGCGGTCGTCGACGAGCTTCCGGTCCGCACCTCGGGCAAGGTCGACCGCGCTGCGCTGCCCTGGCCGCTCCCCGGCGTCGAGGTTCCGGCCGCCGGCCTCAGCCCCGCCGAGGCGTGGCTCGCCGAGCAGTGGCAGGCCGTTCTCGGCCTCGCCGTGCCCGACCGCAAGGCGGATTTCTTCGACATGGGCGGCGGATCGCTCGCCGCAGCGCAGCTCGTCTCGCGCATCCGGGCACGGGTCCCCGACTTCTCCGTCGCCGACATCTACGACGTTCCCCGCCTCGGCGCCATGGCGAAGGCCCTCGGCCCGCTGCTCGCCGAGGATGACGACGCGAGCTTCCGCAGGCCCGAGCCGACGCCGCGGGCGACCCAGTGGGTCCAGACGGCACTGAGCGCGCCCCTGTTCATCCTCTCGGGGATCCGCTGGCTGCTGTACCTCCTGACAGCCGGGACGATCCTCAACCTGTTCCCCTCCTTCGGCGCGCTGCCGCAGGCCCCCTGGTGGGCGCTCGTGGTCGGCCTCCTCGTCTTCGCCACTCCGTTCGGACGGATGGCGGTGGCTGCGGCATCCGCTCGGGTCCTGCTCGCGGGTCTGCAGCCCGGGGACTATCCGAGAGGCGGAACGGTGCATCTGCGGCTCTGGCTCGCCGAGCAGATCGCCCAGCAGGTCGATGCGGTGGGACTCGCCGGCGCGCCGTGGGTGTCGTACTACGCCCGTGCGCTCGGCGCGAAGATCGGCCGCGACGTCGACATGCACGCGGTCCCGCCCATCACGGGGATGCTCGAAGTGGGGGACCGCGCCTCGATCGAGCCCGAAGTCGATCTCACCGGATACTGGATCGACGGCGACCAGGTGCGGATCGGCCCGATCCGGGTGGGAGCCGATGCGACCGTGGGCACGCGCAGCACTCTCGCTCCGGGCACGCGCATCGGCCAGCGTGCCCAGATCGCTCCCGGTTCCGCGGTGTTCGGCCGCGTGCGCGCCGACCAGGCATGGGCCGGTTCACCGGCCGAGCGGGTGGGCGCCGCCGCTTCGGATTGGCCGGCAGAACGCCCCCCGCGACGCAATCGCTGGCTCTGGGCGTACGCCTCGTCGGCGACCGTGCTCGCGCTGCTCCCCATCGTGTCGTTCGCCGCAGGGGCGTTCGTGATCGCGCTCGGGATGCGCGGCTCCGCGACTCTCGGTGCCGCTCTCGGGGCGGCGCTGCTCTGGCTGGTGCCGGCGACGCTGGTGGTCGGCCTCGTGTTCGCCGGGGCGGTGGTGATCCTCGTCAGGCTGCTGTCACTGGGGCTCCGCGAAGGCACGTTCCCCGTCCGCAGCCGCTCCGGCTGGCAGGCGTGGACGATCGAGCGGCTGCTCGACTCCGCGCGGACGATCCTCTTCCCGCTCTACTCCAGTCTCTTCACGCCCGTCTGGCTCCGGATGCTGGGTGCCGAGGTCGGCAAGGACGTCGAGGCGTCGACCGTGCTGCTGATCCCCTCCATGACCCGCATCGAGGATGGCGCGTTCCTCGCCGACGACACGATGGTGGCGTCTTACGAGCTCACGGGCGGCTGGATGCGCGTCGGCGCGGTGAGGATCGGCAAGCGAGCCTTCCTCGGCAACTCGGGGATGGCGGCAGCCGGGCACCGCGTCCCGCGCGACGGGCTTGTCGCCGTCCTGTCGTCCGCCCCCGTGAAAGCGAAGCCCGGATCGTCGTGGCTCGGCTCTCCGGCCGTGCGGCTGCGCCGCCAGTCGGCGGAGGGCGATGAGAGCCGCACGTACGACCCGCCCACCCGGCTCCGCGTCGCGCGCGCCCTCTGGGAGCTCTGCCGGCTGGTCCCGGTGTTCGTCACCTGCGGGATCGGCCTCCTTGTCCTGTTCGCACTCGCCTGGCTGCTCGGAATCGTCGGTCCCGTGGGCACCCTGCTGCTGTCGGGCTTCGTGATGCTCGCGGCCGGCGCGCTCGCGGCCGGTCTCTCTGTGGCGGCCAAGTGGATCATCGTCGGGCCGATCCGCGCGGGGGAGCAGCCGCTCTGGTCGAGCTTCGTGTGGCGCACCGAGGTCTCGGACACCTTCACCGAGATGGTCGCCGCTCCCTGGTTCGCCCGGAGCGCCGCCGGCACCCCCGCTCTGGCGGTCTGGCTGAGGGCTCTCGGGGCGAAGATCGGGCGCGGTGTCTGGTGCGACAGCTACTGGCTGCCAGAACCCGACCTCGTCACACTGGGCGATGGATCCACGGTCAACCGCGGGTGCGTCGTGCAGACGCACCTGTTCCATGATCGGATCATGAGCATGGACACCGTGGAGCTCGAGGCAGGGGCGACGCTCGGCCCGCACAGCGTGATCCTTCCCGCCGCCGCGATCGGGGCCCACGCGACCGTCGGGCCCGCATCGCTCGTCATGCGCGGCGAGACGGTGCCCGTCGGCTCGCGGTGGAGCGGCAACCCCATCGGCCCCTGGCGTGCAGTGAAGGTGCGCGCCTACCAGTCGACATCGTGAGAGCCGCCGACGGCTACGTCCCGCAGAGCGGCGATGTCACCTTCCAGGTCGAGTCGTACGAGCTCGACCTCGACTATCGGGTCCGCACGAACCGGCTGCAGGGCCGTGCCGTCATCAACGCCGTCGCACTCACCGACACCCGATCCATCGGGCTCGACCTGGTGGGGCTGAGGGCGACCCGGGCGCGCATCGACGGCGACCCCCGCACCGCCATCCAGCAGGGTCCGCGGAAGCTCCGGGTCACCCCGCCGCGGCCTCTCGGGGCGGGGGAGGCGTTCTCCATCGAGGTCCAGTACGGCGGCGCCCCCGGACCGCGCCGCTCCCGGTGGGGGGCGATCGGCTGGGAGGAGCTCGATGACGGCTCGCTCGTCGCCGGCCAGCCGACGGGGGCCCCCACGTGGTTCCCCTGCAACGACCGGCCGGATGATCGCGCGCGCTACCGGATCGCCGTCACCGCTGACGAGGGCTATCGCGTCGCGGCCACCGGCGTGCCCCTCGCTCCCCAGCGGGTGAGCGGACGTACCCGCTGGGAGTTCACCAGCGACGTGCCGGTGGCGACGTACCTCGCCGCCGTGCACATCGGTCGCTACACCGAGCGGCAGCTCGGTCCCGTGCGTCTCGTGCATCCGCCGGCACTCGCCGCCGCGGTGACCGAGGCCTTCCGCGACCTCCCGCGGATGCTGGCCCTGTTCGAGAAGTCCTTCGGGCCGTATCCGCAGGAGCACTGCACGATCGTCGTCACCGCGGACGCCCTCGAGATCCCCCTCGAAGCCCAGGGGCTCGCCGTCTTCGGCTCCAACCACCTCGATCCGGACTCCGAGCGCCTCGTCGCCCACGAGCTGGCTCACCAGTGGTTCGGCAACAGCGTGGGGATCGGACGCTGGCGCGACATCTGGCTCAACGAGGGCTTCGCGTGCTACGCCGAATGGCTCTGGTCCGAAGAAGCGGGGTCCGACACCGTGGACGCGCTGGCCGACCTGCATCACGCGCGCCTGCGGCGGCTCCCGCGCGATCTGGTCCTCAGCGACCCAGGACCCGACCTCATGTTCGACGACCGCGTCTACAAGCGCGGAGCGCTCACGCTGCATGCGCTCCGCATCCGGATCGGCGATGCGGCGTTCTTCGCCGTGCTGCGGCGCTGGGTCCAGCAGCACCGGCACGGCCTCGCGAGCACCGACGACTTCATGCAGTGCGTCGAGGACGTCACCGGAGCCGGCCACGCCGGCCTCCTCTCGGCCTGGCTCAACCGCACCGCTCTGCCGGCTCTTCGCTGATCAGTCGCACAGCGACGCTGACCACCAGATCGGCCGGGCCCGCGGCATCCCATCCCCTGATCGTCCCTCCGCCGGGCACGCGCGCCGTCCAGCCGCCCGGTTCCTCGTCGACCGTGACCGTGGCCGGATCCACCCGGAGCCCGCGCCCGTCAGCCTTGAGCGCTGCTTCGACCCGCGTCCACGAGCGGACGGATGCCTCTCCCGCCCCGAGCACGCCGGTGAGCCCCGCAGCGTCCCGGCGCGCGTCGACGGCCGGTTCGGCGTCGACCCCGAGGGCTGCGATCCCGGCGGCATCCCCTCCCGTGCAGACGGCCACCAGCGTGCGCCCACCCGCGTAGGTCACGCTGGCTGTTGCCAGGGCGCCCTGGATCCGCACGGGGCCGTGCGGCCCGCCGCACCGCGGGCAGGCGTTGTCGATCGTTGCGCCCGGAGGAAGCAGTTCGCGCAGCAGCGACCATGCGACGTCCCGCCGAGGCGTCCCGTCCGGAACGGAGCGCCAGGCGATCCGGACCCCGTGCTTCGTCACACCTTGGGTTCGTGCGTCTCGATCGCGACGATGCCCGAGCCGGGGTTGGTCGCCGAGAGGTGCACGACCGAGAACGCGCCGGGTTCCAGTGCCGAGGCGCTGCCCAGGTAGGAGCCGCGCAGCGTGCCGGTCGCGAGGGCGATCTCGCTCATGATGTCGGGAAGCACCGGTCCGTGGCTGCACAGCACCGTGGCTCGGCGGCCCCGTACGCGTTCTCCGACGACGCGCCGGGCATCCGACTTGCCCTCCTCCCACGCGTCCTGGCTGATGAGGGCATTCTGCTCCACCCTGCGGCCGATGGCCGACGAGAGCGGACTGACCGTCTTCATGCAGCGAAGGGCGGGCGACGAGACGATGCGGCGCGGTCCGAAGGCGAGAAGCTGTCCGACGACGGCGCTCGCCTGCTTGCGGCCGCGCGGCGACAGCGGGCGCGCAGCATCCTTCCCCTTCCACTCGTCTCGGGGAACGGCCTTAGCGTGCCGCAGCACGATCAGCGGGAAGGTGGCGAGCACCCCGTCGTCGACGAAGCGCAGGAAGTTCTCCAGGATCTCGACGTCGACCGGGTAGCTCAGCCGCTTGAGCGCCTTCTTCGGCGTCATCCACTCGATCCCCGCGATCTCGCGGTTGGGCACGAAGGCGGACGTCCTGATCGCGACATCGGTGGCCTCGGCCGACCAGTAGTGCACGATCTTCTCGCGCTTGTTGGGCATGCGGTAGCGCGAGACGCCGACCGGGATGCCGAGCCGCACGTGGATGCCGGTCTCTTCGAAGATCTCGCGCGCCGCGGTCTCGGCGAGGGTCTCGCCGGGCTCGACCTTGCCCTTGGGCAGCGTGAGGTCGCGATAGGCGGTGCGGTGGATGAGCAGCACCGTGAGCTTGCCCTCGACCAGGCGCCAGACGACGCCCCCGGCCGCGTACACCGCGGTCTCGGTCATCGCACCGCCCGCGCCCGGCGACGGCGCTGGATCATGTTCATCGTGCGGTCCTGGATGTCGATGAGCGGCTTGCCGGTCTCGTCCACGCTGTGCCGGGTCCATTCGCCCTCGGGGCCCAGCCACCAGGAGCTGGTCCCGTCCGACATGGCAAGGGTGAAGAGGTCCTGCAGCTCCTTGATGTGGCCGGGCGCGACGACCCTCACGAGGGCCTCGACGCGGCGATCGAGGTTGCGGTGCATCATGTCGGCGCTGCCGATGTACACCTGCGGGTCGCCGTCGTTGTGGAACGAGAAGATCCGCGAGTGCTCGAGATAGCGACCCAGGATGCTGCGCACCGTGATGTTCTCGCTCATCCCGGCGACGCCAGGCTTGAGCGAGCAGATTCCGCGCACCCAGATTTCGACGGGCACGCCCGCCTGGCTCGCCCGGTAGAGCGCGTCGATGATCTGCTCGTCGACCATCGAGTTGACCTTGATGYGGATGCGTGAGGGCTTGCCGTCGAGCGCGTTGCGCCKTTCACGGTCGATCTGGCGGAGCAGACCCTTGCGCAGGTGCAGCGGGGCCACGAGCAGCCGCTTGAACTTCTTCTCGATCGCGTAGCCGCTCAGTTCGTTGAAGAGGCGGGTGAGGTCGCGACCGACCTGGTCATCCACGGTGAAGAGCCCGAAGTCCTCGTAGATGCGGCTCGTCTTGGGGTTGTAGTTGCCCGTGCCCACGTGGCTGTAGTGCTTGAGCACGCCGTCCTCTTCGCGGATGACGAGCGCCAGCTTGCAATGCGTCTTGAGGCCGACGAGGCCGTACACGACATGCACGCCGGCCTTCTCGAGCTTGCGCGCCCAGACGATGTTGGCCGCCTCATCGAACCGCGCCTTCACCTCGACGAGGGCGAGCACCTGCTTGCCGGACTCGGCCGCATCGATCAGCGCCTGCACGATGGGGCTGTCGCCCGAGGTGCGATAGAGCGTCTGCTTGATGGCGAGGACGTGGGGGTCCTTCGCCGCCTGCTCGAGGAACGCCTGCACGCTGGTCGCGAACGACTCGTACGGGTGGTGCACCAGGACGTCGGACTTGCGGATCGCGCGGAAGAGGTCGGCGCGGCTGCTTCCCTCGAGCGGCTGGAAGGGCAGGGCCGTCGTCGGGACATGCGCGGGGTAGTGCAACTCGGGACGGTCGATCTTGGACAGGTCGAACAGTCCCCGGAGGTCGAGCGGCCCCGGAAGGCGGTGCACCTCCTGATCGGTGATGTCGAGCTCCTTGATGAGGAGGTCGAGCGTCAGGTCGTCCATGTCCTCGGTGACCTCGAGGCGGATCGGCGGCCCGAATCGCCGGCGGAGGAGCTCGGCCTCGAGCGCCTGGATGAGGTTCTCGGTCTCGTCCTCCTCGATCACGACGTCTTCGTTGCGGGTGAGCCGGAAGGTGTGGTGATCCAGGATCTCCATCCCGGGGAAGAGATCTCCGAGATGATTCGAGATGAGGTACTCGAGCGGCAGGTAGCGCACCGAGTCGCCTTCGCGCGACACCTCGACGAAGCGCGGCATCATCGGCGGCACCTTGAGGCGCGCGAACTCCTGCCGGCCGGTGCGGGCATTGCGGATGCGGATCGCGAGGTTGAGCGAGAGTCCCGAGATGTAGGGGAAGGGATGGGCCGGGTCGACGGCCAGTGGCATGAGGACCGGGAAGACCTGCGTCTGGAAGTACTCGTACAGGCGGTCGCGCTCGTCGTCGGTGAGCGCCTCCCACGTCAGGATCTCGATCCCGACCTCGGCGAGAGCGGGTTTGACCGACTTCGTCCATGCGTCGGCGTGGCGCAGCTGGAGGCGGTGCGCTTCGCCGGCGATGTCGGTGAGCACGTCGAGCGGGGCCCGTCCCACATTCGTCGGGATGGCGAGTCCGGTCAGGATGCGGCGCTTGAGGCCGGCGACCCGGACCATGAAGAACTCGTCGAGGTTGCTCGCGAAGATGGCCAGGAAGTTGGACCGCTCGAGCGTCGGGACGCGCTCGTCCTCCGCGAGTTCCAGAACACGCCGGTTGAACGCGAGCCAGCTGAGCTCGCGGTCGAGGTAGCGGTTGTCGGGAAGCTGGGAGTCGAAGGCCTCGGAGAGGTCGAAGTCGTCGTCGTCCGCGTCGCCGAGGCCCGCGTCGAGCACGTCGTGTTCGATCATCAACACATCATTGCAGGGCGACGTGACCGGCGTGTGAACGGCGGCGCGGGCAGCTATCTCGCGGACTGCGCGGAGGGCGCCGGCAGCTGGTCGTCGTCGTACACGTTGAAGCGGTAGCCGACGTTGCGGACCGTGCCGATGAGCTGCTCGAGGTCGCCGAGCTTCGCGCGCAGGCGCCGCACATGCACGTCGACCGTGYGCGTGCCGCCGAAGTAGTCGTAGCCCCACACTTCGCTCAGGAGCTGCTCACGGGTGAACACGCGTGAGGGGTGGGTCGCGAAGAAGTGCAGGAGCTGGAACTCCTTGTACGTGAGGTCGAGCGGCTTGCCGTGGACCTTCGCGGAGTACGAGGACTCGTCGATCGTGATGCCCGACGTCTGGATGCGCGTGGACACCTGCTCCTTGGCCATCCGCCCGATCGCCAGCCGCACGCGTGCGTCGACCTCGGCGGGGCCCGCCGTGACGAGGATCACGTCGTCCACGCCCCAGTCGGTCGACACGGCCGTCAGCCCGCCCTCGGTGACGACCAGGATGAGGGGCCCGTCGAGACCCGTCGTATTGAGGATCTTGCAGAGGGACTTCGCCCCGACCAGATCGACCCGCGCGTCGACGAAGATGACATCCGCACTCGGAGCGTTGACCAGCTGGGCCGGCTCGGCCGGAATCTGCCGCACCCGATGGCTGAGCAATTCGAGCGAGGGCAGAACAGGGCCTCCTCCATGTGCGGAACTCAGAACGAGGAGCTGTGCCAAAAGTAGACCTCCCGACGCGGCCGGACGCGACGTTGGCCCCAGTTTAGGGTGCACGGGCGACCCGCGTGCCGCACGTCTCCTCTCGCACCTCCTCCCGCACCGCGCGAGCGTGAGACAGAATGGACGAATGGCAACTCCAGCGCTTGCACCCCGCCGCACCACAGCTGGCATCGTGGCGGTCTGGGTGGCCGCTGCTGTCATGGGAATCGCGATCGGCCTTTTCGCCCCTGCGGACCTCCGTGCTGCATGGCTGGTGCTCGGGCTGGGTGCCGCGTTGGCGCTCGCCTTCGCCGTGCAGCTCGCCTATGGGCGGTCGCAKGGATACATCCAGCGCGTGGCGATCAGCATCCTCGGCGCCCTCCTCGTGATGGGTGTCATCAGCCTGGGGTTCGGTCTCGCCTCGATCGTTCCCGGCTAGCGTCGTCCGCCGCGGGGGACGGAATCCCTGACTAAACTTCAGGCATGGATGTCGTCGCTCTCGAACTGTTCTTCGTCGGACTGCTGGCGCTCGCCTCGCTCGCCATCGTCTTCGTCTCCGGCGCAGTCCTGAAGAACCTCTATCGCGGCCAGCGCTGACGGTCGGCGCGCCGTGCTGGACCTTCCCACCGATCTGCCCGCAGACCTCGTACCGCTGTCATGGCTCGTCGGGGTCTGGGAGGGCACGGGTGTCATCGACTACGCGGCGGCCGGGCACCACTTCGACGGCGAGTTCGCGCACCGCGTGAGCTTCAGCCATGACGGCGGGCCGTATCTGAACTACTCGGCGAGCGCCTGGCTGCTCGCCGACGGGGAGCGGACGCCCCTGGTCTCGGAGATGGGCTACTGGCGGCTGTCGCGTCCGGCGGGCGCGTCCGACGTCGGACCGGGCCTGCTTCCGGCGCTCGACCCGCACGTGGAACGCACGGCCGACGACGTCGAGCTCCTGCGGAATACGGCCGGAGGGTTCGACATCGAGGCCGTCGTCATCCACTCGGACGGCGTGAGTGAGCTCTATCTGGGGCAGGTGCGCGGGCCCCGCATCGACATCGCGACAGATGCCGTGGTGCGCACAGCGGGTGCCAAGCCCTACGCCGCGGCCTCCCGGATGTTCGGTCTGGTCGAGCAGCACCTTCTCTGGGCATGGGATATCGCCGCCCTCGGCGGAGAGCTCTCGTCGCACGCCTCCGCGCGGCTGGCGCGGGTCGACTGATGGACGCCGGTTTCGCTCAGGTCCCCGGTGCGGTGACGGACGAGCGGGGTGTGCTCCACTTCGGCCAGCCGTTCGCCGAGCAGCGGGCGCTCGCGACGGGATCATCGCTCGCACCGCTCGCAGACCGCCGCGTGCTCGCCGTAGCGGGGGAGGACCGCCTCTCGTGGCTGGACTCCCTGACGTCGCAAGCACTCACGACGCTCGCGCCCGGTGAGAGCACCGAACTGCTCGTGCTCGACCCCAACGGGCGGGTCGAGCATGCGGCATCCGTTCTGGATGACGGCGAGACCACCTGGCTCATCGTCGACGCGGGCGACGCCGAGCAGCTCCTCGCCTGGCTGATGAAGATGCGCTTCCGTCTGCGTGTCGCCCCTCGCGACGCGAGCGAGGAGTATGCCGTGCTCGGAGGAGCCGCCGCGGCCATCGCCGACGTGTCGGCGGCAGCGCCGTCGGGGCTGCCTCTCGTGTGGCACGATCCGTGGCCGGCGGTCGGCGCCGGCGGCCACGCCTACGCCCTCACCCAGCCGCACCCCGGCGCTGATCGGGACTGGTCCGAGGCGATCGTGACCCGTGCCGAAGAGGAACGGGTGGCGGATGCCGCTCGCCGAGGCGAGATCGCGCTCGCGGGCCTGATGGCGGCCGATGCGCTTCGCATCGCCGCATGGCGTCCGCGCTGGGCGGCCGAGGTCGACGATCGAGCCCTCCCGCACGAGTCGGACTGGCTCCGCACAGCCGTGCACCTGAGCAAAGGCTGCTACCGGGGCCAGGAGACCGTGGCCAAGGTGCACAATCTGGGCCACCCTCCGCGGCGAATCGTCGCCCTCTCGCTCGACGGAAGCGACAACCGGCTGCCCGTCCCCGGCGCCGACGTATCGCTGGACGGCGATGTCGTGGGCACGGTGACCTCGGTCGCGCAGCACTACGAGGAGGGCCCCATCGCCCTCGCGGTCGTCCGTCGCACGACGCCCGTGGAGGCGCCGCTCGTCGTCGAGACGGCCGATGGTCCGGTCGCCGCCTCGCAGGAGGTCATCGTCCCGCCTGAGGCCGGTGCTGCCGCCTCGGTGCCCCGCATCACCCGCCTCTCGCGGCGTCCGCTGGCTCAATGACCTCCCCGCCGGCGAGCGGTCCGATCACCCAGGCCGTCCCCACCGGATGGCGCACACGGGTCGATCCCCGCCCGGCCTTCTCGCGCGTGCGGAGCTCCGCGATCCCGATCCTGCAGATCGTCGTCGCGGCAACCGCGGCGTACTCCTTCGCGCACTACGTGCTGGGGCACCCCTCTCCGCTTCTCGCCGCGACCGTGACGGTCGGCAGCCTCGGCCTCGTGCGCGACGCGCGCCCGCGCGGCGTGCTCGAGACGGTGCTCGGGATGCTGGTGGGCATCGTCGTCGCCGAGCTCCTGGTCCTGGCCGCGGGGACGGGGTGGTGGCAGATCGGGCTGTCACTCGCGCTGACGCTCGTCATCGCGCGATTCCTCTCGGCGCAGGCAGGCTTCGCCATCGCCGCCGCCATCCAGTCCGTCATCGTCATGGCCGTCCCGTCGCCGGCGCCGTTCCTCCGGCTCTACGACGGGATCGTCGGCGGCATCGCCGCCCTCCTCGTGACCGCGCTCATCCCGCGCAACCCCCTCAAGACCGAGCTCCGGGACGCCCGGCGGCTCTTCGCAGACTTCGACAGCGCCGCCGCGGCCCTGGCGCAGGCGCTGCGCCGCGGGGACCGCTTCCGGGCGGAGCGCGGCCTGGAGAAGGCGCGCGCCCTCACGCCCCTCGTCGACAACTGGCGGTCATCGCTCGAATCGGGATCCGCGATCGCGCGCATCTCCCCGTTCCTGCGCCGCCAGCGCTTCGAGCTGCAGCGACACGATCGGGTCCGCGCGTCGCTCGACCTGGGCGTCCGCAATCTCCGGGTCATCGGGCGCCGCATCGTGTATGTCTGCGACGACGGGCTGGCCCGGCCGGTCGCCGCGGACCTGCTGGCAGAAGTGAACCGGGCGGCTGCCCTCGTCGGCGGATCTCTCGAGGACATCTCGCTCCAGCCGATTGCGCGAGAGGCCCTGCATGTCGTCGCGAAGCGCCTCGATCCCGCGCTCGTGCTGCCGGATGCGACGCTGGGCGATCAGAACCTCGTGGCCGCTTTCCGTCCGCTCGTGGTGGACCTGCTGACGGCGACAGGCCTTTCGCCGGCCGAGGCACGCGCGGCGATGCCGCGCATCTGACGCCGAGTCAGGCCAGGGGTTCGACGGCGCTCCACGGCAGGGTGAGTTCGCCGAGGCGCCAGCGGCCCCTTCCGACGAGCGGCCATCCTGCCGCGGACATCGCCGCCAGCGCCGTCTCCCAGCGGTGCACAGGGCCGAAGGGCGCGACGGCGGCCGCTCGGTCCCATTCGGCGTCGAGGGCGGTGAGGAACGCGTGCACGCGCTCGCCGGCGACATTGCGGTGGATGAGGGCCTTCGGCAGCCGCTCAGCTGCGATCGACGGATGCTCGAGGCCGGCCAGCCGCAGCGAGATCGACAGCGACCGCGGCCGGCCATCGGGACCGACGGCGATCCACGTCGTGATGCGGCCGAGCTCATCGCACGTGCCCTCCACCAGCATCCCGTCCGGTGACAGCCGGCTGGCCATGCGGTCCCAGGCCGCGGGCACCTCGGACTCCTGGTACTGCCGGAGGACATTCATCGCGCGGATGACGGCGGGCCGGCGCCCGCCGGGGACGGGAACCTCGAACCCGCCGAGCGCGAAATCGACATGCGCATCAGGGGCGAAGGCCGTGGCACCGCGCCTCACCAGCGCCAGCTGCTCGCGCGCGCCGGCGACGCGCGCCGGCTCGATCTCGAGACCGAGCACCTGGACATCCGGCCGCGTGCGCGCAAGGCGCGCATGGAGCTCGAGCGTCGTGACGGCGCTCGCGCCGTAGCCGAGGTCGATCACCAGGGGGTCGGCCGCTCCACGCAGCGCGGGATGCCGGGCGATCCACCGGTCGACCCGCCGCAGCCGGTTGGTGCCGGTGGTTCCCCGGGTCACCTGGCCGACAGGGGATCTGCCGGTGGCCATGAGCCAATGATGCCAGGCCGCGCGCGGCACCCCCCGTCGCTATCATGGCGACATGACCGCGCCTTATACGCTGATCCTCCTCCGTCACGGCCAGAGCGAATGGAACAAGCTCAACCTCTTCACCGGGTGGGTCGACGTCCGCCTCTCCGATCAGGGCAAAGCCGAAGCGCACCGCGGCGGCGAGCTGCTCGCCGAGGCGGGGCTGCTGCCGGACGTCCTGCACACCTCGGTGCTCACCCGGGCCATCCAGACCGCGAACATCGCGCTGGACTCCGCCGATCGCGCGTGGATCCCCGTCAAGCGCACCTGGCGGCTCAACGAGCGTCACTACGGCGCGCTGCAGGGCAAGGACAAGGCTCAGACCCTCGAGGAGTTCGGCCAGGAGCAGTTCATGCTCTGGCGCCGGTCGTTCGACGTGCCGCCGCCCCTCCTCGCGGACGACTCCGAGTGGAGCCAGGTGAGCGACCCCCGCTACCAGGGCATCGACGGCGAGATCCCGCGCACCGAGTCGCTCAAGCTCGTCATCGATCGGTTCCTGCCCTACTGGGAGAGCGACATCGTCCCCGACCTGCGTGCCGGAAAGACGGTCCTCGTGACGGCGCACGGCAACTCGCTGCGGGGGCTCGTCAAGCACCTCGACGACATCAGCGACGCCGACATCTCCGAGCTCAACATCCCCACCGGCATTCCGCTGGTCTACCGCCTCGACGAGGACCTCAAGCCGCTCRCCCCGGGCGAGTACCTCGACCCGGAGGCCGCCGCCGCAGGTGCCGCCGCCGTCGCGAACCAGGGGGCCAAGAAGTAGCCCCGCGCCACACGTGAGAAGAGCGGATGCTCCCCCCGGGGCATCCGCTCTTCTGGTCTGCGAAGCGTCGCGCTACGCCGGCGAGGCCGGCAGGGCCGTCGCCGCTGCGGTCGGCCGGACGAACGAGTCGTCGCTGTCGGTGGTCCAGTCGCCGGTTGCGAGGTAGGTGACCTTCTTCGAGATCGAGACCGCATGGTCGGCGAACCGCTCGTGATAGCGGCTCGCGAGCGTGGCGTCGATCGTCGCAGCTGTCTCACCCTGCCAGCTGTCGGAGAGCACCTTCTCGAACACCGACACGTGGAGGTCGTCGATCTTGTCGTCCTCGTTGCGCAGCTCTTCGGCGATCGCGAGGTCCTGCGTGCGCAGCAGCTCGGTCAGCTTGCGGGCGACCTCGACGTCAAGCCGGCCCATCTCGGTGAAGGTGCTCTTGAGGCCCCGGGGGATGGCGCGCTCGGGGAAGCGCATGCGCGTGAGCTGGGCGATGTGCTCCGCGATGTCGCCCATGCGCTCGAGCGACGCGCTGATGCGCAGGGCGCTCACGACGATCCGGAGATCGCGGGCGACGGGCTGCTGGCGGGCGAGGATCTCGATCGCGAGCTCGTCCAGCGCGATGGCCTTCTCGTCGATGACGGCGTCGGACTCGATGACCTCTTCGGCCAGGGAGACGTCACTCGTGCCGAACGCGCGGGTCGCCTTCTCGATCGCGGTCGTCACGAGCTCGGAGATCTCGACGAGCCGATCCTGGACGTCCTCCAGCGACTGATGGAAAACTTCGCGCATTCGACACTCTTCCTCTCGGCGGCACGGGTCTCGGCAACCTCGGCGATTGTCGTCAGGGAAGGTTAACGAACGGTGCCGCGAGAGTGAATAGTAGCCCTCGCATGTGTCGGGCGGCCTCACTCGGCCGATCGGCATCGCCGTCGCCCCCCTACATTGGAGGACATGGATACGACGCAGCTCGCGCTGCTCGCCCTGCTCCTGGGCGCGGCGATCGGGAGCCTCGTCTCCATCGTCATCATGGCGTCGCTGCGTGCTCGCGACCGGCTGAACGCCGAGTCCTCCGAGGTCGTGCCCGTGGGCGTCGCGCACGTGCTCCACGGGATGGACGATGCGGCAGCCGTCGTCGACGCGTCCTTCACGATCCTCGCGGCCTCCGCTCAGGCGGCTCCTTTCGGGCTGGTCGAAGGGAGCGTGCTGCCGGGGGACGAGCTCAAAGCCGTCGCCAGGCGCGCCCGCAGCGGCGAGTCGGCCGCCACCGCGACCCTGCGGCTTCGCCGCGGTGCGCCGCCGGCCGAGCCGCGACTGGTCGTGGTGCGCGCCACGCGCATCTCTCCCCGCTTCTCCTTCCTCGTCCTTCGGGACATCACCGAGAAGGAGCGCGTCGAGCAGATGCGCCGCGACTTCGTCGCCAACACCAGCCACGAGCTGAAGACTCCCGTCGGGGCGGTGAGCCTGCTCGCCGAGGCGATCGAGTCGGCCGCTGACGACCCTGCGCAGGTCCGGATCTTCACGGCCCGGCTGTCCGCAGAAGCGGCGAGGCTCGCCGGTCTCACCTCGCGCATCATGAACCTCTCGAGGCTCCAGGCCGCCGACGAGCTGACGGTCGACCGCGAGGTGGCGGTCGACGAGATCGTCGCCTCAGCGCTGGAAGCCCACGCCATCCAGGCGGATTCGGCGAGCGTCACGGTCACACGCGGCGGCGCACGAGGTCTCTACGTGCGGGGCGACGCGCAGATCCTGAGCGAGGCGCTCGGAAACCTCATCTCCAATGCCATCGTCTACTCTCCCAGCGGCTCCAGCGTCGGAGTGGGGGTCAAGGCGACGGATCGCATCGTCGAGATCGCCGTCGCAGACCGGGGGATCGGCATCCCCGAAGGCGAGCAGGAGCGCGTGTTCGAGCGCTTCTACCGTGCCGACCAGGCGCGCTCGCGCCGGACCGGCGGAACGGGTCTCGGGCTCTCGATCGTCAAGCACGCCGTCCAGCGCCATGGCGGCGAGGTGACGCTGTGGTCGCGTCCCGGGCGCGGCTCGACCTTCACCATCCGGCTACCGCTCGTCGACGCGCCCGTCGCCGAGCCGCCTCGCAGCCGACGTAAGAAGAGTCGTGGGAAGTCCGCGCCGCGCCGCGCCGCTCCCACCGCGCCCACCCCTGTGAACGGAGACACCGCATGACCCGCGTCCTGATCGTCGAGGATGAACCCGACCTCGCCGACCCTCTCGCCTACCTCCTGCGACGCGAAGGGCACGAGGTCGAGATCGCGGAGGACGGCCCGAGCGCGCTCACCGCGTTCCGCGAGCGAGGCACCGACATCATCCTGCTCGACCTCATGCTGCCCGGGATGCCGGGCACCGAGGTGTGCCGCCAGATCCGGACGACCTCCCACGTGCCGATCATCATGCTGACGGCCAAGGACTCCGAAGTCGACATCGTCGTGGGGCTCGAGCTGGGCGCGGACGATTACGTCACAAAGCCCTACTCATCCCGCGAGCTGCTGGCGCGCATGCGCGCCGTCCTCCGCCGGCAGTCGTCGGCCGACGCAGACCTCGATGACCGGATCCTCACGGGAGGGCGCGTCACGCTCGACATCGACCGTCACACCGTGGCGGTCGGCGGCGCGGAGATCAGTATGCCGCTGAAGGAATTCGAGCTGCTTGAAGTGCTCATGCGCAACGCGGGGCGCGTCCTGACGCGCGGTCAGCTCATCGACCGGGTGTGGGGGACGGACTACTTCGGAGACACCAAGACCCTCGACGTGCATATCAAGCGCATCCGCTCACGGATCGAGGAGAGTCCGGGCGAGCCCGAGATGCTCGTCACGGTGCGTGGGCTGGGCTACCGCTTCGAAGGCTGAGCTCTCACCGAACGGAAGAACCCTCGACGTCCGACGTCGAGGGTTCTTTTCGTGGAGCGCGGGGCCTCGGCTCAGGGCACGAACTCCGAGAGATAGTCGAGTCCGCCGTCGAGGACCGGTACGGCGGCGTCGACGCCCTCCGAGTCGCCTGACTGGAAGTACACGAGCACATCGGAGCCCGCCTGCGCGTCGAGGCCTTCGATGAGCAGTGCGTCATCGGTGACGCCGAGACTCACCGTCGTGTTCGCGGGGACGCGCACGGTCTGGGAGATCGGGTCCTCCTCGCCGAACTCGAGCTTCAGCGTCTGGGATTCGTCGGTCGGGTTGATGATCGCGGCCAGGAAGTTGGCGTCCTCGCCCTTCTCGTCCGTGACCAGCAGCGCGTTGCGGATGAGCAGCGGACCCGAGTCGGGGATGTTCACACCGTCGGCGGGGGAGTACGGGAGCGTGGTGGCCTGAGTCGACAGCATGGCGCAACCGGTCGTGCCGAGCAGCAGGACGGCGCCGAGGGCGACCGACGCCATGACGCGCGACGTGCGCGCAGTGGGGGCCCCGCCGTTGGCGCGGTTAATCGAGAACACGGATCCTCCTGGGACGGATGACGGCATCCTTTGTATTCTAGGGGTTCGTCCCCCGCGCACCCGAGTGCGCCGGTCCCCGATCGTGGGCGGCGAACCTTAGCGTATGTTCGCCTGTGGTATCCTGGAGGTTGCCGAAAGGACATAACTGCATGCTTTTTGAGGTTGGCGAAACCGTTGTCTATCCGCATCACGGAGCGGCGACAATCGCAGAAGTGAAGACCCGAGTCATCAAGGGCGAAGAAAAGGTCTACCTCAAGCTCCGAGTCACTCAAGGCGATCTGACCATCGAGGTTCCGGCTGACAATGTCGACCTGGTCGGCGTGCGCGACGTGATCGGCAAAGAGGGACTCGAGCGCGTCTTCGACGTTCTCCGTGCGCCGTTCACCGAGGAGCCGACCAACTGGTCGCGTCGCTACAAGGCGAACCTCGAGAAGCTCGCTTCGGGCGATGTCATCAAGGTCAGCGAGGTCGTCCGCGATCTGTGGCGCCGCGACCAGGACCGCGGCCTGTCGGCCGGTGAGAAGCGCATGCTTGCGAAGGCACGCCAGATCCTGATCTCCGAGCTTGCGCTGGCTGAGAAGACCGACGAAGAGAAGGCCGGCGTCGTCCTCGACGAGGTCCTCGCCTCCTGACATCGACGCGCGACGGGTTGATGCCGAAAAGGCGTTGACGCGTCGCGCGTCATCTTCGAGCAGCCCGCGAAGCGTGCGTGCCGGCACCCTGTGACGGCATCCCACGCGGCTGAGGGCCGGTAGCGTGATCGCGTGAGCATCACGCCCGTGCCCCGGATCGCTGTCATCGTCGTCGCCGCAGGGTCGGGAACCCGACTCGGCGGCGGAGCACCCAAGGCATTCGTCGGGATCGACGAGCATTCGATCCTTCGCCATGCGCTGCGAGGTGTCTTCGCCGCCCCCGAGGCTCAGGTCGTCGTGGTTGCGCCGGCGGGTCGCGAAGGTGACGCGCTGACCGAGGCGATCGAAGCGGCCGGCGATCGTCGAGACCTGGTCTCGATCGCGACGGGCGGGTCGACCCGCCAGGAGTCCGTGCGGGCGGGTCTGCACGCCGTCTGGGCGGATGTCGACATCGTGCTGGTGCACGACGCCGCTCGCGCCCTCACGCCGCCCGAAGTCTTCGCGCGCGTCATCGCGGCGATCGATGCGGGCGCGGACGCGGCCATTCCCGTGCTGCCGGTGATCGACACTATTAAACGGCTGGACGGCGAGATGATCGTCGCCGCGGTGGATCGCTCCGAGCTCGCCGCCGCTCAGACGCCCCAGGGGTTCCGCAGGGCAGTCCTCGACTCGGCGTACGGCGGCGCCTCGGAGGAGTTCACGGATGACGCCGCCCTGGTGGCAGCAGCGGGCCACGACGTCGCGGCGGTCGTCGGGCACGACCGGGCCTTCAAGATCACGACGCCCCTCGACCTCGACCGCGCACGGGGGCTCGTCTCACCCATCGTCCCGGCATCCGCCGGCTTCTCCCGTGATCCTCAGGCTCCTCGAGTCGGGATCGGCACGGACGTGCACGCTTTCGGCGGTGAGGGCTCTCTGTGGCTCGCCGGACTCGAATGGCCGGGTGAGCCTGCTCTCTCGGGGCATTCAGACGGTGACGCGGTCGCCCACGCGATCGTGGATGCGCTGCTCTCGGCCGCGGGTCTCGGCGACATCGGCACCCACTTCGGCACGGACCGTCCCGAGTACGCCGCGGCCCATGCCGACGCGTTCCTCGCGCGCACGCTGGGTCTGCTCGGCGAGGCCGGCTGGCGCATCGGCAACGTGACCGTGCAGGTGCAGGCGAACCGGCCCCGGTTCGCAGCGCGGCGGGCGGAGGCCGAAGCGGCGCTGTCGGCGGCGCTGGGCGGGGCATCCGTCTCGGTCTCCGCCACCACGACGGACGGTCTCGGATTCACCGGAGCGGGCGAGGGCGTCGCCGCTTTCGCCGTGGCTCTCGTCCTGCCCGCGTGAGGCGTCGCGCTACAGCGTCCGGGTCATGAACATCGAGAACGGGTCGTGGGCGTATCCCTCGAAGGGCCCGCAGACGGTGAATCCCTCGCTCTCGTAGAGCCGCTGCGCGGGGGCAAAATCCGCCGACGTGCCCGTTTCGAGCCAGAGACTCGTCATGCCTCGGGCACGCGCTTCGCCCATGATGTGCCGCAGCAGAGCCCTACCGACGCCCGTGCCACGGAAGCCGTCGGCGACGCGCATCGACTTCAGCTCTCCACGCTCGGCGTCCAGTGCCTTCAGAGCTCCGATTCCGGCGATCGTCCAGTTCTCAATGGGGCTCCGCCCCAGAGCCCCGGCTTGCTGACGCGCGCCCTCAGTGGGGCTCCGCCCCACACCCCCGGCTTGCTGGCGCGCGCCCACCCACGCCGACCAGAACGTGATTGAGGGGTCGCGCAGCTTCTCCACGTCCAGTGCGTGGACGCTCTCCGCGGGCGAGAACTCGTGCATCCCCGACAGGTGAGCGGCCACGAGCGCCTGCGTCTCGGGCCGGGTGAGGTCGTCGATGCGGATCTCGATCGTCATGGACACGCGGTCATCCTTCCAGCGCGAAGGGGAGAGGGTCACGGGGCGAGCGGGAACCCCAGGCGAGGAGTGCCAGGCCGGCCGCGAGGACGGCGAGACCCGCGATCGCGAGCACGCTCAGCTGCTCGCCGAGGACGAGGATGCCGAGCAGGCTCGCGGTGAGCGGCTCGCCCAGGGTCAGCGTGGCGGCCGTCGCGGCCGTGAGCGCGCTGAGACCCCACGTGAACAGGACGTACGCGATCGAGATGGTGCCGATGCCGAGCCACAGCCCCATCGTGAGACCGGCGGTCGTCGCGAGCCACGAGAGGTCGACGAACGGCAGGACGACGAAGGCGATCACCGCGGAGCTCGCCCCCATGGAGCCGACGACGGTGAACGGATCCCAGCCATCATCGAGGAGGCGCCGCTGCGCATTGGCGATGATGGCGAACGACGCAGCAGCACCCAGCGATCCCATCAGCCCGACGGGGTCGGTGCCGCCGGACCCGGTCGCGTTGCCGCCCGCTCCGAGGAGGATCACTCCGACCGTCGCGAGCGCGGTCGCGACGACCCATGTGGCGCTCGGGGATCTGCGGGTGATGAGCCACTCGAGCAGACCCGCCATCACGGGTGCCGAGCCGAGGGCGATGACGGTGCCGACTGCGACGCCGTTGCGCTCGGTTCCGAGGAAGAACAGCGGCTGGTAGGTGGCGAGGCAGACGCCCGTCAGCACCATCAGTGCGAGCGGTCGGACGGCACCCTTCCCGCCCCGGAGAGACGGACGCGAGTGCGTCCCCGCATCCGCCCGGCGCGCCGCCCTCACTCGGTGGCGATGGGCCAGGGCGAAGGCGATGAGCGCCAGGCCCGTGCCGCCGATGGCGAGGCGCACGGCGCCGATGGCGAGGGGTGTCGCGTCGTCGGGGCCGAGCGCCTGGGACGTGCCCGTCGTCCCGAACAGGACGGCGGCGGCGAGGACCGCGAGGACGTGGAGCATGTCCTCTTTCTTACTTCATGTCCGCCGAGTCGCCGGACCGGGCTGCGCCGACGCGGGCGCCGCGAGGCCCGCGACGCAACAGGGTCCGCACAGGGGTGCCCCGGTAGGCTGGTGCAGTGACGGTCCGGCTCTATGACACCAAGGCGCAGCAGCTGCGCGACTTCGTGCCCCTGGACCCCCAGAACGTCACGATCTACGTCTGCGGACCGACGGTGCAGTCGGGTCCGCACATCGGGCACCTCCGGGGTGCGCTGAGCTTCGACATCCTTCGTCGCTGGCTGGCCCACCGCTATGGGCGCGTCACCTTCGTGCGCAACGTCACCGACATCGACGACAAGGTGCTCGCCAACGCCACACCGACCGAACCCTGGTGGGCTCTCGCGTATCGCACCGAGCTCGAGTTCAGCCGGGCGTATGCGGCGATCGGCATCCTGTCGCCGACGTACGAGCCGCGCGCCACCGCGTCGATCACCCAGATGCAGGAGATCATCTCCCGCCTGATCGAGGCGGGGCATGCATACCCCGCGGCGGGGGACGTCTATTTCGACGTGCGGTCCTGGCCCGCGTACGGCTCGCTCACCCGGCAGTCGCTCGACGCGATGGAGCCGGCCGAGGACGCCGATCCGCGCGGCAAACGCGACCCGCGTGACTTTGCGCTGTGGAAGGGCTCGAAACCGGAAGAGCCGTCGTCAGCGTCCTGGGACTCGCCCTGGGGCGCCGGACGGCCCGGGTGGCACATCGAGTGCTCCGCGATGGCGCGCCGCTATCTCGGCCAGGAGTTCGACATCCATGGCGGCGGGCTCGACCTGCGCTTTCCCCACCACGAGAATGAACTGGCGCAGTCCACGGCAGCCGGGGATCCGTTTGCGCGCTACTGGGTGCACAACGGTCTCGTGACCGTGGGCGGTCAGAAGATGTCCAAGTCTCTGTTCAACTTCATCCTCGCCGAGGACGTCCTCCGCGAGCGCGACCCGCTCGTCGTCCGCTATGCGCTCGCCGCCGCCCACTATCGGTCGAGCCTCGACATCTCCGCGTCGTCGTTCGATGAGGCGGAGTCGGCGCTCGATCGCATCCGGACGTTCCTCAGTCGCGCCGCACGCACTCTCGCGAGCGGCAACGGCGATGTGCGGATCGAGGCGTCCGTTCCTGACCGCTTCGCCGCCGCCCTGGACGATGATCTCGGAGTGCCGCAGGCTCTCGCGGTGATCCACGAGACGGTCCGCGACGGCAACGCCGCCCTCGACGCGGGGGAGCACGACAGCGTGCTGCGCGCCTTCGGCGAGGTCGCCGTGATGACGGGGATCCTCGGGATCGACCCGGAGGATCCGCGCTGGGCGCGCGATGCAGCGGGGCCCGAGGTGGCCGCCCTCGACGCACTCGTACAGACCATGATCACCCAGCGCGCACACGCGCGCGCTGCCAAGGACTGGGCAGCAGCCGATCGCATCCGCGACGCCGTCGCCGCTGCCGGCATCGCGCTGGAGGACAGCGCGACCGGCACGCGTTGGAGCATCGAGCGCGCCCCAAGCAAGGAGAACTGATGGCAGGCAAGCCAGGGCGTCCCGGCGCCAGCAAGGGCGGCAAGGGTCCCACGAAGGGCTCGGGCGGCAAGAACAAGCGATCGCTCGAGGGGCGCGGACCCACCCCGAAGGCGGAGGACCGCGCCTGGCACCCGGCCGGCAAGCGGAAGGCGGCCCAGGAGCGCTACGCCGCCGCCGGCGGCAAGGGCGGCGCGAACGCCAAGCCCGGCCAGGGTTCCAACCCCAACCGCGGCGGGCGCTCCAAGCAGACCGACGACACCGAGACGGTCACCGGCCGCAACTCGGTGCTCGAGGCGCTCCGCGCGAAGATCCCCGCGACGGCGTTCTACATCGCCCAGCGGGTCGAGATGGACGACCGCGTCAAGGAGATGCTGTCGATCGCGACCCACCGCGAGATTCCGGTCCTCGAGGTCACGCGCCCCGAGCTCGATCGCATGGCGGGCTTCGACGGCGTGCACCAGGGAGTCGCGCTCAAGGTGCCGCCCTACGAGTACGCGCACCCGCAGGACCTGCTCGAGCAGATCGTGGATGCCGGTCAGACGCCGCTGCTCGTCGCCCTCGACGGGGTGACGGACCCGCGCAACCTGGGCGCCATCATCCG
Source organism: Microbacterium sp. P5_B6 (assembly GCF_056400345.1). NCBI lineage: Bacteria > Bacillati > Actinomycetota > Actinomycetes > Micrococcales > Microbacteriaceae > Microbacterium > Microbacterium sp. P5_B6. Next base: position 61,131 of record NZ_JBFULL010000003.1, on the reverse strand, counting down.
GTCCACGGCCGCATTCGGCGGGCAGGGGATCATCATCCCCCAGCGGCGTTCCGCAAGCGTCAACTCCGCAGCGTGGAAGACGAGCGCGGGTGCTGCCGCGCGCATCCCCGTCGCAATCGCGCCGAACCTCACGTCCACCCTCAAGGAGTTCAAGAAGCAGGGCGTGTTCGTCCTCGGACTGGACGGGGGAGGGGATGTCGAGCTCCCCGCCCTGCAGCTCGCCGACCGTCCGGTGCTCATCGTCGTCGGCTCCGAAGGCAAGGGCCTCTCCAGGCTTGTGACCGAGACCTGCGACCAGGTCGTGTCGATTCCGATCTCGGGGGCCACCGAGTCGCTGAACGCGGGAATCGCGGCATCCGTCGCCCTGTACCAGGTCTCGACCATCCGAGCCGCGGCCGGAGGCTGATCCATACGCGGGAATGAATCCCCGCGCCCGACGCTTCCCTCTCGAAGACCCCGTCGAAAGGAACACCATGGCTCGTATCGCCGTCATCGGAGGAACCGGCTACGCCGGACGCCACATCGTCGCCGAGGCGGTGGAGCGCGGCCACACGGTCGTATCGGTTGCGCGCTCGATCCCCGGGGAGCGGGTGCCGGGCGTGACCTACGTCGAGGGCACTCTGCTCGATGCGCCGAGCCTCGTCGCCGAGCTTCAGGGCGTGGACGTCGTCATCTCGACGGTGCCGGCGCGCGGTGACATGGAGGGCCTCGTGCGCCCGGCGGTGGCCGAGCTGGTCGCGGAGCTTCCCGAGACCGTCCGCGTCGGCGTGATCGGCGGGGCGGGCGGAAGCCTCTCTGCGCCCGGAGGTCCGCGCGTCGTAGACCTGCCCTCGTTCACCGAGGAGTACAAGCCCGAGGCGTTCGAGGCGATCGGCATCCTCGAAGACCTCGAGGCGACCCCCGCATCGCGCGACTACTTCTACATCCACCCCGCCGGTGGCTTCGGGGTCTGGAACCCGGGCGAGCGTACGGGGGAGTACCGCGACGGCGGCGATGTCATCGTCACCGACGACGCGGGCCAGTCGTACATCTCGGGGCCCGACCTGGCTGTCGCGGTCATCGACGAGATCGAGAACCCGCGGCACCGGCGCGAGCGGTTCACCGTCGGGTATTGATGAGAGGCGGGTCAATGCGAGCGCAGCCCGCGGTGACGCGCCTCGGAATCAAGATCGAGTAGCGAGCCTGCGCGCGTATCGAGATCCGACGAGGACGGATGCCGCGCCCGGCGCGGCATCCGCTCGTCGAATCGAGGGGATCGGCTGCGCCGAGGACCGGCTCAGACCAGATCCCGCCAGTCGACGCCTTCGTCGTCCTCGATGAGGGGGAGGGCATCGGTGTCGAGCGGAAGCGACATGCTCTCGGTGGGCGGCCCCATGAGCGTCGCCTCGTCGCGGCGGTGGCTGAGCACCTCATCCATGTAGCTCGTCAGGGCCTCCGCGAGCGGGATGGAGCGTCCGCGCGCCTGTGAGGCGTACCAGCGGTGCTCGAGCAGCTGGTGGTAGACCTCGGCGGGTTCGAGCTTGGAGCGAAGGTCGAACGGCACCGCCCTGACGACCGGCTCGAAGACGCGGGTGAGCCATTCATGGGCGGCCATCTCCTCGTCGTCGAGGCGTGAGACGCGGGCGCGGAACTCGTCAAGATCGTTGAGGAGCCGGCGCGCCTGGTTCTCTTCGACATCGAGCCCAGTGAGTCGCAGGAGGCGGCGCTGGTGGTGGCCGGCGTCGACGACCTTCGGCTGGATGGAGACCTGGGTGCCGTCCGGGGTCGCGACGATCGACATCTCGCCGATGTCGAAGCCGAGCTCGTTGAGGCGCTGGACGCGCTCGGTGAGGCGCCAGGCTTCGGCGGCCGAGAACGACTCGCGGTCGGTGAGGGCGCCCCACAGCGAGTGGTACGCCGACATGATGCCGTCGGCGATCGCGACGGCATCGACGCCGCCCTCGAGGCGCCCGCCCGCCTCGAGGTCCATGACCTCGCCGGCGATGTTGGTGCGGGCGATGTCGAGGTCGTGGGCGCGCTGGCCGGGGGTCAGTCCGCCCTCGTGGAGCTCGCCCGTCTCGGCGTCGACGAGGTAGGCGGCGAAGGCGCCGGCGTCACGCCGGAACAGGGTGTTCGACAGCGAGACGTCGCCCCAGAAGAAGCCCACGTTGTGCAGTCGCACGAGCAGCACGGCGAGCGCATCGACGAGGCGATTGGCGGTGTCGGGCCGCAGCACCTGCGTGAAGAGGGCGCGATAGGGCAGGGAGAACTTCAGGTGCGCCGTCACCAGAGCAGCCGGAAGCGGCTCGCCGGCGGCATCCTTGCGTCCGGCGATGACCGCCACCCGCTCGACGCAGGGGGCGTCCAGTCGATGCAGGTTGCCGAGCATGTCGTACTCGCGGCGAGCCATCTCCTCCGTCGTCTCTTTGATGGCGACGACGCGGCCCGAGAGGTTGGCGAACCGCACGAGGTGTCGGGAGAGGCCCTTGGGGAGGAAGACGATGTGGTTGCTGGACCACTCGGCGAGCGGCGTCGACCAGGGGAGGGTCAGCAGGCCGGGGTCCACCGAGCTGGCGGTGATGCTCAATGCGTCAGGCACGTCACTCCCTGGGAACAGCGCAACGGCGCGGGGAGAACTGGTCCCACCCGCGCCGTTGCGACGATGCTGACTAGACGCCCGAGACGACCGGCTTGTCGTTGAGGCGCTCGCCCGACTCGACGTCGAACGCGTGCACGTGACCCGCAGTGGCGGCGAGCGTGACCGTCTCGCCGGCGTTCGGGTGGTTGCGGCCGTCGACGCGCGCGACCAGGTCGGTGCGCTTGCCGGCGATGTCGGTGTGGCCGTACAGGTAGCCGTCAGCGCCGAGCTCCTCGACGAGGTCAACGACCACCGAGAGGCCCTTGCCGTCGGAGGGGCCGACGACGATGTCCTCCGGGCGCACGCCGACGGTGACCTGGCTGCCGTTGGCGCGGCCGACGGTGTCGCGGTCGAGCGGCACGGTCTCGGTGCCGAACAGCACGCCACCCTCGGCGAGGTCCGCCGGGAACAGGTTCATTGCGGGGGAGCCGATGAAGCCGGCCACGAACACGTTGTTCGGCTTCTCGTACAGGTCGCGCGGAGTTCCGACCTGCTGGAGCAGGCCGTCCTTCAGCACGGCGATGCGGTCACCCATGGTGAGGGCCTCGGTCTGGTCGTGCGTGACGTAGACCGTCGTGACGCCGAGGCGGCGCTGCAGCGACGCGATCTGTGTGCGCGTCTGGACGCGGAGCTTGGCGTCGAGGTTCGACAGCGGCTCGTCCATGAGGAACACCTGCGGCTGGCGGACGATGGCGCGACCCATGGCGACACGCTGACGCTGGCCACCCGAGAGGGCCTTCGGCTTGCGGGTGAGGTACTCCTCGAGGTCGAGAAGCTTCGCGGCCTCGAGGACCCGAGCAGCGCGCTCCTCCTTGCCGACGCCGGCGATCTTGAGCGCGAAGCCCATGTTCTCGGCAACGGTCATGTGGGGGTACAGCGCGTAGTTCTGGAAGACCATCGCGATGTCGCGGTCCTTCGGCGGGACGTCGGTGACGTCGCGGTCGCCGATGAGGATGCGGCCGGCGTTGACCTCTTCGAGGCCGGCCAGCATGCGCAGCGACGTGGACTTGCCACAGCCGGAGGGGCCGACGAGGACCAGGAACTCGCCATCGGCGACTTCGAGGTTGAGCTTGTCCACAGCGGGGCGCGTGCCCCCGGGGTACAGGCGGGTTGCGTTGTCGAACGTGACGGACGCCATGTTTTCTTCTCCTTCACCGGCAGGTACGTGCCGGACGATCCGTAGTGATGGATGAGCGGGGGCTTTTCCCGCAGCCCTTCGTCGGGCGTATCTCTCAGTATGACATGACTACCTGGGCGTCCTATGCGGGCGGGTTCCGCGGCTTGCGGATGCCGCTCCCGCAGGCGGAGTCCGAGCCTCCGTCTGGGTATTTCCCAGCCTGCGTGATTAGCATCGTCAGCGGTCGCGTCCACCTGCGGCCGGGCCGTACGGCTATCCCGCCCCCCAGAAGGTTTCATGTCGAGCGACGACGAGTCACAGAGTGCGCCACCCACGAGCGATCGCCGTGGAGCGGTGCGCGAGAAGGCGATTCAGGTCCAGGCGAAGCAGTCGCGGGCGCGACTGATCCGCACGTCGGCCATCGCCGTCGCTGTCGCCGCCATCGTGGCGGTCACGGCCATCGTGGTGACGATGACCGTCGGGTCGGCGGCATCCAAACCCCTGCTCGACCCGGCGAACGTGACCGATGACGGGATCGTCGTGACATCGGTCGCCGGCACGGGCATCGCGGACAGCACGGGCGACATGGGAGAAGCAGGCCAGACCGCGGCTCCGTCCGAGACGCCGGTCCCGGATGCCTCTGCGACGAAGGCGCCCGCGGTGGACATCCGCGTCTATGTCGACTACCTGTCGCCGGGCTCGCGCGAGTTCCAGCTCGCCAACGCACCGCAGCTGTCGGCCTGGGTGACGCAGGGCGCCGCCCAGCTCTCGTACTATCCGGTCGCGATGCTCACGTCCAAGTCCAACGGGACCAAGTACTCGCTTCGCGCCTCCAGCGCCGCGGCCTGTGTGGCGACGCACTCTCCCGACACCTTCTTCGCCTTCACCCATGCGCTCCTCGAGCAGCAGCCCGACGTCGACACCGAGGGCCTGGCAGACACCGAGCTGGCCGACCTGGCCATCGCGTCCGGAGCGTCGTCGCCGAAGGTCGTGCGCGCGTGCATCGAGGAGGAGGACTTCGCCGGGTGGGCGAAGTCGGCCACGGACCGGGCGCTTGCCGGCATCCCGGGCACCGATGACGTCACGCTGACGGGCACGCCGATGATCCTGGTGAACGGAACGCCGTACGTGGGGGCACTGGACGACCCCGCGGAGTTCTCTCAGTTCGTGCTCACGATCGCGAGCGACAGCTACTACAAGACGGCGAGCCCCACGCCGACTCCGTGAGCCGGTGAGTCGGCCGGGCGGCCCCGGCTAGACTTGACGCTCTGCCGACCTGGCGCAATTGGTAGCGCACCTAACTTGTAATTAGGGGGTTACGGGTTCGAGTCCCGTGGTCGGCTCCAGAATGGCCGTGCGGCCGGGTCTTTTCATACTCGGTGATCGGCAGCTGCCGACGGATGCCCCGGCTGTTCGCCGGCCGGGGCATCCGTCGGCTGCGATCAGCCGCGATCCGACCCCATCGCGGTCTTCATGGCGACGTCGTGCAGGCGCTCGAGCGCGTCGGCGCCGTCCAGTCGGCTCCACGCAGTCGCGGAGGCCTCGAGGGTGACGGCGAGCCCGAGCGCGTAGTCGACGTCGAACTCCTCATTCGCGGTGCGCCACGGGTGCGGGTCGGGCTCGGGCGGGAACGGGATCGGCGGCCAGCGGCGCGGGGGCGGGCAGATGTCGTCGCCGGGCTCGAACGCGATCTTCAGCATGTGGGCCGTTGCGGCGGTCTGCACGACCTGCCTCCCCACGGCTGCACCGTATCGGAACGCCGGCGGGAGCGGCTGGGGGTTGAGTGCGACCGCATCGATGCGGCTCCGGAGCCCGCCCGGACCGGCTGGCCCACCGCCGACGATCTCCCAGATCTGCGGGTACTTCCGCGCGATGATCGCGATGAGGCTGGTGTTCAGTGCCATGATCTTCTCCTTTTCGCCGCTGGGGGAGCGGCCCCTGACCCGCACGTGACGGGCACTTGCGAAGAGGAGCGTGCGGGCGCCCTGATACATCGACCCAGACATCGGCGACCCATCTGAACCGGCTTCGTCTTCCCCAGACAACGTCCGCGGACTCGTCGGAGAAAGTTGACGTGTCGGAGAGTTCCGACGTAAGATCGCTTCCATGGCCCACGACGTGTTCAGCGCTCTGGCAAACCCTGTTCGCCGCGACATTCTCGCTGAGCTGGCGTCCGGACCGAAGTCGGTGAACGAGCTGGCCGGCCTCTTCGAGATCGGCCGGCCAGCGGTGTCGGAGCACCTTCAGGTGCTTCGAATGGCAGGGCTCGTGACGGCGGAGCATGTCGGCCAGCAGCGTCACTACCACCTGCAGGGGGCGCCGCTGGCCGAGGCCGCCGAGTGGCTCGCACCATTCGAGAAGTTCTGGAACGCACGATTGCGCGCGCTGCGCGACGTGCTCGATGAGGAGGACAAATGACCAACCTGAGGGCAATCGAGTGCGAGGAGTTCCTGCCGCATCCACCCGCCGCCGTCTGGCGCGCCATCACGACGCCGGAGATCATCGCGAAATGGTGGGCGAACGCCGCAGACCTCCGTCCGGTGGTCGGGCACCCGTTCACGATCGATATGGACCGCTGGGGCGTGCAGCAGTGCCGGGTGCTCGAGGTCGAGGAGGGACGACTCCTGCGCTACACGTTCAGTGAGGGCGTGCTCGATTCCACCTTGACGTGGCGCATCGAGCCGGAGGGCACGGGGACCCGACTCTTCCTCGTGCACGACGGCCTGGATCAGGATTCGCCCATCGGACGGGCCGCCCTTGAAGGCATGGGCCGGGGGTGGCAGGACGTGCTCGGGCGCATCTCGCACGTGATCGCGGCAGCCGGTGTCGACACCGTCTGAGGAGGAGCCGAGGCTCCGAGCCTGGAGTGAGGAACTGCGTCGCGTGCACGACCGGCTGCGGCAGGCATTGCGACTCACGCGTGGTGCGTTCGACGAGGGAGGCGACGTGCAGCGGGCCTCTCGCGAGCTGCTGCTGTACTGCCACGGCTTCTGCGTGGCGCTCGATGACCATCACCGGGCGGAGGACCGCACCCTGTTCCCCGCCATCGAGGCGGCAAACCCGCAGCTGGAACCTGTCCTGCGCGCCCTTCAGCAGGACCACTCGATGATCGCGCACCTGCTGGGCGGCTTGCGTGAGGCGACCGACGCGGGCGCATCACCCGATGAGCTGGCCCGTCACGTGGAAGGTCTCGCCGCGATCATGGAGAGCCATTTCCGCTATGAAGAGCGAAGCCTGCTGGCCGTTCTTGAAACATTGCAGCTCGATGCGCTCGCCGCACAGGCTCTGGGTTCGATCTGACCATTCCATCGGCGGAACGAAACTGCATAACGCGCCGGCGGCGGGAAATCAACCGTGGTCGGCCCATCTTCGGGGAGCGGTTGAATGTCGGCATGGACAGAATTCACTACGCGGGCGACTCGATTCTGACCGGCACCGAGATAGCCCGTGCACTTCTCGAGTACGCGCAGGCCCTCGCCGTCGCGGGAACGTCGGCGACAGTCGACATCCCCATCGTGAATGAAGCGGACGGGTCGATCGGCCGCTCCGAACTGCTGATCGGGCCGGCGAGCCAACTGATCTCCGACACCGAGGAGTCGCCGTACGACGACGTCCTGGATCCGGATCTGGTCACCCGCATGTATGACGAGGCGGCACGGCTGCGCCGGCACGGATCGCACGTTCCCAGCGCGGTGACCGCCGTCGACGACGGCGAGCCCATTCCGGACTTCGATCTCTGAACGGGACGGCGGGGAGGGCCCAGTGGCGTTGTCAAGCACCTGGGGTGCGGCGTCCGCTCGAGCAAGGATTCCCCCAGACGAAGGGATGATCAGATGAACGACCGCGCCCCGCACCACCGCCACTCGGACGACGCACGAGCCGACGACGATCTGCCGACCGATGCGGTCACGGACGAGGTCCGAGAGGATGCTGCACAGAGCGAAGTCGATGCCGCCACCGACGGGTCCGAGGCGCCGGACGCAGCGAGCGACTGACGGACGCGATCAGAGCGCGACGAGCTCGACGTCACCCAGTCGCCCATCCGCGACGACCGCCGTCATCATCGTGCACACGGGCTGCCGCCGCCTGTCCGTCGGAGAACCGGGGTTGAGCAGTCGCATGCCCCGCGGCGTCACCGTGTCCCACGGGATGTGGCTGTGGCCGAACACCAGAACATCGACCTCGGGGTAGGCAGCGTCCATTCGCAGCTCACGCCCTCGGGCCTGCCCGGTCTCGTGCACCACCGCGAACCGAAGACCCTCGATCGTCAGCTCTGCGACCTCAGGCAGCCGGTCTCTCAGGTCTGCAGCGTCATTGTTGCCCCACACTCCGAGCACGTCCGAGTGCTGCTCGAGTTCATCGAGAACGGTTGCCGCGACCCAGTCACCGGCATGAATCACGAGGTCCGCGTTGTCGGCGGCTCTGAGGAGCGCATCCGGCAGCCGGCGAGCGCGTCCAGGGATATGCGTGTCGGAGATGAGAAGAAGCCGCGTCGCCATGTCGCCATTGTGCCCGGGTCGAGCCGGGAGGCGCAGTGACACGGGAGCCGTGGGACGGGAGCGGGCGCGGACAGCGCAAGACGAAGCCCCCGCGCGACTCGGTCGGCGGGGGCTCGTTTGGGTATTTCAATGACTGTGGCTGCTCATAATCAGTCCTTCCCTAGGGAACAATGCGAACCTACCCACCGAGCGGCGTTCTGACAATGGCACGCACGGCACCCGCCGGATTCTCCTCACTGCCGTCCGAGCGCTCGGCGGCCTGCCGCGGTCATCCGTCCCTCAGACTCCAGTCGGTCCGCGATGATCCGGTTTCGATCCGAAGTCGTGCCGATGGCTCGCCGGGGAGTGAACTTCTGCAGGTACGACCCCCCGTCGAGAGCGCGCCGGGTGCTTTCGCTCCAGCCGTAGGCGATGCCGGCCTCCAAGAGCTCATGGAAGCTCACCGAGGGCACCGCACTGTTCGCTTTCGACAGCCGCACCCACACCCCGGGATGGGTCGCGTGATGGTGATCGAGCCACGCCCATAGCTGCTCCGCGGAGGCAAAGGAAACGGTTTCGAACTCTTCAGACACGTCTCAGCCAGAATACTGACATGGGTCTGCATCGGGTCGGCGTTGATGTCGGCAGCTAGGCCGGTGCTCGGCATCCTCGGCGCCGGGAGGTTCGGTCTGGTGCTCGCGCGACTCTCCGTGCGCGCCGGATATCGGGTGCTCATCGCCGGATCCGGCGACCCCGGACGAATCGCGCTGCCGCGGGATGTCGCCGACAACGGCGCGGTCCCGACGTCCGCCGGCGCCGTGGCCGAGCAGGCCGACATCGTCGTTCTTGCACTCCCGCTCAGCAGGTTCCGCCAGATCCCCGCCGACGCGCTCGCGGGCAGACTCGTGATCGACGCGATGAACTACTGGTGGACTGCGGACGGCGCCCTCCCGGAATTCACGGACCCGCTCACATCGAGCAGTGAAGTGGTGCAGCGCCATCTGCGAGGGTCGAGGGTCGTCAAGGCGTTCAATCACATGGGCTACGAAGACCTCGAGGACGAGGCGCGGCCGCGCGGACAGCCGGATCGCAAAGCCATCGGCGTGGCGGGGGACGACTCCGACAGCGTCGATCTCGTGGCGGGCATCGTCGATGACCTGGGCTTCGATCCGGTCCGCGTGGGGCGGCTGGCCGAGGGCGTGCGGCTCGAGCCCGGGACGGAGCCGTTCGGCGCGGACGTGGATGCGGCGGAACTCCAGTCGATGATCGACGACTTTCCCCGGTCCCAGCGCGGGCTTCGCCGAGCGGCGGCGTCCGCCGCCCGGACTTGGGCTGAGTCCGGCGGCTAGCAGCCCGACGGTCTGCGCAGAGCGTCGCGCGGTGGGATCCGCGGGGGCCGGTGCCCGGACCGAGCCTCAGGCGGGCTCGGTGGTGCGAATGAGGCCGCAGTTGACGCACGACCATGCGACGAGGAACTTCTCGTCGTCGAGGATCTCGAACTTCAGCGGGTCCCCGCAGGTCGGGCAGACCCACGGCTCCGTGACACGCACCTTCACAGCTTCAGCCTAGATCGAGGAGGTTCGTCGGACCGCGGGATGGCGGCGCCGTCAGAGAACGCTGTGCGCGACCTGTGCATCGGTTCCCGAACAGGGTGATCCACAAGCGGGGGGGGGGGTAACGTGGAAACCCACCCCGGCCTCGTTGCCAAGGAGCAGAAGCTCACGCTGGGGAGATCATCCTAGGAGCGTCATGCTCGTCAACAAGGTTCGCTTCGACGGACAGACATTTCTTCTCGAGCCCGACCAGGACGTCGACGAGACAAAGGCCGCCATCGTCGCGGCGGTGCGCGAAGGTTCGGACTTCGTCGATTTCCGAACGATCGGCCACGGCACGATCTCGCTCCTCGTGACGCCATCGGTGCCGGTCCGCTTCGAGGTGATCGAGCGTACCGAGGAGCAACTCGAACGCCTGGAGCTCGACCCGCCGCCGTTCGACGAAGCCCTCTGGTTCGAGCACGGCTTCTGAGGACCCCCGCCCCCAGGCCCGGTTAGCGCGTCGGCGCCGCTCCTTCAACCCCATCGGTGCTTCGCCATCTCTGGTCGGACACTGGCCTCCGAACGACTGAGGAGGTCCGACATGGCTGAACAGCCCGGAAACCAGACGCCCAACACGCCCGATGTGAGTGAGACGGAGCTGCGCGACCTGAAGGTCGACGAGCTTCGCGAGAGGGCGAGGGATGCCGGCATCCCCGGCGTCTCCACGCTGAAGAAGGAAGAGCTGGTCGACGCGATCTCGCAGCAGTCGAGAGGTGGCGGTTCGAGCTCTCGAGACGGCGACAGCACCGACGGCGACCTCGGTGCGGGACCCGACGAGGGTCGCGTCCGCCAGGGGCCTGAAGCATCCCGATCCCTCGAATACTCCCAGGAGGTGACTTCCACCGACGAGGAGCCAGAGCGTGAGGGAAGGAGTCTCGCCACGACGCATCACGAGGTCATCCGCGAATGGGCAGAGGCCAGAGGCGGACGGCCCGCGACCGTCGAGGGAACCGAGCACGGTGACCACCTCGGTGTGCTGCGGTTCGACTTCGGCGACCCCACCGATCGGCTGCGTGAGGTGAGCTGGGAGGAGTGGTTCGCGACGTTCGACGATCGGCGGCTGAACTTCATCTACCAGGAGACGCGTTCGGACGGCCGCCAGTCGAACTTCTTCCGGCTCGACAACCCGAACCGCGAAGACGGCTGACACCCTCCGGATGCAGGTGCCCCTGCGCCTCATCGTGCTGGCAGGGTGCGAGATCGGCCTCCCGCACGGCGATTCGGCGTTGCGAACGCGTTCCGACGCGCCACGGAGGAGCATCCGTGAGTAGAGTGCCGCCATGAGCACCGTGGTGGTCTACGTCAACGGCGGCCGATTCGAGCTGGGGCGCGCGTACGTGGCTGAGGATGTGGTTCGACAGCTGTCCAGCCCGCGTGGCGAGCGGCTTCGCTTCACGCTCAGCAGCGGGGGCTCGGTCAGCTTCGGGGTGACCCCTGGCCTCGCCTGGGCCGTCGAGGAAGTTCCCTAGCGCCAGAGTGAGCCGCTTCCCCCTCTGGGGAACGCCCGCTCGAGCGGTGCGGCATATCCGTTCGGCGACGCTCGCGCAAGGGGGCCACCCCAGCACCGCCGTGTCCGTAGATTTCTAAGACGCCTTCACGCGGTCAGCACCCGCGTGAGCCCGAGCCCTCGCCGACCGGCCACCACCCGCCATGATGGTGCCATCGATTCTCCCGTCGAGGCAGCCGGAATGGACGCGCCGTGACCAGGAATGAGTGCCATGACAGACATGACGAACCGCACCGCAGCCGTGATCTACAACCCGGTCAAGGTTGATCTCGAATCGCTGCGCGCAGTGGTGGATGCCGAGGCCGGCGCCGCGGGATGGGCGCCGTCGACCTGGTACGAGACCACCGAGGAAGATCCAGGGCAGTCGGTGTCGAAGCAGGCGATGGAAGATGGAGCCGACATGCTCATCGCCGCCGGCGGTGACGGGACTGTGCGCGCGGTGGCCGAGGCGGCTCGCGGCACGGGCACGAGTGTCGCGCTGCTCCCATCCGGTACCGGAAACCTGCTGGCTCGCAACCTCGAGCTGACGCTCGACGACGTTCCGGATTCTGTGCGCGCGGCCTTCACCGGCGTCGATCGCCCGATCGACCTCGGCGTCATTCAGATCGAGCGCGAAGACAAGAGCCGATCCGAGCACGTGTTCGTCGTCATGGCCGGCATGGGCATCGACGCCAAGATGATCGAGAACACCGACGAGGACCTCAAGGCGAAAGCCGGGTGGGCCGCCTATCTCAAGGCGATCGTGGCGTCGTTGCGCGACCCGAACGAGCTTCACATGCGCTTTCAGCTCGACGACGGCAAGCCCAAGCGGGCGACTGTCCACACCGTGATCCTCGGCAACTGCGGTTCTCTCCCGGGCAATGTCCTGCTGTTGCCCGACGCGGTCCTCGACGACGGTCTGCTCGACCTCATGCTGATGCGGCCGGGCGGGGCGCTCGGATGGATCCGGGTCTGGCTCAAGGTGGCGTGGGTGAACGGCATCCTCCGTCGCACCAAAGCCGGACGCGCGGTGGCCGGAGAGCACGAGAACGACGGAGACCTGCACTACGAGACCACCAAGCGGTTCGTGGCGCGGCTCTCGCGGCCCGACGAGATCGAGCTGGACGGCGACACGTTCGGCAAGGCGGCGGCATTCAACGCCTGGATCGAACCAGGAGCCCTCACCGTCCGCGTGCCTGCAGGAGAGTGAGCGCAGAAGGACAGGTCAGAGCACGCGCGCAAGGCTCCGGGCGGCCGCCAGGGGATCGGGCCCCACGGGGATCATGACCGACGACGTGACGCCTGCGGCCCCGAGCTCCTGAACCCGCGCGGCCACGGTCGACGGTGTGCCGGCGAGCGCGAGCTGCGCCACCCATTCGTCGGGCAGCCGCTCGACGAACTCCGAGCGCGTGCTCGACCGGGCGCGCAGGGCGGCGAAGTCCTCTGCGAACGGGAGCGGCGCGATGTGCGGCGCCCAGTCGGACTCGCCGATCCATTCCAGCCCCGGTCGCGCGATGGCCAGTGCCTCGGCATCCCGATCCGCGATGGCCGCGACGTTGTAGGCGACGATGCGGTGCGGACGTGCGCCGGCGATCTGATCGAGCGCGGCGCGCACGTACTCGGGGGTCGCCGGCTCAGCGAGCACGGTGCCGTCCGCGATCCGTCCCGACACCGCAAGCGAGCGCGGACCCCGCACCCCGAGCAGGATGTCGGGCACGACGGCAGGGCGCGCTGAAGGATCGAGTGCGACGTCGCGCAGCACGACCCGGCCATCGGCGGTGACGGTCTCGCCGGCGAGGAGTGCCTTCAGCGCGAGGACGTGCTGCTCGAGGAACTGCAGCGGCCGCTCCGGCCAGGCGCCGACATCGCGGAGGAACCCCGGCATCCCATGCCCGATCCCGATGTCGAGCCTGCCCGGGAACAGCTGGGCGACGGTAGCGAGCTCCATCGCCTCGAACGCCACGTTGCGGACCGCGGCGGGAAGGATGCCGATCCCCACGCGGATGCGCGTCGTGCTCGCCAGCACCGCGGCAGCCTGCGCGATGCCACCCCGGAAGGCCAGGTCTTCGACGACCCAGAGCTCGTCGAATCCGAGGTCCTCGACCAGCCGCGCGAAGTCGAGGACGCGGGCGGCGTCGAGGTCACGCGGAAGCATGATGCCGTGGGCGGGGGTGGGCATGGCTCTCCTTGCGGGGCGGTGATGAGGCGGCCTCGACGCTCTGGGGCGGCGCCGATGCTGCGGCAGGCAGGCCGTCACGCTCGCGTGCGAAATGCCGGGCCGTCAGCAGGGCCACTGTCACTCTGGCATGCGGGCGCGTGCCGGCAGGCAGACACACCCGGATCGGGCGGGTGCCGGCGTTCGCGGGCCGCGGCGATCGTCGGGCAGGATGGACGGATGCCTCGCCATCGCCTGCCCGCCTGGCTCGCCGTGGGCGGCGCGGTGATGGTCGGCGTGCTCACCGCGACCCAGGCGCGCATCAATGGCTCGCTCGGCCTCGCATTCGGCGATGGCCTGGTCGCCGCGCTCGTCTCGTTCGGCTCCGGCCTCGTCGTCCTCGCCGTCCTCGCGATCGTGCTGCCCGACGGACGTGCGGGGCTCGCGCGGCTGTCGCGCGGCGTCAGGCGCGGCAGCGCGCCAGGAGCAGGCCGGCGCCGACGCAGCATCCCGTTCTGGATGCTCCTCGGCGGCGTCGCCGGCGCTCTCACCGTCGCCACACAGGGACTCACTGTGGCCACAATCGGCGTGGCGCTGTTCACGGTCGGCGTCGTGGCGGGCCAGACGGTGAACGGGCTCGTGCTCGACAGGGTCGGCTACGGACCGGCCGGGGTCGTTGCGGTCACGATGGGACGCGTGACGGGTGCGGCTCTGGTGCTGCTCGCGGTCGTGCTGTGCGTCGCGGGCGAGGGACTCGCGTCGGTGCCGTGGTGGATGCTGCTGATGCCGTTCCTCGCCGGAGTGGGCATCGCCTGGCAGCAGGCCACGAACGGCCGGCTGCGGCAGGCGGTGGAAAGCCCCCTGGCCGCAACGCTCGTGAACTTCTTCGTGGGCACCGTCGTGTTGGGGGTGGCCACCGCGGTCCACCTCTCGCTGGACGGGCCGCCTCCTCGCGTGCCGACCCAACCGCTGCTGTACCTGGGCGGGTTGGTCGGGGCGCTCTACATCTTCCTGTCGGCGGCGCTCGTCCGGCACACCGGGGTGCTGCTCCTCGGTCTCGGCTCGGTCGTGGGCCTGCTCGCGGCATCGGTGGTCCTGGACGCTGTGTGGCCGCCGCTGTCCGGTCCGTCACAGGCTGCTGCGCTCGCCGCCGTGCTCGTCGCCTTGGCGGGTGTGGCGGTCGCCGTCATCCCGTGGCGGCGGCGACGCGCCGTCGGCTGAGGCCAGGATGCTGCTGCCGAGGCCCCCATCAGGCCTTGGCGGCCGGCATCCGGCTGACGAACTTCGACGCGTCGAGCGGTTTGCGGTGTCCGCCGCCCCGTGACCGCGGGGGCTTTCCGCCTACATAGAGCCACCCGAGCAGCTCCTCGTGCTTATCGAGGCCGTGCGCCTTCGCGACGGCCTTGCTGCGCGTGTAGCCTCCCGTCCGCCAGAACACGCCCCAGCCGGCTTCGTCCAGCAGCAGGCTCAGCATGTGGGCGACACCGGAGGCGACGGCCTCCTGCTCCCACCCGGGAACCTTCGAGCTCTTGCGGTGGCTCACGACCACGGCGAGAAGGAGGGGCGCGCGCAGCGGCTTCGTCGAAGCCCCCTTGTGCCCCTCGGCCTTGTTGATGGCTCGACCCAGCGCCCTGCGGTCATCGCCGCGCAGCTCGATGATCCGCCAGGGCTTGAGCGACGAGTGATCGGCGACGCGACCCGCCGCCGAGACGAACCGCAGCAGCTCGGCGTGCGTGGGTGCGGTATCGGTGACCTTCGACCACGACCGGCGTGAGCGGGCCGCCTCCAACGCACCGCTCATTCGCTGGCGGTGAAGTCGAGGGCGATCGAATTCATGCAGTACCGGTCGCCGGTCGGGGTGCCGAACCCGTCGGGAAAGACGTGGCCGAGGTGCGACCCGCAGTTGGCGCAGCGCACCTCGGTGCGGACCATGCCGTAGGCGTTGTCCTCGATGAGCTCGACCGCCTCGGGGCGGATCGACTCGTAGAAGCTCGGCCAGCCGCAGTGCGAATCGAACTTCGTCCCGCTCTGGAACAGCTCGCTGCCGCACGCCGCGCACGTGTAGAGGCCGGCCCGGTGCTCATCGAGGAGCTCTCCGGTCCACGGGCTCTCGGTCGCTGCTTCGCGAAGCACCGCATACTGCTCGGCGCCCAGCTCTTCGCGCCATTCCTCGTCGGACTTGTCCACTGCGTAGGTCATGACTGCTCCTTCTCACTTCCATTCAACCCGAGGTTCGCCGTCCGCCGGTCCGCGCATTGCTTCCGGTTCGCCGACAATGGGACGCGTGACGACGGATCCGGATGCCGAGGCCGGCCGCGCTCGCGCGTCGAGCGCCTCGATCGCCGAGGTGCAGGAGCGCTACGGCCGGTTCGCCCGCGAGGAGGCGCCGGGGCGGTCGGCACTCTACGAGGAGTGGGCGGGTGGCATCTCGGCCGACGCCGGCACCGCGGCGATCCTGGCGCGCATCCCCGCGACGCGACGACAGCCGCCGCTGGTGTTCGCGGTGACGCGCCTGCTCGGCGCGCCGCTCGCACCCTTCGCCGAATGGGCATCGTGGCTCGCCGCTCACTCCGATGTGGTCGTCGCCGAGAGCGCACGGCACGGTCTCCAGACCAACGAGCCGCTGCGCTGCGCGGCGCTGCTGCCCGCGCTCAGCACGATCGACGGTCCGCTCGCGCTGCTCGAGATCGGCGCCAGTGCCGGGCTGTGCCTGTTCCCCGACCGCTACTCCTACCGCTTCACGGGGGAGCGGGATGCCGCGCTCGACCCCGCCGATGGTATTTCGAGCGTGATCCTCGAGAGCGAGCTGCGGGGTCCGTGGGCGAGCGAGACGCCGCTGCGGATGCCCGACATCGTGTGGAGGGCCGGCATCGACCTGGCACCCCTCGACGCCCGTGACGACTCCGACAGGAGATTCCTCACGACTCTCGTCTGGCCCGGCGAAGAGGGCAGGGCGCAGCGCATCGAGGCGGCGCTCGCCGTGGTCGCTGCGGACCCGCCGCAGATCATGCGGGGGGATGCGGCGGATCCGGCGGTGCTGGCGGCGATGATCGAGCGAGCGCCGCGCGACGCCACGCTGGTGATCACGACGCCCGGAGTCCTTCCGCACCTGCCGCGCGCCGATCGCGAAACCCTGATCTCGGCCCTGATCGCGGCGGACGCCGTGTGGATCACGATCGATCCTCCGGCACTCCATGAGGCATGGCATCCCCCGATCGACATTCCGTCGTGGGAGGGCTTCGTCCTCGCTCGTGACGCCTGCCCGCTCGCGGCCGTCGACCCGCTCGGGGCTTTCGTGGAGTGGCAACCGCAGGCGCCGCCGACCCGGGGCTAGCGTGAGCGGGTGCCCCTGACGGACCGCGACCGAGCCATCCTCGACTTCGAGGGCGAATGGCGCCGTCATGCGGGGGCGAAGGAAGAGGCGATCCGCGCCGATCTCGGCCTTTCCCCGGCGCGGTACTACCAGCTGCTCGGCCGGCTGATCGACACCGCTGACGCGCAGGCGCACGATCCCATGCTCGTCAAGCGCCTGCGCCGGCTGCGCGACGCGGCGCGCCAGGCACACGGGGCCCGGTCGGCCGCCGAGCCTCGGTGAACAGGCCGCCGGACCCCGACAGATAGCATTCTCTGGTGCCGAACTCGACCTTCCCACGGGATCGCTTCGACGAGATCCCGTCGGATTCGGGTCGAGTCGGCGCTCACCGAGCCGAGAATCCGCACATGCGCGGATGGGTCGTCTTCCTCTGGGCGGTGCTGGCGACCATCGTGCTGGTCACGGTCGGCATCTTCGGGACGCTGATCGTCTCGGGACGCATCGTGCTCGTGCCCGTCGCGACTGCGACTCCCACGCCCGTCGCCACCGTCGCGCCGGTCGTCGACACGAGCTACTCGGTCATCGTCCTCAACGCGACACCCGAACAGGGACTCGCCACGCAGACCAAGGATCTGATCGTCGAGGCCGGCTGGGCCGAGGATGCGGTCACCGCGGGCGGCGCCGGCGTCACCGACTTCGCCGACACGACCGTCTACTACGCCTTCCCGGAGGACGAGGCCGCAGCGCGGGGTCTGGCCGAGACGGTGCTCGGAGGGGCGAAGGTCGCGCAGAGCGACCAGTACCAGCCCGCCGACGACCCGGATACCGCGGATGTCGATGAGAGCGCTGCCAAACAGCTGGTCGTCGTCCTCGGCCTCGATCGCGCGAGCAGCCCGCCGAGCCCTTCCGCCACTCCCTGACACCCGCCGGGTGCCGGTGTTTCAGCCCGGTAAACACTTCGCGGCATGCGTGTCAACACTTCCTCCCAGGGCGTTTTCGCCCGGGAATCCGCCCATACGATGGCCGGGTACACAGCATCCCGGGAGTGATTCGAATGACGCAAGGCACTGTCAAGTGGTTCAACGCCGAGAAGGGCTTCGGCTTCATCACCGTTGCAGACGGCCAGGATGTCTTCGTCCATTACTCGAACATCGACATGTCGGGTTTCCGCGTCCTCGAAGAGGGACAGCGGGTCGAGTTCACGGTCGGAGCGGGTCAGAAGGGACCCCAGGCCGAATCGGTGCGCATCGTCGCCTGAGCGCACCAGGTGTTGACGTCTCTTGATGACGTCAGGGGTCGGTCGCGRCTTGCACTCCCTAGGGTCGAGTGCCAGAATGGATTAGCACTCGCTCTCAGTGAGTGCTAATAGACCACCGCCTACGTCCTGGAGGGACGACACACACATGGCAAAAATCATCGCTTTCGATGAGGAGGCCCGTCGCGGCCTCGAGCGCGGCCTGAACATCCTGGCCGACGCAGTCAAGGTGACGCTTGGCCCGCGCGGTCGCAACGTCGTGCTCGAGAAGAAGTGGGGCGCCCCCACGATCACGAACGACGGCGTCTCGATCGCCAAGGAGATCGAGCTCGACGACCCGTACGAGAAGATCGGCGCGGAGCTCGTCAAGGAGGTCGCCAAGAAGACCGACGACGTCGCCGGTGACGGTACGACGACCGCCACGGTCCTCGCTCAGGCGCTCGTCCGCGAGGGCCTTCGCAACGTCGCCGCCGGCGCAGACCCCATCTCGCTCAAGAAGGGCATCGAGAAGGCTGTCGCAGCCATCACCGCCGAGCTGCTCGCGAGCGCCAAGGAGGTCGAGTCCAAGGACCAGATCGCCGCGACCGCGTCCATCTCGGCTGCTGACCCCGAGATCGGCGCCCTGATCGCCGAGGCCATCGACAAGGTGGGCAAGGAAGGCGTCGTCACGGTCGAGGAGTCGCAGACCTTCGGCACCGAGCTCGAGCTCACCGAGGGCATGCGCTTCGACAAGGGGTACATCAACCCCTACTTCGTGACCGACCCGGAGCGCCAGGAGGCTGTCTTCGAGGACGCCTACATCCTGATCGCGAACCAGAAGATCTCGAACATCAAGGATCTGCTGCCGATCGTCGACAAGGTGATCCAGGACGGCAAGGAGCTCGTCATCATCGCCGAGGACGTCGAGGGCGAGGCGCTTGCGACTCTCGTGCTCAACAAGATCCGCGGCATCTTCAAGTCGGCCGCCGTCAAGGCTCCCGGCTTCGGCGACCGTCGCAAGGCGCAGCTGCAGGACATCGCGATCCTCACGGGTGGCCAGGTCATCACCGAGGAGGTCGGTCTCAAGCTCGAGAACGCCACCCTCGACCTGCTCGGCCGTGCCCGCAAGGTCATCATCACGAAGGACGAGACCACGATCATCGAGGGTGCCGGCGACTCGGCGCAGCTCGAGGGCCGCGTGACCCAGATCCGTCGTGAGATCGAGAACACCGACAGCGACTACGACCGCGAGAAGCTCCAGGAGCGTCTCGCCAAGCTCGCCGGCGGCGTCGCCGTCATCAAGGCGGGTGCCGCGACCGAGGTCGAGCTCAAGGAGCGCAAGCACCGCATCGAGGACGCCGTTCGCAACGCGAAGGCGGCCGTCGAGGAGGGCATCGTCCCCGGTGGTGGCGTGGCGCTCATCCAGGCCGGCAAGGTCGCGTTCGAGACCGAGGCCATCACCGGCCTGGTCGGCGACGAGGCGACGGGTGCGAACATCGTGCGCGTCGCGATCGAGGCACCGCTCAAGCAGATCGCGCTGAACGCGGGCCTCGAGCCCGGCGTCGTCGCGAACAAGGTTGCGGAGCTGCCCGTCGGACACGGCCTCAACGCCGCGACCGGCGAGTACGGCGACCTCTTCGCGCAGGGCATCATCGACCCGGCGAAGGTCACGCGCTCGGCACTGCAGAACGCAGCGTCGATCGCCGGCCTCTTCCTCACCACCGAGGTCGTCGTCGCCGACAAGCCCGAGAAGGTCGGCGCTCCCGCGGGCGACCCCACGGGTGGCATGGACTTCTGAGTCCTGACCCTCAGCAGAACGGGCCCCTCCTTCGGGAGGGGCCCGTTCTCTGTGTTCCGGAGAGTGTCTGCGCCGCCTGAGGGCCGGCCGCTGCTCAGCGGAACAGAGCGAGCGACGCCTGCTCGGCCTCGGCGTACTGGCGGCCCGCGACGGAGAGCGCCGCGTTGATGCCGGCGAGCGCGTCTTCGACCTGCCGCTGGGTCGCGCGCCACTGGTCGACCGTGCCCTGGAAGGCGACCGCGGCGGCGCCCGACCAGGCGGACTGCAGATGCGTGAGCTGGGCGAGCATGGACTGGGTCTCGCCCTGAATGCGCTCGATCGTGCCGCGGACCGAACCGGTCGCGGTGAAGACGGCGTCGCTGTCGACAGAGAAGACGGCCATGGGAACCTCCTGAGGTCGGGGGAGTGGGGACCGCTCACATTACGGAGGCAGCGCGCGGCATCCGCCCCCGCACCTCGCTGATGTGCAGGCGCTCCCGCCGCTCACCGCATGGGGAGGAGAAGGCTCAGCGGTCGCGACGCTGCCGTGCGATGGGCTGGGTGGGGATGCTCGCCCGCTCGGCGGCGATCGCCTCCATCGCCAGGGGCAGCTCGACCCGGAACGTCGCTCCGCCGCCCGGGGTGTCGAGAACCTCGATGCTCCCGTGCAGGGCCTCGACGATCGATGCGACGATCGACAGTCCCAGTCCCGTGCCGCCGGTCTCCCGCGCACGAGAGGTGTCGGCCCGCCAGAAGCGCTGGAAGATCTTGTCCTTGATCTGGTCGGGCACGCCGTCGCCGTGGTCGGCGATCTCGATCCAGCCCGTCTCGGACGCCGCCTCGATGCCGATCCGCAGTTCGATCGGCGTATCCTCCGCCGTGAACCTCCGCGCGTTGCCGAGCAGGTTCGCCACGACCTGGCGGATGCGGTTCTCATCGCCGAGGACGAGGGGCGGGGTGGCAGAGAGGTCGGCCGTCTCACCCAGGTCGACGGGAGCCACAGGGGGCGTCTCGCCGGCTGTCTGCGCCTGCACGGCGGGAACGGGCTTCGGTCGCCGCCGCAGCAGCGAGAGAGTGCCGCTGGGACGTCCGCGCGCCGCGGGGTTGGCGCCGCCACGGCGGCCTTTCGGCGTTTCGGGCTCCGGGGTGGCGGACGCTTCGTGGAAGGCGGCCTTGGCGGCCACTCCGAGAGTCGTGGTCAGGGTGGTGTCGATCACCGAGATAGGACGGACAGGGGATGCCGCGCGCACGTCCATCGCCGCATCCCGTGCGATGGGGCGGAGGTCGACGGGAGCGATGACCACGTCCCGCCGCTCGTCGAGTCTGGCCAGGGCCAGCAGGTCCTCGACGAGCAGGCCCATGCGCTTCGCCTCGCTCTCGATGCGGTCCATGGCCTGGGCGATGTCGTCGTCGCCCTCGATGGCGCCCATGCGGTACAGCTCGGCGTAGCCCCGCACCGTCACGAGGGGAGTGCGCAGCTCGTGGCTGGCATCGCCGATGAAGCGGCGCATCTGCCGCACGGTCGCGTCGCGCTGCGAGATCGCGCCGTCCACGCGGTCCATCATCGTGTTGATCGCGGTCTTGAGCCGGCCCACCTCAGTGGTCGTCGGCTCGATGCTCGTCATGCGCTGGCTGAAGTCGCCCGCTGCGATCGTCATGGCAGTGGACTCGACCTGCCCGAGGCTGCGGAAGGTCAGAGTCACCAGCCAGCGCGTGAGGAGCGCGCCCGCGATGATCGTGATGAGGGCCAGGATGCTGTAGATCCCGAGGTAGGTCGTCACGACGCGGTTGATCGGCGCGATCGGAACCGCGACCATCTGCGTGTACAGAGCGCTTGCGCCCGCCGGCTGGAAGACGTCCGTGCTCGCATGGAAGACCGAACGGTCGTCTTCACCGGGGATCTCGGTGGGGGTGAGCGGGCGCTCCTGTGCCCGCTGCAGGGTCATGGTCTCCGGGAAGGCCGGCTGAGGGGCGTCCTTGTCGCCGCCGGCGGTGATCTTGAGGTCGCCCTCCGGGCCGTAGATCGCCACGAAGTAATCGGTCGCGGCATCCGGCTTGACCGAGAACTGCGCCTCGCCGCCGATGATCTCGGTCTGGATGAGCGCGTTCACCGCGACGTCCGTCGACGTCAGCTGCACCAGCTGCTCATCGAGGCTGACGATCAGGGCGTTGCGCAGGAACGCCATCGTGCCGATGCCCGCGGCGACGAGCCCCACGACGAGCAGTGCCACGGTGACTCCCGTGACCTTCGCGCGCAGGCTGATGCCGCGCCACCAGCGCGTGACCGAATCGGACTTCTTCGCCAGGGCGTTCGCCTTCCCGCGGCCGCCGTCAGGCGGTCTTGCCCGCCTTCAGCATGTAGCCGAAGCCGCGCTTGGTCTGGATGAGGGCCTCCGTGGAGTGCGGATCGATCTTGCGGCGCAAGTACGAGATGTAGCTCTCGACGATGCCGGCATCCCCGTTGAAGTCGTACTCCCAGACGTGGTCGAGGATCTGCGCCTTCGACAGCACCCGGTTGGGATTGAGCATGAGGTAGCGGAGGAGCTTGAACTCGGTGGGGCTGAGGTCGATCGAGACGTCACCCACGACGACGTCGTGGGTGTCCTGGTCCATCGTGAGCTCGCCCGCCCGGATGACAGACTCCTCGTCGGCCTGCATCGTGCGACGCAGGATCGCGGCGATGCGCGCGACGATCTCATCGAGCGAGAAGGGCTTGGTGACGTAGTCGTCCCCGCCGGCGTTCAGCCCGGTGATCTTGTCCTCGGTCTCGTCCTTCGCTGTGAGGAAGAGGATGGGAGCGGTGTAGCCGGCCCCGCGGAGGCGTTTGGTGACGCTGAACCCGTTCATGTCGGGGAGCATCACGTCGAGGATGATGAGGTCGGGCTCTTCCTCGAGGACGGCCGAGATCGTCTGGGCTCCGTTGGAGACGGYCCTGACCTGATACCCCGCGAAGCGGAGGCTCGTGATGAGCAGGTCCCGGATGTTGGGCTCATCGTCGACGACGAGGATACGTGCTGCGGTCATGCCCTCATTATGGCCAGGGAATCGATGTGGTGTCGGGATATCGCGCCGGGGTGCGTCGCACGGGCGCCGAATATCCACTCGGGTCGGGCCGGCGCGCGGTCAGGCCGCGATCTGCTCCGCGTCCAGGATCGTGTAGCTGTAGCCCTGCTCGGCGAGGAAGCGCTGGCGGTTCTGCGCGAAGTCCTGGTCGACGGTGTCGCGGGCGATGAGGGTGTAGAAGCTCGCCGTGTTGGCCGACTGCTTGGGCCGCAGCAGGCGTCCGAGGCGCTGTGCCTCCTCCTGCCGGGACCCGAAGGAGCCGGATACCTGGATGGCGACAGACGCCTCGGGCAGGTCGATCGAGAAGTTCGCGACCTTCGACACGACCAGCACCTCGATCTCGCCGACGCGGAACGCCTGGTAGAGCACCTCGCGCTCGTCGACGGGTGTGGATCCGGTGATCTTGGGTGCCCCCAGCGCTTCGGCGAGCACGTCGATCTGGTCGAGGTACTGGCCGATGACGAGGATGCGCTCGCCCGCGTGCCGTTCGACGAGGTCGCGCACGACCCGGATCTTCGCGGATGCGGTCGCCGCGAGGCGGTACCGATCCTCGTCGGCGGCGGCGGCGTACTCGAGACGGTCGCCCGCGGGCAGGTCGACGCGCACTTCGTAGCAGGCTGCGGGGGAGATGAAGCCCTGGGCCTCGATCTCCTTCCAGGGCGCGTCGAACCGCTTGGGGCCGATGAGGCTGAAGACGTCGCCTTCGCGGCCGTCCTCACGGACCAGGGTCGCGGTGAGGCCCAGGCGGCGGCGCGCCTGCAGATCCGCGGTCAGCTTGAAGACGGGGGCGGGCAGCAGGTGCACCTCGTCGTAGACGATGAGGCCCCAGTCGAGAGCATCGAGCAGGGCGAGGTGGGCGTACTCGCCCTTTCGCTTCGCCGTGAGGATCTGGTAGGTCGCGATCGTGACGGGCCTGACCTCCTTGGCCTGACCGGAGTACTCGCCGATCTCCTCCGGCGTGAGCGTCGTGCGCTTGAGCAGCTCGTCGCGCCACTGGCGGGCGCTGACCGTGTTGGTCACGAGGATCAGCGTCGTCGTCTTGGTGTCGGCCATCGCCGCCGCACCGACGAGCGTCTTGCCGGCGCCGCAGGGGAGCACCACCACACCCGACCCGCCGTCGTTGAACTTGTCGACGGCCTCGCGCTGGTAGGGCCGCAGCGTCCAGTCCGCCTCGGCGAGATCGATCGGATGCGGCGTGCCCGGCGTGTAGCCGGCGAGATCCTCGGCCGGCCAGCCGATCTTGAGGAGCTCCTGCTTGATGTGCCCGCGCGCCCAGGCATCGACCTGGAAGGTGTCGGGGGAGGGGCGGCCGATGAGCAGCGGCTGGATGCGCTTGTTCTTCGAGACCTCGGTCAGTACCGCGGCATCCGTCGATCGAAGGACGAGACCGCCGTCCGCGTCGCGTTCGATGACGAGGCGGCCGTATCGGCCGACGGTCTCGCGGATGTCGATCGAGACCGACGGGGGGACCGGGAAGCGGGTCCATCGGTCGAGCGTCGCGAGCATGTCGTCGGCGTCGTGGCCGGCGGCGCGCGCGTTCCACAGTCCGAGGCGGGTGATGCGGTACGTATGGATGTGCTCCGGCGCACGTTCGAGCTCGGCGAAGATCGCGAGTTCGTGCCGCGCGCTCTCGGCGTCCGGATGGGCTACTTCCAGCAGCACCGTCCGGTCGCTCTGCACGATGAGAGGGCCGTCAGCCATAGGGATCGAGTCTACCGGGCCCCACTGGATCTAAGCTTCCGCGACCGGGCTCAGGCGGGACGGACGCTGACGATGCTGGAGACCGGCAGGGTGCGCTCGATGTCGGCGGCGCGGTCGCGCCCGCGCAGCCGGCCGCCGCCGAGGCCCGTGGCCTCGAGGGTGAAGGAGCGCTCTGATCCGTCCGGCAGTCGCACCATCACGTCGATGACCGACCGGGAGCGCACAGCCTGCTCGAGCTCGCGACCGAGCCATGCGGCATCCGAATCGGTCGCATGCGTCTCGCGGAGCCGCGCGATCAGCGGGGCGAACGAGTGTCGTGCCTCAGGCGCCTGCCCGGAGCGCGCGGCACGACGCCGCACGGCGGGAGCGGCGACGCCGTCTTCGTCGACGGCGACGACCGGGTAGCGCGCATCGGCGAGCGACCAGTAGACGACGTCGCGCGCCGCTCGGGAGACGAGCGTATCCCCGTCTCGGACGAACCCCAGTGGACGCAGCGCCTGATCGACGGCGATCGAGCTGAGGACGCTCGACTCCCCGCTCTCGACCACCGTGTCACCGTATGCGCCGGTGCGGACGCGGACGAGGCCGTGGCGGGCAGCGGTGCTGGTGATGAGGTACTCCAGCGGCTGGGGGATGCCGGTGAGCGAGAGCCGTGAGAGGAAATCCCGCAGCGACTCGGCCGTCTCGCCCTCGGTCATTCCGGCGACCAGCGACCCCGCCGTGAACCGGTAGGTGGACGCCTGTGCCCGAGATTCCCTCACCGCGATGCGACGGAGGCGAAGGTCGAGCGCCGGCGCGAGCGGGCCCGGCGCGATGGCGGTCAAGTCTGCCTGCAGGTAGATGCGGTCGATCTCGGCGGGGAAGAGCGCGGAGAGGCCCTGCGCGTCGGCGGGTCCGCCCTCACGCAGCGATCGCGCCCACGCCGGCTCGGTGCCTTCGGGCGACACGAGACCCCACCGTTCGGCCAGCCGCCGGGTCCTCGCGGCCACCACGGGCCATTCGGGGTCGAGCGGATACCGGTCGGGCCACGACGCGGGGGCGAGGTAGCCGCCTCCGGGCGTGCGGAGGCCGGGGCGCAGGGCCGCCCGGAAGCCCTCCACCACGATCGCCCAGCGCCGGATCGTCGTCGCCTGGAGCCAGGCCTCGGCGGTCTCGCTCACGGTCCATTCGCGGTCGGTGGCCTCGAGCAGACCGGCGGCGGCCCCGATCACGACGAGGTCGTCGAGGTCCTCCGTCGAGGCGATGGCTCCGGCATCCGTCAGCCGCTTGCGATCGACAGCGCTCACCGGGCCCGCTCCGGTGCGCGAGAGCGATGTGTGCTGGGTCGCGATCAGAAGGTCGGCGAGGGCGCCGGTCGAGGCGAAGGCGCGTTCAGCGGCAGCAGCGGATGCCGCCGGGTCAGCAGGCTGCGGATCGGTCGGCGCGGGGCCGGCCGAGAGTGCTTCCGGGGCGTTCGTCCGGACCACCGCCACGCGCTCGGCCACGGCGACATACGGCTCGCCGGATCCATCGACCAGCGCCAGCCGTTCCAGAGCCGCAGGGGCTTCGTCGGTCTTGCCGCCTGCCAGCGCAGCCAGAGCAGGCCGCGGGAGGCGGGTGATCGCGCGGTCGATCGATGCGGGGTCGAGGAGGGCGTCGGCGGCGTCGAAGAAGTCGCTCCACGTCACCGACGCCGACACCGAGCGCAGCGCGAACGTCTGCGCCAGCGCCGCGTCGTCGCGGTTCGCCAGCCACGTTGCGAGCGCGCGCTCGTCGGTGGTCATGGTCGAGGCCTACGCCCCTTTGCCGGCGCGCGACCGTCGCACGAAGCTCATGATGAGCAGCACGACGATCATCACGAAGGCGATCGGCAGGGCGACGAGCGGCAGCACGACGACGAGGGGCCACAGTCCCTCGCTGAAGTCCTTGATGCCCAGGGGCTTCGCGAGGATCACGGCGAAGAAGCACACGATCGAGAGGGCCGTCAGTCCGAGCGCCATGTAGGCGAGGATCCGATCGATGCGACGGACGGGAAGCTCGGGACCGTCATTGCGCGTGCTCATCGGCCTCAGCCTAGTCGGTGCCGGTCGTGCCGTAGGCTTGTCACAGGGCCTTCCGGTCCGCCATCCGTCATGCCCGCCGAGCGCGGGCTCTTCCACAGTGAGGTCATTCCATGCCCACCGGCAAGGTCAGGTTCTACGACGAGGAGAAGGGGTTCGGCTTCATCACCAGCGATGACGGCCAGGACGTCTTCCTGCACGCCACTGCCCTTCCTGCAGGCACGCCCGCACCCAAGGCAGGCACCCGCCTCGAGTTCGGCGTGGCCGACGGCAAGCGCGGGCTTCAGGCGCTCTCGGTCCGTGTGCTCGAGGCTCCTGTCAGCCTTGCCAAGCGCGCACGCAAGCCCGCCGATGACATGGCGATCATCGTGGAAGACCTCGTGAAGGTGCTCGACAGCATCGGCGGCGATCTGCGCCGCGGGCGCTACCCGAGCGGCGCGCACTCCAAGAAGGTCGCCGCCGTCCTCCGCAAGGTCGCCGATGAGCTGGACGACTGATCCGGGCGACTCGCCCGCCGGCGACGTCGACCCTGCCGTCCTTGACGAGCCGGATTCCGTCGAGCCTCCCGTAGGCGCCCATGACGCTGTGACCGAGGCTTCGGTCGACGGCGAGTCGAGTGTGCCCTTCGAAGGGGCGGGGACGGATGCCGAGTCCGCCGACGCTGCGGAAGCAGGGGATGCGGCTGAGGCMGGCGGTGCTGAGGCGGGGGACGCTCGTGAGGCCGACGAGGCGCCGTTCGATGCTGAGGCTGAGGCTGAGGATGACGCCCATGAGGTCGTCGAACCGCCGCGCGAGCCGGACGAGCTCCTGCTCGCTGCGCACGACGTCGCACTCGCCGCGCTCCGCGAGGTCACACCCGAGGCCACCGTCGGGGCCCCCGCGGGGTACACGCTCGAAGACAGCGGAGTCGTCTCGCTGCTGTTCGAGAACCGGATGGCCGGCTACCCCGGCTGGTTCTGGACCGTGAGCCTCGCGCGCGTCGACGATGGTGAGCCGAGCGTGCTCGAGCTCGAGCTGCTTCCCGGCGACGACGCCCTCCTGGCACCCGAATGGGTGCCGTGGGCCGTGCGACTCGCGGACTATCAGGCGGCACAAGTGGCGCTCCGCGAAGCCGGCGAGGTCGACGGTGGAGAAGAAGACCTGGATGACTCCGACGACGACGGGCTCGACCTGGACGATCTCGACGACCTCGACGCTGCCGACTTCGACCGTGACGGCTCGCCGATCCTCCACGCCGGCGATGTCGACGGCGTCGACATCGATGAACTGGCCGAGGCCGGCGCCGACACGGACGATGACTTCGACGACGACTCGGACGAGGATGAGTCCGATGTCGACGATTCGGACTTCGCGGACGACGCTGACGAGGACGAGGTCGACTCCGAAGCCGACGACGACTCCGACGACGACTCCGACGAGGACGACTCCGACGACGATTCCGACGAGGACGACTCCGAATCCGACGACGACGACTCCGACCACGACGACGATTCCGCGGATGAGGACGAGGCCGTCCACGGATACCGGTTCGACAGCGAGCGCGACCAGAACTGACGGCTTGCCTGCGCGGCCGTGCAGAGCCCTGCGCTCCCGCTCAACACTCTGCGGGTAGGAGGGCGGCGGCCCGTTACGGGTTCGCACCTGTAGACCGATCCCGCCCAGGACCGTGAGACCTCGGCTGCTGAGGAACCCTCCGCAGCCGAGGCGGGATCTCAGCCCAGACGCTCCACGGTGTAGTCGATGCAGCGGATCAGCTGACGGACGTCGTCGGGATCAATCGAGACAAACGTTGCGACCCGCAGCTGGTTGCGACCGAGCTTGCGGTACGGCTCGGTGTCGACGATGCCGTTGGCACGCAGGCTCTTCGCCACGGCAGCGGCATCCACCGTCTCGTCGAAGTCGATCGTGACGACAACGGGGGAGCGGTCAGCCGGATCGGCGACGAAGGGGGTGGCAAAGGCAGACGCCTCAGCCCAGTCGTACAGGGCCTGGGACGACTCGTGCGTGCGGGCATCGGCCCACTGCAGGCCGCCGCTCGCGGTGATCCAGTCGATCTGCGTCTGCAGCAGCACGAGCGTCGTGATCGCGGGGGTGTTGAGCGTCTGGTTGAGACGCGAGTTGTCGACGGCGTTCTTGAGGCTGAGGAATTCGGGGATGTAGCGGCCCGAGGCCGCGATCCGCTCGATCCGCTCGATGGCGGCCGGTGACACCGCGGCGAACCACAGGCCACCGTCGGAGCCGAGGTTCTTCTGCGGCGCGAAGTAGTAGACGTCGGTCTCGCCGATCGAGAAGTCGATGCCGGCGGCTGCGCTCGTCGCGTCGATGACGGTGAGCGCACCGGCATCCCCCGCAACCCGGTGGATCGGGGCGGAGACCCCTGTCGAGGTCTCGTTGTGCGGCCAGGCGTAGACGTCGACGCCCTCGACCGCTTCGGCAATCGTGCGCGTTCCCGCAGAAACCTCACGGATGTCGGGCGCCTCGAGCCAGGGAGCCTTCGCGGCAGAGCCGAACTTGCCGCCGAACTCGCCGAAGACGAGGTTCTGGCTGCGCTTCTCGATCAGGCCGAAGGCGGCGGCATCCCAGAACGCGGTCGAACCGCCGTTGCCGAGGATGATCTCGTAGCCGTTCGGGAGGCGGAACAGGTCGCTGAGTCCGGCGCGCACGCGGCCCACGAGATCCTTCACCGGTGCCTGCCGATGCGAGGTGCCGAGAAGCGCCGCGGTCGCACCGGTCAGAGCCTCGATCTGGGCGGGGCGGACCTTGGACGGACCGCAGCCGAAGCGTCCGTCGGCGGGCAGGATTTCGCGAGGCAGAAGGACGTGGGACATGGCTCCGATTCTACGGTTGCCGTCACGGCGGCCCCGCCCGTGTGACGACGCCGGGCCCCCACCCCCATTGATAGGCTGGGGAGCCTGCCCACGCGTCGGAGGATGCCTGAATGACCGATCTGATCGACACGACGGAGATGTATCTGCGCACCGTCCTCGAACTCGAGGAAGAGGGCATCGTCCCCCTGCGTGCGCGCATCTCCGAGCGCCTGGGCCACTCGGGTCCCACGGTGTCGCAGACGGTGGGGCGCATGGAGCGCGACGGCCTCGTCATCGTGTCCGACGACCGATCGCTCGAGCTCACCGGCTCGGGGCGGCAGAAGGCCGTCGACGTCATGCGCAAGCACCGCCTCGCGGAGCGGCTGCTGTCGGATGTCATCGGCCTCGATTGGGCGTACGTGCACGAAGAGGCGTGCCGCTGGGAGCACGTGATGAGCGAGCAGGTCGAGCGCCGGCTCGTCGAGCTGCTCGGGCATCCCACCGAATCGCCGTATGGCAACCCGATCCCCGGACTCGACCAGCTGGGCGATGTTCCCGCGAACAAGTTCGATCAGGGTGTCGTGGGGCTTGTCCGTCATCTCAACAAGGTCGGCGGCCCCGTCTCGGGGACCGTGCGCCGTCTCGCCGAGCCGGCACAGGTCGATCCCGAGCTGCTCCAGCAGCTCAAAGCGGCGGGCGTCATGCCCGGCGGCACCGGCTCGTTCCGCTACAGCGAGGGCTATGTGCTCGTCGAGATGGACGGCAGCGACGAAGCGCTCGAGCTGCCCGTCGAGGTCGCTGCGCACATCTTCCTCGTCGACGAACGGGCCTGAAACCGCTCCCAACGTGACATATTCGTTACCTTCGGGTAGCCTCGAAGAGTCCACCAGGCGAAAAGCCCGCCGACGGACCCCGTACGGATTGCCTCTCCGGCTCGTCGTCCGCGCGGTGAAACCTGCATCAAGTGCCCCGACACCCAATGCGGACGAGCCAGCGCCACGGCGCAGAGGCGCCGGAGGATAGTTTGGCTGAAGAGATCGAGACCCCTGTCGACGCACCGTCACAGGAGACCCCGACCGATGTTGTGAAGCGCAGTCGCGCTCGCGGCGCGGCAGCGCGACGCACCAAGCCGCGACGTCTCGCTCGGTCGACGGCAGCCCCGTCGGCTTCGACGCGACCCGCCCTCCGGCCTCTCCGCAGTCTGGTGATCCTCAGCATGGTCGTGGGGCTCATCGCGACAGTCGCGCTTCCCGCCTACGGCGCATGGCGCACCCCGGCGCAGGCAGCCGTGACGCTGCAGCAGGTGGCGGCTGAGGACGCGCAGTCTCTCGTCGTCGCATCGGACGCCACATCTGAAGCGCTCGACCGCGGCGGTTATTCCGCCACCACAGCCGAAGAGATCGAGAAGAAGCGGGCCGAAGAGGCCGCCGCGGCTCGTGCCCGCGAAGCGGCCGCAGCGGCGGCGGCAGCGGCAGCGGCCAGGCCGAAGTCCTCATCGCGGTCGGCGTACAGCATGAACCTGTCGATGACGGCTCCCGGCTCCGGAGAAGTGCGCTGGCCGGTCACCAACTTCACCTACAGCTCGATCAACCTCTTCCGTCCGCCGAACCGCCCGAACCACAACGGGTT
Organism: Microbacterium sp. P5_B6; assembly: GCF_056400345.1. Lineage (NCBI taxonomy): Bacteria > Bacillati > Actinomycetota > Actinomycetes > Micrococcales > Microbacteriaceae > Microbacterium > Microbacterium sp. P5_B6. The sequence goes on along the minus strand of NZ_JBFULL010000003.1, from coordinate 30,120 downwards.
CGACATGCTCGCCCCGGCCGGCACCCCGATCTTCGCCGCGGCCAGCGGTGTGGTCCGGATCTCGCAAGAGAGCTATGCGGGCTACGGCGTCGCCGTCACCATCGATTCGGTCGTCGGCGGTCAGCAGGTCTCCACTCTCTACGGTCACATGACCTATGGCAGCCGTCAGGTCGTCTCCGGTCAGTCCGTCTCGGCCGGCCAGGTCATCGGCGCGGTGGGCAGCACCGGCAGCTCCACGGCCAACCACCTCCACTTCGAGGTGCGCATCAACGGCGGGCTGGTCGACCCGCTCTCGTGGCTTCAGTCGAACGCCGGCTGATCCGTTCCCTCGCAGCGCACGGCGTCAGCTGACGCGACCGCCTCTGTCACCGGTTCCCCGACACGCCACGGGTCGTTCATGTCGCCTCGCGGCCCGCACCGTTTCGTCGTGCATTACCCTGAAACGTGACGCTCTGAGAAGCGGAGGGAACCCGATGGACGCCATGCCACGCATCCGAACCATGGACGCGCTCGGCCTGCTTGTCCTTCGGCATCATGGGATCGGATGCCGCGGCATGACCGCGGCGCCCAGGCGCTGTCTATAAGACAGCGCCTTTTTTCATGCCCTCCACCTCTTGCATCGTCGCGCAGGTCGAAACCCGAGAAGCCGTCCCGGGCCATTCGAGAGGATGTGGAATGCGCACTCTGGTGCTGAATGCGGGCTACGAGCCGCTCGCCATCGTGTCGTTCAAGAGGGCCATCGTGCTCGTCATGAACGACAAGGCAACCGTGATCGAGCACGTCGACGGAGACCCTGTCTGGGGTGCGAGACAGGCGGTGGATCGCCCGGCGGTCATTCTCCTGACGCGCTACGTGCGCGTTCCCGGAGGAAGAAGCATCCCGGTCACGCGCCGCGGAGTGCTGCGCCGTGACGGGCACCGTTGCGGCTACTGCGCAAAGTCGGCATCCACGATCGACCACATCCTGCCGCGTTCGCGAGGCGGCGCCGACACGTGGGAGAACCTCGTCGCGTGCTGCCTGCGCTGCAACAACATGAAGGGCGATCGAACGCCGCAGGAGATGGGGTGGGAGTTGCGATTCGCTCCGCGTCCTCCCCACGGTGCGCAGTGGACGGTGCGCGGCACCGACCGCACCGATCCTCGGTGGGAGCCGTACCTGGAGCTTGCTGCGTAAGACGTCGTGCCTCGTCGCTGTGATGGGATGGAGGGATGACCCGAGCCCTCCTCGTCATCGACATGCAGCGAGCCTTCGACGACCTCGACTTCTGGGGACCGACCGCGAACCCCGAGTGCCTGGCGAATGTCGCGGCGCTCCTCGATGCGTGGTCGGAATCGGGTGAGCCCGTGGTCGTCGTGCGACACGATTCGGTCTCTCCCGGGTCGCCGCTGAGCCCTGATGATCCGGGCAACGCGCTCGTCGACGCGGTCGCGGTGGTCGACCCCGCGCTCCTGGTGACCAAGAGCGTGAACTCCGCGTTCTACGGCGACCCGGATCTGCACCGGTGGCTGGGGGAGCGGGGGATCAGCGAGCTCGTGATCTGCGGCATCCAGACCAATATGTGCGTGGAGACGACGGCGCGCATGGCGGGGAACCTCGGGTACGACGTGACGGTCGCGCTCGATGCGACGCGCACCTTCGATCTGACGGCGGATGTCGCGGGCATCGGCACCGTGACCCGAACGGCTGAAGAGCTCATGGCCACGACCGCGCTGGTGCTGACGGGTGGCGGCTTCGCGCGCATCGCCACGACGGCCGAGGTCATCGCCGGCTGACGCCCGGCCCTCGGGGTCCGGATCGGCTCGGTCGCGCGCGGTCGCGCTCAGGCGAGCGGTCGACAGAGCGCACTGTCGCCGAGAGTGCGGGTTCGCAGCGTGAAGAGGCCGCTCGGTCGGCGAGAGAGTGCGCTGTCGACCATTCGGCAAATGTCGGAGGCCGGAGATAAGTTCGATATCACCGTTGAATGACTAGAACATGTGTTCTATTCTGTGGAGGTGAGGGCGAACGTGCGGAACGAAGCGCTCCGGCAGGAGCAGGACGGCGAGGTCATGCGCCTGCGCGCTCAACTCGAGCGCGTGCAAGGTCGTCGGCTCGGGGCACCCGTGCTGCCGACGCACCCTGCGTTCGCGTCGCTTCTTCCGGGTCGCGGCCTGCGGCCAGGCGCGGCGTATTCGCTCGGGAGGTCGACGTCGCTTCTGCTCGCGCTGATGTCGCGGCCTTCGCAGGACGGCTCGTGGTGCGCGGTGATCGGCGTCCCCGAGCTCGGCGCCGAAGCGGCCGAATCGCTGGGTGTCGACCTGGCGCGGCTCGTGCTCGTCCCCGATCCCGGGCCTCGGTGGCTCGCGGTGACATCGACGATCGCCGAGGTCGTGCCCGTGGTTGCTGTCCGGCCGCCCACGCGCGCGGCCGACGGCCAGGTCGCGCGTCTGGCGGCGCGACTGCGCGACCGCGGGACGGTGCTGCTTGTGCAGGGCCCGTGGCCGCAGGCGGAGGCGATGCTCGAGGTGGGTGATCCCGAGTGGACGGGCGTGGGGCGCGGTCACGGCTACCTCGACAGCAGGGCCGTGACGGTCACTTCTTCGAGCAGGCGCTGGCCACACGACAGACGCGAGCGGATGCTGCTGCCCGGCCCGCGCGGCGAGGTGGCGCTGGTGTCCGAGGCGCGTGGCGCTCGAGGAGTCGAGGTGCCGATGGCGGCGGCGGTTCCCGCGGCCCAGGGTCCCGTCGCTGTGCCCATGGCTGAGGCGGCTCCCGTCCGGGCTGTGCCGGCGCTCACCGAGGAGCGCGAGCTCGCCGAGGAGCGCGAACTCGCAGTGCGGGACCTCAAAGCGGTGCGCGAGTTCGAAGAGGAGCGCGAGATCGAAGCAGTGCGCGTGTTCGAGGCGGAGCGCCGCCGCCAGGAGCGCTTCCGCGAGGCGAGGCGCATTCTCGAGGCGGTGGGCTGACGTGCGCCCCGATGAGTCGGTGCGCAGCCTCGTGCTGTGGTTTCCGGATTGGCCCGTGACGGCCCTCGCGCGAGAAGGCGCCGTGGACCCTGCCGCTCCGGTCGCCGTGCTCGAGCACAACGAGATCGTGGCGTGCTCTGCCGCTGCCCGGGCAGAGGGCGTGCGGCGCGGGCAGCGCCGCCGTGATGCGCAGGCACGGTGTCCGCGCCTCGCGATCATCCCCGCCGATGCCATCCGCGACCATCGGGTGTTCTCGCCCCTCGTCGCGCGCATCGAGGAGCGCGCACCCGGGGTGCAGATCGTGAGAGCGGGGCTGTGCGCACTCACAGTGCGCGGACCTGCTCGCTACTACGGGGGCGAGCTCGAAGCAGCGTGCATGCTGCTCGAGTCGCTGAGCGAACTGGGGATCGAGACCGCCCGGGCAGGCGTCGGCGATGGTCCGTTCACGGCCGAGCAGGCGGCGCGGGCGGGGACGAGCCCCGACGACCCCGTGTGCGTCGTGCCGCCGGGGAGGGCCGCCGATTTCCTCGCGCCGCTGCCGATCGGTCTGCTCGACGATGCCTCGCTGGGCGGCGGCCCGGAATTCGCGGGACTCCTCGCGCGGCTCGGGGTGCAGACGCTGGGGGATTTCGCGGCGCTCGAGCAGGAGCGCGTGCGCGAACGCTTCAGCGAGCGCGGCGTCCGGCTGCACGCCCTCGCCTCGGGCCGCGATCCACGAGCCGTGGCTCCGCGCACCCCGCCTCCCGAGCTGCAGCGTGAGATCGCGTTCGAACCGCCGCTCGAGATCGCCGACCAGGTGGCGTTCGGCGTGCGCCTTGCGGCGGACGAGTTCATCGCGGGTCTCGGCGCGATCGATCTCGTCTGCACCGAGCTGCGCGTCGAGCTCACCGGCGACCGAGGCGAGCGCAGTGAGCGGGTGTGGCTGCATCCGGGATCATTCGACGCGACGTCGGTCGTCGACCGTGTGCGCTGGCAGCTCGGTGAGGACGCCGACGGTCTCACGAGCGGCGTCGCTCTCGTGCGGATCTCACCCGAGAGGGTGGATGCGGCATCCCACCACGCTCCCGCGATCTTCGGGGCAGGGCCTGAAGAGCGCGTGCACCATGCGCTGTCCCGCGTGCAGGCGATGCTCGGGCACCGCGCCGTGCTGACGCCCGCCGTCGGAGGCGGCCGCTGGCTCGCCGAACGGCAGGTGCTCGTGCCGTGGGGTGACCGAGCCGTGGTGGCGAAGGAGCGCACGCGCCCGTGGCCGGGCAGCCTGCCCGACCCGCTGCCGGCATCCGTCTTCGCCAAGCCGCCTCAGGTCGAGGTGCTCGCTCCGATGGGAGGTCCGGTCGCGGTCGACGATCGGGGTCGGATGACGGCGCACCCCGCCGAGCTGATCGAGGGCGGCCGCCGCCGTGCCGTCGAGCAGTGGGCAGGCCCCTGGCCGGTCAGCGAGCGGGGGTGGGATCCCGCGCGCGCCCGTCGTGCGCATCGGTTCCAGGTCGTCGATGCCGACGGCGTCGCCTGGCTCCTCATCTGCGAGGACGGCCGCTGGAAGGCCGAGGCTCGCTATGACTGAACGGCCGCGAAGGTGAGGTGACCGATGGGCTTCGACAACCCCTCTGTGCCGTGGTCCGAGCTCGAGCGCATCCTCAGCGACCGTCGGCGCCCCCGCAATGTGCCCGCCGGGGCCGACGGCGGCGACAGCCCCGCATGGTCGCACAAGCGCGGCCCCTACACTCCGCCGTCGATCGAGCGCCCGACCGACGTCATCCCGTATGCCGAGCTGCACGCGCATTCGACGTTCTCGTTCCTCGACGGGGCGTCCTCGCCGGAAGAGCTCGCCGAAGAGGCCGAGCGTCTCGGCCTCCACGCGCTCGCGATCTCCGACCACGACGGGTTCTACGGGATCGTCCGCTTCGCCGAGGCCGCCGAGTCGCTCCAGGTCAAGACGGCGTTCGGCGCCGAGCTCTCACTGGGCGACGAGGATTCCTCCCCGACACCATCGAGGGCGGGGGAGTCCGATCCCGCCGGCACGCATCTTCTCGTCCTCGCGCGCGGCGAGGAGGGGTATCACCGGCTCGCCGCCGCGCTCACGCATGCGCAGCTTCAGGGCTCGGAGAAGGGGAGGCCGCTGTATGACCTCGACGAGCTCGCCGAGCGTGCGGGCGGTCCCGGCGACTCGCAGTGGGCGGTGCTGACCGGATGCCGCAAGGGCACCGTACGCCATGCCCTCGGCGCCGAGGGGGCGGCCGGCGCCGCGCGGGAGCTCGATCGGCTCATCGCGCTGTTCGGCAGGGATGCCGTCAACGTGGAGCTCATCGACCACGGCAATCCGCTCGACACGCGCGACAACGACGTGCTCGCGGCGCTGGCCGCCGAGCGCGGACTGCCCCTCCTCGCCACGAACAACGTGCACTACGCCGTCCCGCAGCGCGAGCATCTCGCCGCCGCGGTCGCCGCTGTACGGGCCAACCGCGGCCTCGATGAGCTGGACGGCTGGCTTCCCGCCCACGCCGGGGCGCACTTGAGATCGGGTGCAGAGATGGCCGAGCGCTTCGCGCGCTACCCGGGGGCCGTTGCGCGCACGGTGACCCTGGCCGATGAACTCGCCTTCCCGCTCCGGCGCGCCAAGCCCGCCCTCCCCAAACAGGAGGTTCCGGAAGGACACACGCCGATGTCGTATCTCCGACAGCTGGTGTGGGAGGCGGTGCCGCGCAAGTACCCCGACCTCAAGCCCGAGCACGAGGCGCGCATCGAGCGCGAGCTCGGCGTCATCGAGATGAAGGACTTCCCCGGCTACTTCTTGATCGTCTACGGCATCGTGCAAGAGGCGCGGCGCCGCGGCATCCTGTGTCAAGGGCGCGGATCCGCCGCCAACAGCGCCGTCTGCTACCTGCTCGACATCACGGCCGTCGACTCGATCGCCTACGACCTGCCGTTCGAGCGCTTCCTGTCGTCGCTGCGTGACGAAGAGCCCGATATCGACGTCGACTTCGATTCGGATCGGCGCGAAGAGATCATCCAGTGGGTCTACGCGAAGTACGGCCGGGAACGGGCTGCCCAGGTCGCGAACGTCATCCAGTATCGCCCCAAGAACGCCGTCCGCGACATGGCGAAGGCGCTCGGCCACTCGCCCGGGCAGCAGGACGCCTGGTCGAAGCAGGTCGAGGGATGGGGGGCTCACCTCGAGACGGGCGCCGGCCACGACATCCCCGATCAGGTGCTCGCCTACGCGTCCGAGCTGCTCAAGGCGCCCCGCCATCTCGGCATCCACTCGGGAGGAATGGTGCTGACCGACCGGCCCGTCGGCGAGGTCGTGCCGATCGAGCACGCGCGCATGGAGAACCGCACGGTCATCCAGTGGGACAAAGACGACGCCGCCTGGATGGGGCTCGTCAAGTTCGACCTGTTGGGGCTCGGGATGCTGGCTGCCCTGCAGTACTGCTTCGATCTCGTCCGCGAGGCGACGGGGGAGGAGTGGGAGCTCGCGACGATCCCCAAGGAGGAGAAGGCCGTCTACGACATGCTGTGCCGAGCGGATTCGATCGGGGTGTTCCAGGTCGAGTCGCGCGCGCAGATGGGGCTGCTGCCGAGGCTGCAGCCGCGGAGGTTCTACGACCTCGTGGTGCAGATTGCGCTCATCCGTCCCGGACCCATCCAGGGCGGCGCCGTCCACCCGTTCGTTCGCCGCAAGCTGGGGCGCGAGCCGATCACCTATGCCCACCCCAAGCTCGAGCCCGTGCTCGAGCGCACTCTCGGCATCCCGGTGTTCCAGGAGCAGCTCATGCAGATGGCGGTCGCGGTGGGCGAGGTGAGCGGGGAGGATGCCGATCAGCTGCGCCGCGCGATGGGCTCGAAGCGGGGCGTCGAGCGCATCGAGTCGCTGCGCGAGAAGCTCTACGAGGGGATGGCCCGCAACAACCTCGTGGGGCAGGATGCCGATGACCTCTACGCGAAGATCCAGGCGTTCGCGAACTTCGGCTTCGCGGAGTCGCATTCCCTGTCGTTCGCGCTTCTCGTCTATGCCAGCTCGTGGATCAAGCTGCACTATCCGGGGGCGTTCCTCGCGGGGCTGCTGCGGGCGCAGCCGATGGGCTTCTACTCGCCCGCCACCCTCACCTCTGACGCCCGGCGCCACGGTGTCGAGGTGCTTCGTCCCGATCTGCTGCTGTCCGATGCCGAGGCGACCTTGGAGCCGGTCGGGTCCCCGCCGTCCGTGCAGGGGGCGCCTCTCCCTCCCACGGGCCTCGATTCCTGCACCGACCGTCATCAGCCGCCGGTCGGCGACTTCGACATCCGCGCTCCCGATGAGTGCGCGGCGCATCGGCGCGACGGCGCCTTCGCCGTGCGTCTCGGCCTCGCGGGGGTGAAGGGCATCGGCTCGGCCGTCGCCCAGCGCATCGTGGCGGCTCGCGAGCAGGGGGGTGTCTACCGCGACCTGCGCGACCTCGTGCGTCGCACAGGTGTCACAGCGACCCAGCTCGAGTCGCTTGCGACGGCCGGCGCCTTCGAGTGCCTGGGGCTCACCCGACGCGAGGCGATCTGGCTCGCCGGCTCGGCCGCCCAGGACCGCGCCGAGTACCTTCCCGACTCCCTCGTCTCGGTGCAGCCGCCTCTCTTCCCGGATCCCACGAGCTACGAGCGCCTCGCCGCCGACCTGTGGGCGACGGGGGTTTCGACCGACGATCACCCGATGACCCACTACCGCTCCGGGCTCGACGCCCGTGGAGTGCTGACGTCGGGGGAGCTGCGCGCGCACGAGACCGGCCGGCGGGTCGAGGTCGCAGGACTCGTGACGCACCGGCAGAGGCCGGCCACGGCATCCGGTGTCACGTTCCTCAACCTCGAGGACGAGCACGGCCTCGTCAACGTCATCTGCTCCGTCGGGGTCTGGAACCACTACCGCCGCATCGTCCGGGATTCACCGGCACTGATCGTGCGCGGGATGCTGGAGCGCTCCGCCGAGGGGGTGACGAACCTCCTCGCCGACAGGTTCGAAGACATGCGCGTCGCCGTGCCCCATCAGTCCCGCGACTTCCGGTGATGCCTGAACCCCTGGTCAGTGGCGAGATCCATTGCCTGAGAGGTGGCTGTGAGGATAGTGTGAGCCGAAACGCCCACCCGCTGGGCGCATATGCCTATGAAAGGAACTGTCATGGCATTGATTTCGGGGGCACTCGCACCCATTCTTGCGGCCGTCACGCTCTTCGCGGTACCAGGATCGCCCCCGGTGGTCATTGACACATTCAGCGACCTCGGCGACGTTGCCACCGGCGCCGGGTGGGGAATCCATCCCGACTCGACCGACGATGCCGTGGTCGATTTCGTCGAGGGGCCGGCGACGCCGCCGCTCGGGCGGGGAAGCCTCCTGCTCTACACGCCGGAATCGACCGATCGCGCGCTCGCGTTCGCCGTGCCGACCGGCGAGCCCGGGCAGGTTGTGCCGACGCCGGTTCCCTGGACCGGGACGAGTGCTTCCTATGCGACCTTCATCCCGGACGGGGCTGATGCCAACAGCACCCCGACGCTCCGGATCGTCGGCTATCAAGACCTCACGACCCCCCTCCCGTCCGGCTTCACCACATTGACATTCCAGCCGCAGTACGACGGAACCGTCGAAAACGGCGTCTGGCAGACGTGGGAGATCGGCCCCGATTCCATCGTGTTCCAGTCCAACGACGACGACGGCTTCTGCAATGATCCGGGGCTGTGCACGCTGAGCGAGTTCGCGGAGGCGTATCCGGACGGCGGCTGGGGTGAGATCCAGGTCGGCCTGGGCTCCGGTCTGCCGGCGGGTTCCTTGGGATACGCCGACGCCGTTGTCGTCCGCGGCGACCCTGATGGCACCGCGGCGGAATACTCGTATGACTTCGAGATTCCGGCATCCGAGGCCTCCACCGCCACGATCACCGCCGGCGCGGCCACCTCGACCGGCGGGTCTGCGACAGTGACGCTCAATGCCTCGGACCTGTCTGCGACAGACACGGTGCCGTTCACGATCACCGTCACCCTGCCCGATGGAAGCGTGCAGACCCTCCCGGTGGTGGAGGTTGAGGCCGGTACGACATCGGACGTCCCGATCTCCGTCCCGTTCGGTGTGACTCACATCGAGGTCTCTGCACAGGGCACCGTGATCGCTGAGGGCGACGTGACGTTCACCGCACCCGTCTCGCCGACGACACCTCCTGTGGTGCCGCCCGTGACGCCCCCGGTGACAGAGCTTCCGGCGACCGGAGTCGACCTCGGCGCAGCGGCCTGGGGTGCAGCTCTCCTCAGCGCCGGAGCTGTTCTGCTGGTCGCAGCTCGCGTGCGTTCACGTCGGGGAATGCTGCGGAGCGAGGACAGCGTCGGCTGATCCCGCTCGCGTGGGGGCCACTGCGTGAGCTCCGCGTGCGGCAACTCGCTCGGGCACGCGTTGGCCCCCATGTCTGGTTGCGGCCTGAGCCGTCAGGAACAACCATGGAGAGGTGGGGGAGACGGACGAACGGGGTGAGAGCCCTGGCGAGTCAGGCGGGGTGACACCCGGTGACGGCAACCCGACGGTATTCCGGACGCCGCGCCGCACGTGGTGGGTCATCATCGTGGCCTCGGTGGCAGTGATCGCCGCACTCGCTACGGCCTGGGCTCTGCAGACAGCGCAGCCGACGGCATCCGTCCCCTTTCCGACACCGATCCCGACGCCGACCGAGAGCCAGACGCCCACCCCCGTGGCGAGCCCGACGTCGGCGCCGACCGGGTTCCCGGCGAACCTCGCGTCATACGACCTGACGGCTCTGCCACCGGTGACCGTGTTCACCGTGCTGTCGGCGTTGCCCGTCGATGACCAGCCGTTCGGCTCGTTCACCGGAGAACAGGCGATCTCGCTCGGGGCGGGAGCACCGGTGTTCGCAGATCCCGCAGGCGAGCCGGTGGCCTATCTTCCCCGCGAATTCGCATTCGACGGCACGACGGTGCCCGTGGTGGAGAAGCAGGACCACTGGGTGCATGTGCTGCTCACCGGTCGGCAGGCCGTACCGTCGCTGGGGAACCCCGCGCAGGTGACCGGGTGGCTCCGGATGCAGGACGTCGAACTGGCCCCGGCGACCGTGGTTGTCGAGGTCAGTCTCTCGTCCCGCACCATCGATATCGTGCGCGACGGCGTCCCCGAGCGGATTGCGGTCGACTTCGGCTGGGGGACGGGAGCCACGCCGACTCCGGCGGGTCGGGCGTTCATCATGACTGAGCGAGCGGTTCCGGAGTTCACGTACACCCGCGGGCATCCGATCGTCTACCTTTCGGTGCAGTCGCCGACGCTGGACGGGTTCGGTGGAGCGGACGTCGCGGTCACCGCGTTCCACTACCACGATCAGCGATCCGGAGCGATCTCGAACGGATGCATCCGTGTCGACTCCTCGGCGATCGAGCAGCTGGCCCTGCTTCCGTTGGGAACACCTGTCATCGTCAGACCCTGACCGACGTTTCAACAGCGGCGCTTCCACCCAGAAGCAGGCGTAGCGTCAGAGAGTGACTGAACAGCAGCCGTACGACGTCGTGGAGCAGAGGGACGGCTGGGAGCTGCGGCGGTACCCGGCACATGTCCTCGCCGAGACCGTGGTGCTCGGGGCGTCGTTCGAGGATGCCGGCAACCAGGCATTCCGCAAGCTCGCCGGCTACATAGGCGGCGACAATACGGCGCGCCGGTCGATCGAGATGACCGCCCCCGTCGTGCAGGCGCCGCAGCGCATCGGCATGACGGCGCCCGTGCTTCAGCAGCGAGACGGCGAGGGCTTCGTCGTGGCGTTCGTGCTCCCCGCCGCGCTCACCGAGGCGGATGCCCCGGCACCGACGAACCCCGAGGTGTCGCTCCGCGCCGTTCCCGATCAGCTGGTCGCGGCCCTGCGCTTCTCCGGTCGGTGGACCCGCGAGTCCTGGGAGCGACACCGGGACGAGCTGCTCGACGGGGTGCGGGCGGCGGGGCTCGACGTCGTCGCCGAACCGCGTTTCGCCCGGTTCGACCCGCCCTTCACCCCATGGTTCCTGCGGCGGAACGAAGTGCTTGTCGAGGTCGCCCGCGACGCCTGACGCGCACCCGGACACGCCCGCCTCACATCAGCCGCCTGACCTGCGCTGCGCGCACGCCGGCGCCGGCGCCCGCCCCGCCCGCGCGCCCCGGCGTCGAGAAGCGGGTTTACGATGAGCCGAGACTGACGCCGCTGGAGCGGCCGAGTCCGTCCAGCCAGATTGTGGGGAGATCGCATGTCGGATGTCGCCGCCTCGCGCACGGTTGGAGCGCCCGCCAGCGCTCCGATCATGACGCACCGGATGATCCTGTTCGTCATCTTCGGCCTGATGGCGGGCATGTTCCTGTCTGCCCTCGATCAGACGATCGTGGGAACGGCGATCCGCACGATCGGTGACGATCTGCACGGACTGAGCCAGCAGGCGTGGGTCACGACCGCCTACCTCATCACGTCGACCATTTCGACGCCGATCTACGGCAAGCTCTCCGACATCTTCGGCCGACGACCCCTGTTCATCTTCGCGATCGTCGTGTTCATCATCGGATCGATCCTCGCGTCGTTCTCGACGTCGATGCTGGAGCTCGCCGCGTTCCGAGCGGTGCAGGGCCTCGGCGCGGGCGGTCTCATGTCGATGCCTCTCGCGATCATGGGCGACATCCTCGCCCCACGCGAGCGAGCGAAGTACCAGGGCTATTTCCTCGCGGTGTTCGGCATCTCGAGCTTGCTCGGACCCCTCATCGGCGGGCTGTTCGCCGGCACCGAAGAGATCCTCGGCATCGCCGGGTGGCGCTGGGTCTTCCTCATCAACGTGCCGATCGGGCTCTTCGCCCTCGCGATCGTGCTGCGGTTCCTGCACATCCCCAGGCATTCACGCGGTTCCGTGCGCATCGACTGGTTCGGTGCGGCCTTCGTCATCATGTCCCTCGTGCCGCTTCTCCTCGTCGCCGAGCAGGGCCGCGTCTGGGGCTGGAGCTCGCCGATCTCGGTCGCCTGCTACGTCATCGGGGCGGTCGGCATCGTGGCGTTCATCATCACCGAGATCCGGATGAAGGACGACGCGCTCATCCCCCTGAAGCTCTTCCGGTCGCCGACCTTCTCGATGGCGACGGTGATCGGCGTCTTCGTCGGCTTCGGGATGTTCGGGGCGATGCTCACCATCCCGCTGTACCTGCAGCTCGTCCTCGGCTCGACGCCGACCGAGAGCGGCCTGCAGATGCTGCCGATGATCCTCGGCTTGATGATCGCCTCGATCGGCAGCGGTCAGATCATCGCTCGCACCGGGCGCTACCGCATGTTCCCCATTCTCGGCACGGCCCTCATGTCGGTCGCGTTCTTCTGGCTGACACGCCTTCAGTACGACGGCTCGTACTGGTTCCTCGCCGGGGCGATGCTCCTCCTCGGTCTCGGACTCGGCCAGCTCATGCAGACCCTCACCATCGCCAGCCAGAACTCCGTCGGTCTCCGCGATATGGGCGTCGCCACGAGCGCATCGACCTTCTTCCGCCAGATCGGCGGAACGCTCGGCACCGCCGTGCTGCTCTCGCTCATGTTCGCCGTCCTTCCCGCGAACATCCAGACGTCGTTCGCCGACGAGGACACCCTCACCGCGGCCCTCGACGCGGCGCTCGATCCCGAGGTCGCGAACGACCCCGCCAACGCCGGGATCATGGAGCAGATCTACACGCCGATCGTGACCGGCATCACGGATGCGACGACAGCCCAGATCGAAGCGGGTCTGACGAAGGCGACGGATGCCGCGACCCAGGCGGTCGCCGACCAGGTCGCCGCCGGCGCCATCCCCGCCGCCGCCCAGGAACAGGCGACCACGCAGGCCGTCGCGCAGGCTCAGGCCGCCGCCACCGAGAAGATCCAGCAGCAGGTCCCCGTCGCCCGGATCGCCGAGGACGGTACGGTCACTCTCGACTTCTCCGATCCCGATCAGCGCGCCGACTTCGTCGCATCCGTCGTCCCGACTCTCGAGGACCAGTTCACGAGCGGTGGCGGCGGGTCCGCCGCCGACGACTCGGCGATCAACGACACGTCCTTCCTCGTCGGGGCGGACCCGCAACTCACCAAGCCCATGCTCGTCGCCTTCAACGCCTCAGCGGTGACGGTCTACTGGGTCGCCATGTGGGTCGTGCTCATCGCCTTCGTCCTGTCGCTCTTCTTCCGCACGCCGCCGCTCCGCGACAAGTCGGCGCTCCAGGAGGCGATGGACGATCAGGCGGCGCTCGAGGCCAACCGCGCCGCGAACGAGATGGGTGCTCTCGTCGAGCCCAGCTCCTCGCGCACGGGGGAGCTCGCGGTGGTCGGTGCCGGGGGAGCACCGCAGACCCGGCGCGAAGCCCGGGAGTTCCGCCGGGCGGCAGAGGACAACGACGAGAGCCTGTAGGAGGGCCCGGCTTCTCGGAGAGCCCCGCGATCTCGGGCACGAGGAGCGCGACGACGTAACCACGTGCGACCGGCGCTCCCGTCGTCCTGCGGTCACGCCGCCTCATCATCCAGACTGAACGCGTGAAGGCCGTCGTCTACGACCGCTACGGGTCCATCGATCAGCTGCGCGTGACAGACGTGGCCGCGCCGACTCCGCGCGCGGGGCAGGTCCTCGTCCAGGTGGTCGCCACGTCCGTCAATCTCAGCGACTGGGAGGCCCTGCGGGGCAGTCCGGCCTACGCGAGATTCGGCGGTCTGCGCGCACCGCGCCGGCACATCCTCGGTTCGGACATCGCCGGTCGCGTCGTCGCTGTCGGCGAGGGGGACTCGCCGTTCCAGGTCGGTGACGAAGTGTACGGCGACAACCTGCAGCGGATGGGCGGCTTTGCCGAGTACGCGGTCGCCCCCGCGTCGGCGCTCGCACCCAAACCGGCCGAATCATCGTTCATCGAGGCATCCGCGATTCCGCAGTCGGGTGCCATCGCACTCCAGGCTGTCGCGCGGGCACGTGCCGGGGAGCGGATGCTGATCAACGGCGCCGGCGGGGGCACCGGCAGCTTCGCAATACCGCTGGCCAAGGCATCCGGCCTCCGCGTCACGGGCGTCGACTCCGCCGCCAAGCTCGACTTCATGCGCGAGCTCGGCGCCGACGAGGTCATCGACTACCGCGCACAGGACTTCACGCGCACGGGCCCCTACGACCTGATCATCGACCTCGTGGCGCGCCGCTCCGTGTTCGCGTACCGCCGCGCGCTGGCTCCTGGTGGCCGCTATTTCATGGTCGGCGGCACCGCACGCACGCTCCTGCGCCTCGTGACTCTCGGCACCGCCGTCGGGGCCGTCACCGGTACGCGGCTGGGTGTGCTCGTCGTGCACCAAGGCCCCGAGCACTTCTCGCCGCTGGTCGAGCCCATCCGCGACGGAGCGCTTCATGTGCGGATCGATCGCGTCTTCCCCCTCGAGCAGGTGCCCGCCGCACTCGCCTATCACGGGGAAGGGCGGGCGCTCGGGAAGGTCGTCGTCGCGGTCGGCCCCTGAGGGGCGCCGTCACCCTCCTCGAACGAATTGCCATCGGTGTGTATCAACGACGCCAGCGCCGCCTCATGCGTAAGGAGAGCGCCCTGCGTCCGGGACGCGCCTGAGAAGGAGTGACACATCATGGCTGCATCCATCAAGCACGCGGCGAACTTCATCACCACACTCGATAGCCGCGCGCTGCAGTACGCCGATCTCACGGTCAACCCCGCGAACACCGCGGCCGCCGCCGTGGAGCGGATCCGCACGATCCTGCGCGAGGCCGCCTCGGCAGCAGACCGCGGCAGACACAGCGCCGCCCTGCGTTCGTACCGCGATGCTCAGGCCAGCTGCTACGCGCTGCTCAATCCCGCGGTCGCCCCGGGCCGGGGCTGGATGGATGACCGCGTCACCCTGCCGCTCGGCGCGGCGGTCGAGTCGGCGTTCTCGTCGGCATCCGTCAAGCTCATCGAGGCCCTGCGGCCCGACGTCACCGCTCCCGTCCCACCGATCGCGGCTCGGCCGATGGGCGCGCAGATCGACACCGCCGTCGCCGGACTGGGGTTCCGCCGTCAGAACGCCGACCTTGTCACCGACATCGAATCGGGCACGCAGCTCATCGCGAAGGGCGATGCCGCCGCCGCGATACCGTTCCTCGAGCGGGCCGCGGCAGGTCTCACCGACGACCAGCCCGCGCTCCAAGGGGTCGCACTCCTGAACCTCTCCACCGCCCTCATCGGCGTGGGCACCAACGATGCCGCGGCGGACGCAGCATCCCGTGCCGCAACGGCGTTCGCCGCCGCCGGAGACGACGCGGGCGTCGCGCAGTCGCTCCACGCTTCGGGGCTCGCCGCAGAGCGCTCAGGCGATGCGGCCACCGCCGAGGCGAAATTCGCCGAAGCGAAGGAGAAGCTGGCGCTCTTCGCCGGCGTCAAGCCCGGTGTTGCACCTGCCGTGGTGGATCCCGAGCCGATCGTCCTCGAGCCCATCCGCCGGCGGCGGTTCGGCCGCGAGGGAGGCATCGGGCGCTTCGAGGTGGGCGGCCCTGCCTTCGCGAACGTGAAGGAAGCCGTCTTCGGGGTCGACCTCCCCGTCGCGCGTGCGGCTGTCCCCGTCCGCGAGTTCCTCCCGGGAGCGGAGGGCGTCACCGACATGAGCGGTCTGGCCTTCATCGACGCTGCCGAGACAAAGGTCGCTTCGCTGCGCTGGGTCGACAGCGACGCGATCGTGAGCCTTCCCATCGACCAGCTCGCGCAGCCGATCACACGGCGCGACACCTGGTCGGTCGGCATCCCCGCGGGAGACGGCATCGCTGATCTGGTGTGGAAGAAGGACGGCCCGGCTCCCTTGGACGATCTCGTCGCCAAGGTGTACGAGCCGCGCAAGGACATCCGGATCATCCGCGACCTCGTCCCCCCGATGAGCTCAGCCGCCGTGACGACCGCGTACCTGACCCACGTCTACTCGTTCGTCATCCCGATGGGGATCGCCGACGCCTATCACTCGCTGGGTGACTACGCGCGTGCCGAAGAGAACTACCTCGCCGCTGCGGGCTATTCGTACCTCAACCCCGAGCTCGAAGCGCCCGGTCTGTGGGTCAAGCTCGCCCGCAATGTGCTCGACTGGGGCGACTCGCTCTTCAGGTTCGAACGGCTCGACGAAGCGCGTGCGATCTACGCGAAGGTCGCACTTGCTGATGGGACGGCGGATGCTGCGGCCCCCCTTTACGCCACGCCGTCGCTTGCCGCGACCGGCGATGTGGCCAAGCTCGTCCTCGCAACGCCCGACGCCGTGCCCGTGGACGTGAACCCGGCCGTCGCGGAGATCGTCCTGACGGTGCTGGCGCGGTGGGCGTACATCACCGGAGGGCTCGACTTCTTCGGGCTGACCTTCACCCCGACGTTCACGTTCGAGTATCTGCAGCAGGTCGCGAAGGGCCTCGCGCAGCAATCCGTGCAGGCGGAGCGCGAGTACGTCAACTTCACGGTGCAGGCCGAGGCGGAGTCGGCTGCCCGCCGAGACCTCGAGAGCTCCCTCTCCCTCGCCGACACCGAGGTCAAGACGCAGGCCGCGCTCGCGCAGGCCGCGCAGGCCGATGCGCTCGCCGCGGCCCGCTCGGTCGATTTCGCCAAGCTCCGGCGCGACAACGCGGCGGATTCGCGGGCCGAGTACGCGTCCGCCGGGTACTGGCAGTACATTTCCCAGTCGATCGCCACCGCGCACGGCGCCGGCAAGGACTGGCACGAGAGTGAGATCCGGGGTCTCGCCCAGCAGATCGAGTCGGGCAAGTGGAGCGGTGAGGGCGGCAAGCTCGCCGCCGCCGCGACGCTCATCGGCGGCCAGAAGTCGTACGAGTATCAGCTGAGCCGTCTCGAGGACCAGAAGCAGGAGGCGGCGGCGGCGATTCCGATCGCGCAGGCGCAGCAGGCCGCATCCCAGGCCCGCGCACAGGCCGCCGCGTTCCAGGCACAGGCGTCGCAACAGCGCCGCGCCCTTCTCGCCGACGCCCTCAACGCCTTCGACGACGAGGTGTTCACGCCCGAATTGTGGACGCGGATGGCCGCCATCGTGCGCGACATCGCGCGGACGTACCAGCACTGGGCGATCGCTGCGGCGAAACTCATGGAGCGGGCCTACAACTTCGAGACCGACGAGGCGATCGCCGTCATCCGTCCCGAGTACTCGGTTCCCGCGACCGGAGATCTGCTCGGCTCGGATCTCCTCGTCCGCGACATCGACTCGTTCACGTACCACCTCATCTCCGCCGTGGCCAAGAAGCAGTCGTCGGTCAAAGAGGTCGTCTCGCTGCGCAACGAGTACCCGTTCGCGTTCCGGGAGTTCCTCGAGCACGGCGTCCTGAGCTTCGACACATCGCTGTACGACTTCGACCGCCGGCATCCAGGCACGTACGGTCAGCGCCTGCAGTCCGTCGAAGTCGAGATCGTGGGGCTGCTGCCGACCGGCGGCGTCCGGGGCACTCTTCGCGGTGGCGGCGTCTCGCACTATCGCACCGCGGATGCCGACCAGCGCACCCGCGTGCACGGCATCGACACGATGGTGCTCTCGGATTACACGATGCGCGGCGACTCCTATCTGTTCCGCGGCGACGCGATCCACCTGGGCCTGTTCGAAGGGCACGGCGTCGCCACGAGCTGGGAGCTGCAGCTTCCTCCGGGGAGCAACAACCTCGACTATCGCCTGATCTCCGACGTCCAGCTCGTGCTGTACTACACCGCTCGGCACAGCGACACGTTGCGAGACGCGATCGTCGCGCTGCCGCTTCGAGACGGTGAAGACATCCACGTGCGTGACTTCGCGCTCCGCTACGACTTCCCGGAGGTCTGGTACGGCATGCTGCAGACCGGCGGCATGACCTGGCAGATGGATGCCGACTCCTTCCCGCGCAACGAGACAGGGCTGCGCACCGCGTCGCTCGCCCTCGTGMTCGAGGGCGGCGCAGACAGCGTCGACCTCTCGGGCATCGCCGTGACGATCGACCTTCCGGGCAAGGCGCCGGTGACGCTCACGACGAACGCCGAAGGCACCATCGCGGCCGAAGGCGGCAACGACCTCGCGGACGCGATGGCCGGGGACGTGTTCGGCGAATGGTCGCTCACCCTCGCGCCCCCGGCCGGCAGCCCCCTTGCCACCGCAAGCGGGGGCCTGGATCCGAAAATGCTCCGCGGTGCGTCCCTCGTGCTGCAGTACACCTTCGAGTTGCGGAAGTAGCGGGCCATGGAGACCTCATCCGGAACAGACCTGCACGGCGCGCGAGGGGGAGGCGGCCTGCGCGGCCTCACCGACGCCTTCCAGCCCGACCTCCTTCGGGGCACAGGCAACTACGCGGTGCCCATCGACGCACCCGCCGGTCCCGGCGGAATCCGGCCGAGTCTCGGCATCCGATACTCCACAGGTCAGGGCAACGGTCCGTTCGGCCTGGGATGGCAGCTGACCGGCCTGCTCACGATCACCCGCGGCACAGAGCGCGGCATCCCGAGCTACGACGACACCGATGATCTGCTCCTCGGCGGCGACACGCTCGTGGCGGTCGGCGACGGGCGGTTCCGGCCGCGATCCGACACGCAGTTCTGGGACGTGCGCCGCGACGGCAACGGGTGGCGCATCCGCACCAAGGATGGACACGCCTACCTGCTGGGCGACACCGCCGAGAGCCGGGTCGAAGACGGCGGGCGGGTGTTCGCCTGGTACTGCAGCTCGGAACAGGATGCCGCGGGCAACAGCGTCAGCTACTCCTACCGGCGCGACGGGGGGCAGCTCTACCTCGAGCGCGCGACCTGGTCGGTGTTCGAGCTGCGGCTGTCCTACGCCGATCGCGCTGATGCGTACACGACGACGCGCCCGGGTTTCCCGGTGTCGACGCGTCTGCGCTGCACGCACATCGAGCGCCACAGTGCGCGCACGGCGCCGACGCTGACCGGCGTGCATGAGCTGGCGTACGAAGAGGCCCCGCAGAGCGGCCTGTCGCTGC
Organism: Microbacterium sp. P5_B6; assembly: GCF_056400345.1. Lineage (NCBI taxonomy): Bacteria > Bacillati > Actinomycetota > Actinomycetes > Micrococcales > Microbacteriaceae > Microbacterium > Microbacterium sp. P5_B6. The sequence goes on along the minus strand of NZ_JBFULL010000003.1, from coordinate 11,254 downwards.
TGACCTCGGTGCGCTACGCCGGGGTCGCCGCTGACGGTGAGAGGACATCACAGGTTCCGCTCACCTTCGACTACGCACCGTTCGCTCTCGCCCCGCGCCTGGTCCCGGTCGCGTCGGACGACGGCGTCCTCCCGATCGGCTCGGGCGACGCCGCCCTCGTCGACTTCAACGGCGATGGGCTCCCCGATGTCGTGCAGACCGGCGTCACTGGGCAGCGGTGGTGGCGCAATCGAGGTGGGGGGCAGTTCGACGCCGCGCGCCGCATCACGCAGGCACCCGCCGGCATGCGCCTCGGCGCACCGGGAGTGACCTTCGCAGACCTCGACGGCGACGGCAGTGCCGATCTCATCTCAATCGGCTCGCGCCTCCAGAAGGTCGCCCGCAACCTCGGCGACGGGAGCTGGTCGGACGAGCCGCAGGTGCTCGCCGGCCAGATCGCACTGTCGGTCTCGGCGACGGACAGCCGGTTCGTCGACCTCGACGGAGACGGGATCACCGACCTCCTGCAGACGGGGCCCCACGGCTTCACGCTCTTCCTGGCGGACGGCGACGGGTCGTGGGCCGCACCGACATTCGTCCGGCGGCATGGGGGAGTGGACTTCCCGGATGTCTCGCTCGGCGACACCGCCGTGTTCGTGGCGGACTTCGCCGGCGATGGCATGCGCACGCTGGGCGAGATCCGATCCGGATATGTGCGCTACTGGCCGCACCTGGGCAGTGGTCGATTCGCTCCGGTCGTCGAGATGCAGCATCCGCCCCACTTCCCCTCGCATTTCCAGGAGAAGAACCTCTTCGTCACCGACTTCGACGGCGATGGGACCGCCGATCTGCTGTACGTCGACGGCGACCGGCTGCTCCTGTGGCTCAATCGCGCGGGGGTGTCGTGGAGCGAGCCGATCGAGATCCCGTACGCCCCCGCACCGGATGCCGCGTCGCTCGAGCTCGTCGATCTGCTCGGCACGGGAACCCCCGGCCTGCTCTGGCGACGGATCGGATCTCCCACGCTGCGGATGCTCGAGCTCGGCATCGGCAAGCCGTACCTGCTCGCGTCGGTATCGAACGGCCAGGGCGCCAAGACCGAGATCCACTATTTGACGACGTCGCAGTTGCGGATCGACGAGAGGGGTGCCGACGACTGGGGCACCTATCTCCCCTTCCCCGTGCACGTCGTGTCACGGCTGATCGACCGCGATCTGATCACCGGCGAGGCTGCCGAGACACGATTCGACTACGCACGCGGGTGCTTCGACCCGGCCGCCCGGGTCTTCCGGGGGTTCGAGCACGTCGACGTCACCCGCGTGGGCGACGACTCGACACCGACGACGGTGCGGCGTACGCTCTTCCACCTGGGTGACACCGGCGGACCCGCCGCGGCGCGGACGCCGGACGTGTCGGCCCAGACACGGCTCCATGCTCTCGCCGGCTCGATGATCGGCGTCGACGTGTTCGTCGAGGACTCCGCGGGCCTGCGGCAGCCCGTCGAATCCACCCGGTTCGAATGGCAGGCACGCGACGAGTTCACCGACGGCCAGGGTGTGCGGGTGTGCTTCCCGCATCTGGTGTCCGCGACGGCGGTCGAGGTCTCGGACGGCGGCCGAAACCGCATCGAGGCCACCTCGTACGCCTACGACGAGTTCGGAAACATCGTCTCCAAGCGGCGCGAGCTGAGCTTCGAGGGCGACGCCACGCCGCTCACGACCGTGCAGTCGATCGCCTACGCGATCGACACCGCGACGTGGCGGGTCGGGCTTCCCGCACGACTGACGACTCGGGACGGTGCGGGACAGATGCTGGCAGACGAGCGGCTCCGCTACGACGGAGGGGCGTTCGTCGGACTGCCCGAGGGAACCGTGGGGCGCGGTCTGCTCACGCGCCGCCTCGAACTCGCGATTCTGGCCGACGCGCTCCCCGCCGGATACGCCGCGCACATCGCCCCGGACTGGGGACTCCAGCGCATCGGCGAGGACTGGTACCGGACGGTCGAAGCGGTCGAGCGTGACAGCGCCGGAAACGTCGTCGGGCAGGACGACGCCGCCACGGGTCGCGCAACGATCGAGTACGACGCCGACGGTGTCTTCCCGGTGCGCAGTGTCGACAGCCTCGGTCGCGCGTCGACCGCGGACTTCGATCCGCGGACGGCTCAGCCCCTCACGCTCACGACGCCCGAAGGGCTGCGGACGCGCTACGAGTACGACACGATCGGGCGCCTCGTCGCCCAGTTCGACACGACGGACGACGGATCCGAAGCGCTCACGACCTTCGTCATCCACCGCGACTACGATCCGTCGGCGCCGGCTACGCCCTCCTGCACGATCCGCATCCTGCCCTCCGAACCCGGAGCGGACCCGGCGGTTCTCGCTGGGGTCGATCCGGCGTCTCTCACCGGAATGCTCGTGGAGTTCGCCTACACGGACGGCCACGGCGAGGTGCTGCAGCGGTCCGCTCCCGCCGCGGCGCAGGGCGGGGGATGGGTGCTGGGCGGGCGCGCGCGCCGGGTGCCCGGGGCTCGTGCCGCCGAGGAATTCCCGAACGAGCTCGCGCCGGCACCCGACGTCCGCCCGGCGCCCGTCGGCGGGCCGTCGGTGCGGTTCACGTATGACGCGCTCGGGCGCGTCACTCGCCTCGACCACCCCGACGGCGGCCGGTTCCGCGTCAGCTATCAGGGCGACCGGATCCTCAAATGGGATGCCGAGACGGCCGACGACGGCGACCCGGTGGTCGAGCGGTTCGACCCGAACGGCGCCCTCATCGCGGTCGAATCGCTCCTCGACGGTGCGGTTGTCGCGACCCGTTATGCGGTCGACCATGCGGGCCGCATCCTGTCGGTCACCGATGCCGAAGGTTCCACGCCGACCACCTACACGTATGCGGGTCCTGGTCCGGCGATCCACATCGCCGACACCACCGCAGGCGAGCGGACCTACTGGCGGGATGCGGCCGGGCGGGTGCGCCGACGCGCTGACGCCCGGGGACAGGTGCTGGAGTACTCCTTCGATGCGGCGGGACGCCAGATGACCGTCACGGACGTGAGCGACGCGCTGCATCCGCGGGTCATCCGCGAGACCGTCTATGACGGCGCGAATGTCGACCGGCAGATCGAGGCGGGCGTCGAGACGCTTTATGCCTACGATCGGCTCGGCCGCCCGCTCGAGAAGGCGATCACCTCGGCGGCGGGGGAGGCGCCGCTCACCCTCCGGCGTGAGTACGGTCTGCGCGGCGACGTGCGAGCGACGATCTACCCCGACGGCGAGCGCGTCGAGCACGGCTACCACGCCGACGGCTCACCGCGGACCCTGGCCGGGATCGTCGAGTCCGTGGACTACGACATGCACGGCCTGCCCGCGCACGTCGACTTCGGCGGCGGCGTCACCGCGGAATACACCCACACCGTGGATCTGAAACGCCTCGTCGGCGTCAGTCTCCGCCATGGCGGGGTCTCGCTGCGCGGACAGCAGTACACCTACGACCGCAACGGCCTCATCGTGGCGGTCGAGGACTCCGTCGCCACACCGGGCGGGGGAGCGCCCCAGGTCACCGGGCATCGGTACCGGTACGACGCGCTGCTCCGCCTGGTCGAGTGGCGGACGTTCGCCGGAGGACTCGGGGGAGCCGAGGCATCTCGAGTGCCGTATCGGTACAACCGCCGCGGCGACCTGCTCGAATCCGCCGAGACGGGGGTCACCAGATTCGAGGCCGACCCGGCGGGCGGCCGCGCGGTCGCCCACGTGATCAGGGCCGAAGGGACCTCGAACATCGGCCGCGACGACGCCGGCAAAGCGCTCGACGTCGGTGCCGCCCATGACCTCAGGTATGACGCCTGGGATCGCATCGAGCGCATGGTGCTCGCTGACGGCACGACCCTGACATTCGCCTACGACGCCAGTGACCAACGGGTACGCCGGGAGATCACTCGTCCCGACGGCTCGATCGAGACCACCCGCTGGATCGACGGCGTGTACGAGACCGGATCCAGCGGATCGCGGACGAGCTACGCCGTCGGGTCGCTCGTGGTCGCGGTGCGCACGGTCAGCGCCGGTGGTGTCCGCACGTTGTCACGCGTGCTCTCCGACCACCTCGGCTCGGTCATCTGCGCCGTCGATTCGGCCGGCGATGTCGAGCTGCAGCAGGCGTTCACCCCCTTCGGCCTGCCGGTGAACCCCGGAGTCGAGAGCCGGTACGCGGGCGGTCTCGAGGCGGAGGGAGGGATGCTGCAGCTCGGCGCGCGCTGGTACAGCCCCGTGCTGGGCCGGTTCATCACGCCCGACTGGTTCGTACTCGAGAATCCCGAGCACGCGCGACGACTGCCGCAGGCCCTCAATCTCTACAGCTACTCGATCAACAACCCGATCATGCTGCGTGATCCGTCCGGAAAGTTCTTCGGGCTTGACGACCTCATCGTCGCCGGCATCGGCTTCGTCGTGGGATTCGTGACGGGCGTCATCGTGGGGATCGCGGAGGGACGAAGCTTCGGAGACACCCTCCTGCTCGGCCTGGAGGCGGGGCTTCTCGGCGCGATCGGCGCGTGGCTCGCGTACGCGACCGTGGGGATCGCGACGGCCGCGCTCGGCTACATCGGTCTTGGCGTCGGGTCAGGACTGGCAACGGGGCTCGCCATCGGTGCCGCCGTCGCCGGCGRCCTCAACGGAGTGATCAGCGGGGCCACCGAGATCTATGCGTGGGACAGCTGGACGGGGTACGCGGCGTTCTTTGCCGACTCGACGTGGGGAATCGCCGGAACCACCCTGGGCGTCCTGGTGCACACCGTCAACCTCTTCTACGGCGGCGATCGCAACTACCAGTCGCAGCTCAGCAAGCGCCAGAACCGGCATGTGTATGACGGAGGCTTCGGATTCGGCAGCTTCGCGTTCACTCAGGGGAACGTCATCAGCAATCTGCAAGGGCGGCACGGCGATCTTCTCGACCACGAGAGCACGCACATCCTGCAGAACCGGATCTTCGGGCCGGTGTTCACCGCGACCTATGTCGGGTGGATGGTGGCGGGTGCGGTGGTCGGCTTCATCATCGGGCTGGGACTCTGGGCTGCGGGCAAACAGGGCCTCGGCACCTCGATCAACGACATGGCGTATGTCAACAACCCCTGGGAGTCGTGGGCATATCACGTCGGTGGGGGAACCGAGCGCGGTGCGCTCGCCTGGTGAGAGGACCAGCGCATCTCGATGAGGGAACCGCGGGATGACCTGCGTTCTCAGACGTTGTCCGTGTTGATGTCCTCAGGGGCGACCGGTTCGAGGCCGGGGAAGTTGCTGTCGAACTCGCCTCTGAAGCGCTTGTCGTGTTCCACCGCAGGCGAGTTGTCGATCACCGGAAAGACCAGCCCGTTCACCGCAGCGCGGGTTGCTCCCGCCGCCGACCACATATTTCCGGCCTGAAGAGTCCCGGTCACCGGGTCGAGCACCGCGAAGTCTCCGTTCACCATGTTCCAGATGTCGAGGTCGCAGCCGTACGTGCGCAGGAGAGGGTTCAATTCCTCCAGATTGATGGTCTGCCAGTCGTCCTGGCTGCGCATGATGTTCTTGATCTTCTCGAAGGGGTCCTGCTTGATGAAGTGACGGAAAATCCCTGGCCCCATCGCGCACAGGAACTCTTTGCCTGACGCTTGAATCTTCAATGCGAGCATGTCATCGTCCTCCACTCTTGACGCTATTGCCGCGGCGAAGCCGCGGTTTGGTTCGCCGGCGTTCAGTTCGAAGTCGACGAGATCGGAATCCCACGCTTTGCCCTTCCAGAGACTGGTGTGTACGTGGGGGTCGTAATGATCGTCCTTACCCTCGCCGCTGCCACCGCTTCGCCCGAGGAGAGTGCCACGGGCGACGCGGGTGCCGACGTCGACGAGGACTTCCGACAGATGCAGGTATCGGACGGTTCTTCCGTCGTCGAGCGAGACCCGCACGTAGCGACCCATGGCGTCGCTGTTCGTCCTCTTGACGTCGGTGACCTTTCCCGCGTCAGCCGCGACGATGTCGGTCCCGTAGGCCGCCGCGTAGTCCACCCCGGGCTCCTTGGACTTTCGCTTCACGTGATCGGCAAACGAGTCGGTGATACGAGCCGAACAAGGGCGTTGCAACATGACGAGTCCGTCCCTTCGCAGGTGCAAAGAGGTGTCAGGAGGAATCCGGCGGCAGGTGAGTCAGCGAGTGCCCTCAGCCCACACAGTACGACTCGCACGGTGAATCGGAAAGAGGCGTTCTGTTCTCTGGCGGATGTCTCGCCCCATGGCGTTCGGGGCCTTCGGATGTGTGGCGGTTCGGACCAGCCTCGGCCTGAGCCCCGGAGGAGGTCGGATAGCCCTGTTGCCATCGGTAGAATCGATGAGCCAGCCTCTGTAGCTCAATGGAAGAGCAGTTCCGTCCTAAGGAAACGGTTGGGGGTTCGAGTCCCTCCAGGGGCACAGTCTTTTTTTGCATCTGACCAGGGATTCTTCTAAGGTCAGACCATGCGAGAATCGCTTTTTGCCCGCTTTTTGCCCGCATTCTGAGAACTCCGAGGGCAGCGACGACTGTGGTCAAGCGCCTTCGTTCGGGGTCTCGAAATGCCAAAATCGAGCAATTCGGKCGACGCATGCCCCGTCGAAAATCTGAGCATTCTGCTCCCTGCGGTCACCGCGGTCGGCCGTACCGGGTCTGCGTGCCCGACGGCAGAATCACCCTCCCGACAGAGCTCTCATCGACGAGTGGGATCCGTCGCGATAACGTTGCGCTGACATGGCCAGATTCTTTGGGACACCGGATGGCGTGAAGGTTGGCCAGTACTTTGTCGATCGCAAAGAGCTGCAGAGCGCCTGGGTTCATCGACCGGGTCAGGCGGGAATCAGCGGGACGAAGGCCGAAGGTGCGGACTCGATCGTCGTTTCAGGGGGCTACGTAGATGATGAGGATCATGGCTCGTATCTGATTTACACCGGCCATGGCGGCAATCAGCGACGTCCAAACAAGCAAATCGCCGATCAGGATCCCGAGGCTCCAGGAAATGCTGGGCTCATAACGAGCTTGGTGCAGGGGCTCCCTGTTCGCGTCATCCGGGGTGCCCATGCGGGTTCTCCCTTCGCGCCGCGCGCCGGCTACGTCTATTCCGGGCTGTACTCCGTAACGAGTTGGTGGATGGAGATGGGTCGTGACGGATTCCGGATAGTCCGCTTCAGGCTTGACGCGATTGACAATCAGACGGTGGTCGAACCTGCACCGGCAAAAGATCACGACCCAGCATTCGCCTCGGCTGTCGTCACACGCAGAATCCGAGACACAGCGGTCGCTCGCGAAGTCAAGCAGTTATACGACTTCAGCTGTCAGATATGCGGAATCGGGTTGCGCGGATTCGAGGGACGGAAGTACGCGGAGGGAGCCCACGTGCGCCCCCTTGGGCGGCCACACCTCGGTGCCGATCACCTGGAGAACCTCCTCTGTTTATGTCCGAATCACCACACGCAATTGGACATCGGTGGCATCTGGATCAGCGACGACATGGTTGCGATTCATGCGACGTCCCAAGAGCCGGTCGCGACCCTGAGTTGGAGGAAGCGACACCGAGTGGCCCGCGAGAACGTGGTCTATCACCGCTCTCTTTGGCCGTCCACAGCTGAGCTGGCGAGCTAGAGCCTCACGGACTCACGTTCGATCTTGTCGACGGCCGGAACGTCAGCTGGAGCCCACTCAAGCGCRCTCAGGTCTGTCGGTGCGACCCATCGCAGCTCCGCGTGTTCCGTTGCGGATGGAGTCCCTGTTACGAGTTGGCAGTAGAACGTTCGTAGCGTCACTACACCGAACTCATACTGGTGATGGGTCAAAGCTACTTCGGCGCCAACAGAGACACAGCAATCGAGTTCTTCGGCAATTTCGCGCACGAGAGCCTGCTGTGGTGTTTCGCCATGCTCAATCTTGCCCCCTGGGAACTCCCAAAGACCGCCGAGCAATCCGGCCGACCCTCGCTGAGCACAGAGCACGAAGCCGTCCCTGATAATCACTGCACCGACAACGTCGTAGTGCCTCACGCGCGCTCCCTCGGTTGCGTCTCAGTGTAGGTACGCATCGGTTCCAGGGTCCGAAAAGACATCACGACAAGCGCTGTTTATGCCAAACAATCTCTGTCACAGCGGTCGCGCGTATCGGGTCTGCGGACCCGAGGGCAGTGCCACCAACGGCATGGCGTCATTCAGTCGCGTCGCCACGGCATCCAGATCGTCGTCGAAGAGCTCCGCGTAGGTGTCTAGTGTCATCGCGGCCGACRCATGGCCGAGCATCCGCTGCACCGCCTTTACGTTCGCGCCCGAGCTGATCGCGAGCGACGCGGCAGTGTGACGGAGGTCGTGAGGAGTGAGTCGCGGAATCGACGGGTCGATCTCCTGCGCCCGCCGGACCGCGTTCGCGAACCATCCTTTGTCGCCCGAGTTGCRCATGTGATTGACCCCGTCGCCGAACAGCAAACCCTCCGGTCCCTTGCCAGCGCATGCCTGCTCGATCATCGGGGCGAGGCGCGCGGGGTAAGGGACCGAACGGCGTTCCTGCGTCTTGGGTGTGCCGACGTGGATCTCGTAGGYGATCATGACGGCGTTCTCCTCGATGACGAAGCGCCGGCGCAGCCGGTTCACGCTGCGCACCCGCAGCCCCGTCGCCTCACCCCACCGCAGACCGCAGTAGGCGAGTGTGAGGACGAGCGTCGGATGTGCCGAGCACGCCGCCAGCGTCGCCACTTGATCGTGCGTGAGATAGATGCGGCGCTTGCCCGGCCCGTGCCGCGGAAGATTGCGTACGTTGCGGGCCGGATTGCTCGCGAGGCGCCGATCGTCGATCGCAACGTCAAGGATGCCGGCCAGAATCCCCAATGCGCGAAGGACCACCGTGCGCGACTTCCTCGTCGCGAGGTCTGACACCCAATCCTGGACTTCCGAGCGCCGAATCGACGAGATCTCGCGGTCGGCCCAGACAGGCGCGACGTGGTTGTTCCAGGCCCGCTCAAGTGTCATGTAGTACGAAGGCTTCGACATCGGAGGCTGCTTGGATCGCAGCCAGCTGTCGGCGAACATCCGGACCGGAACTCGCGACGCTGACGGGTCGATGTATTCGCCCTTCGACTTCGACACCGTAACCATCGAGAGGTAGAGCTTCGCCTCGCGCATCGTCGTGAAGCCGCGCTTCTCCGCCTCGGTGCGATCCGGCTTGCGATAACGCACGCGGTAGCGGCGGCCCTTGGCCGTCTCGTAGGCGGTGATGTAGCCCATCTCGACCTCCGCTCGTGCCGGACGCACGGTCCGTATCCGGCCAGTGTCGGACACAGGTCGGCCGTCGTCAACGCGACCGAGGTGAGATGTGGATAGATGAAGCAACACGTCGCCAACTGGCGTCGGGTTGATGGACGCCTCMCTCCGACGMCGAGAGTGTAGCGATCGGTCCCGCCTCCGTTCTCGCCGCTCACTCCTTGCAGACTCCGCGCTGGCGCGCTTCGCTTAGCAGCCATTCGCCGACGAGCACTGCGCCGCCCCCGATCGCTGGGGCGGCTGATTGTCGGAGGATGGCAAGGTTTGATCTCGCCATGCGCCGCCGCAACTTCTGTCCGCGCGCATCGATACGCTGGGGCGGGGCACGACGGGTCCGTCTCCAAACCCCAGGCCCGGCACTACCAGCGGTGCTGCGATCGTGGTGCGTTGTCCCGCGCAAGAACAGGAGTCTTAATGGCAAGGCTGAATCTCAAGGCCGTCGAGGAGCGCGTCGTGCCGCTGGCCGGTCGCGAGAGCTATGACCGCGAGTTCGTCTTCGACCTGCTGCTCGCCTACGGGAAGCCTCAGAGCAGCATCACTCGCCTCCGCAACGGCGACCTCAACGTCGCTTCGGACCCCTCGAGCGAGATCGCTCAGAAGAAGGTCGTCTACTTTAAGGAGACCAGTGGCGACCCCCTCGAGGGGCTCGAGAACCTGAGGACCTCACCCGACGTCGTACGCTTCAACACGCGCTTCGTGATCGTCACCGACTACGTCGAGGTGGTCGCCAGCGACACCCAGACCGGCGAGACAATCGGCTTCCCGATCCGGGAGATCGACCAGCACTTCACCTTCTTCCTCCCCTGGGCTGGGATGGAGAAGGCTCAATACGTCGCCGAGGCGCACGCCGACGTCAAGGCTGCCGAGCGCATGGGGAAGCTCTTTGACGAGCTCCTGCACGCGAACCCGGGCCTGCTTGAGCAACCTCACGGTCGGCACGCGCTGAACCTCTTCTTCACACGCCTGCTGTTCTGTTTCTTCGCGGAAGATACCGGGATCTTCGCAGAGAACCAGTTCACAAACGCGGTTGGCTCGCACACGCTGGACGACGGCTCGGACACCGCTGACTTCCTGACAGACCTGTTCACAGCGCTCGACACGACACGGCCCRGCGACAAGCCAAATCACCTCGCGGACTTCCCGTACGTCAACGGACGGCTCTTTACGATGTCATCCGACCACGTGGTGCCCGCGTTCACGAAGAAGGCGCGGCAGGAGCTTATCGACGCCGGCAAGCTCATCTGGCGCGAGATCAACCCCGACATTTTCGGGTCGATGTTCCAGGCGATCGTCACGCCGGGCGAGCGCAGCGACCTCGGCCAGCATTACACGTCCGTGCCCAACATTCTGAAGACGATCGAGCCGCTCTTCCTCGACGCGCTCAAAGACGAACTGGATTCAGGGAATGACTCGGTGAAGAAGCTCGAAGCGCTGCTCGAGCGCATCAGCGAGATCAAAGTCTTCGACCCTGCCTGCGGCTCGGGCAACTTCCTGGTCATCGCGTACAAGGAGCTTCGACGGCTCGAACACGCGATCCTCGAACGCCTCGCCGTACTGGACGACAAGCACCGCGTGCTCTTCGCGGAGTCAAAGATCAATATCGAGAACTTCTACGGCATCGAGATCGACGACTTCGCCGTCGAGGTCGCGATCCTCTCGCTGTGGATCGCCAAGCACCAGATGAACTCCGAGTTCAAGGACAAGTTCGGCGTCTCGATCCCGCTCATTCCTCTGAAGGAGACCGGCCAGGTCAAGCACGGCAATGCGGCCAAAGTGGACTGGAACGCGGTGTGCCCGAACGACGGCGGCGAGATCTACCTGATCAGCAATCCGCCATACGTGGGATCCAGCATGCAGACGAAGGATMAGAAGAGCGAATTCAGACAGGTTTTTGGAACGCGCCCGTTCTCCGCGAATCTTGACTACATCTCGCTGTGGTTTGTGAAGGGCGCAGACTACATCTCGGGTTCGCGCGCCGAACTAGCA